>CAYTJA010000296.1:0-8088 GCA_964437835.1 uncultured Spirochaetales bacterium
GTAGAGCGTGCACCACTCCCCGCCGAGCTCGATCTCGCGGAACTCCGCCCAGTCGGCCTGCGCCTGCGCGCCCGGCGGCGTCTCCACCCGCCGGCGCACGCGTAGCTGCGGCTTGGGGTAGCGGCGCCGCACGAAGCGCTGCACCGCTTTGTAGCTCCCCGCGTAGCCGTGCTCCGCCAGCAGCCACTCGAAGAGCACCAGCACGCTCACGCCGTGATGCGCCTGCGAGCCCATGCAGTGCGCGATCGCCTCTGCGAATGCTTCCACCGACGACGCCTGGTTCGCCCGGCTGTCGCCCACGCCCCGCGCCAGGCGCTCCAGCCGATACCACATCGCGTTCTCGTGCTCCCCGAGCGTTCGCGCAATCCCGCGCTTGCTCATCCCTGGCTCGTACAGGGCATCGATCGTCATCACTTCCTCCCGTCTCAGCCGGCGCTCCATCTCGGCTCTCCCCCGTGGAGAGCCGAGTCGAGCACCTCAGCGGGAGGTGCGCAAAACATCCTGTCCTCTTCGCTCCGAGGTATCGCGTCCTCCGACAGGGTGCTAGTGGAGGTGCCCGTTGGTTTTCAGGCGGGCGTACGATTTCAGCGACTCCGCGGATAGTCCTGAATTGGATCTCGACGGCGCGTGGGGTGCGGCCCTGGCGCCGCGGTGCCAGGAGCAGGATGGCCCTCTCCCGGTGCAGGCCCTCGAGCCGCCGGGGGGAGCTTGCGCGGGAGCGGTGGCCCGCGCCGTCAGCTGCCAACAGGCGCGTGGGAAGGCAAAGCGGTCGATCTCCGTCCGACGGAACTTTCTCGACGAGCTGGTGCCGAGAGCAAGCCTCCCGCGCGGCAGGGTGTCGGCTGCGTTTCCGAGGCGGCACCCGGCATCGCGGCGCTTGGCGCTACGGATGCCGGATCGGTAGCATATACACATGAAACGTACAAATCTTGTGCTTCGTGAGGAATTGCTGGAGGAGGCCACGCGGCTCAGCGGGGAGAAGACCTACTCGCGTGCCGTCGAGCGGGCGCTGGAGGAGTTCGTGCGGCACGCCCGAGCGCGCCGCATCCTCGAACTTCGCGGCTCGGGCCTCTGGGAGGGCGAGCTCACCGAGATGCGCGGCGATCGGCGCCGAGCGCGGCGCGTGGGCCGGCGCGCATGATCCTCGCAGATACCTCCGTGTGGATCGCGGTGTTCCGGGCGCAAGCTCCGCTCGACCTCGAGTCTCTGGTGGATTTCGACGACGTCGTGACCTGTCTTCCCGTGATCCAGGAGGTGCTCCAGGGATTCAAGAACGAGCGCGCCTTTCGGATCGCGCGCGATTCGATGCTCGCTCTTCCCCGGGTCGAGTCCCCGCTCTCCGAGACGGTCGTGCTCGAGGCGGTCGAACTCTACCGAAGGGCCCGGCGGGCTGGACGCACGCTGCGCTCGTCCGTCGATTGCCTGATCGCCACATGCGCGCTGCGGCACGATCTCGAGCTGATCCACCGCGACCGCGACTACGGCTCGATCGCGCTGGTCGTTCCGCTTCGGCAACGGGAAGTCTGAGGCCGCCCGCGCCGTGCGACCGACGAGAAGGGCCGCCTTCACGCCGGAAGACCAGCAAAAACTCCGGAACCGCAGCGAGCCTTCGACCTGCTCGACCGCATCTCCGTAGGCCTACGCCTGACTCCGACGCCTGGGGAAGAAAATAGCGGCCGAATCACGCCCGATGACGGGAATCGAGGTCTTCCGCGGCAGGTTCACGGACGGCCTCCGACAGCGCCGCGGTCGGGGCGAGCTCGGGCCCGACGACGGGCTGCCCGCTCTCTTCCACAGGCTTCGCCAACACGACTGGGTCGTCCATGCCAAGCCGCCCATCGCGGGACCCGAGAGCGTGCTCCGCACCCTCGGGCGCTACACCCATCGCATAGCGCTGTCGAACCGCCGGATCCTGCGCGCCGCACTCGACGCTCGCTTCGGCGATTGGGAGCAGCTCACGCTGCAGACACCTAGTGGTGATCCATGAGATCGATGACGGTGGTGGCGCGCTGGCCGAGCAGCACCCGGCCCACGACCGTCATGTGCGTGCGCCAGTGCGTCTCGGCTTCGGACGCCTGGCCGGCTTCGATGAGCGAGACGAGTCGCTGCTGCGAACGGATGCCCCGGCGGCGAGTCGCCATGGAGCTGCGAGCCGACCCGGTCTTGCTGACCGCGGTCACCGCCCGCGCCACGATCTCGTTCAGCATCTCCGCAACGATGCTCAGGGTTTGATTGCCGGCCCGCGCGACGAGGCGCTCGTGAAATCGCGCATTGGCGCGCCCGAAGGCTTCGGGATCCATGCTCACCCGCAGCTGATCGTCGATCAGCTGCCGCAATTCCCTTACCGCCGAACGCCGCGATCGCAACGATGCGACGACGCGAACGGCCGTCGGCTCCAGCAGGCTGCGCGCCTGCTGGACGTCCGCCAGGGACACGTTGCGCGCTTGAAGCACCAACGCCGCCGTACGTGCGGTCATGCGTCCGTCGGGCTCGTGAACGACGACGCCGCCGCGCACGCCGCGCACCACGGAGATCAGGCCTTCGGCCTCGAGGATGCGAAGCGCCTCGCGTAGCGACGGCCTCGACACCCCGAACCGCTCGATCAGGTCGGGCTCGTGGCCGAGCGAGTCCCCCTCGGAGAGCTCACCTGACACGATGAGCTGGCGGAGCTCGTCGGCGATCTGCTGGGGCTTCTCGCGCAGCCGAGCGCGCTCGATCTCGACCTCCGTCACTGCGCTTCTCTTCGCTCGCGGCAAGGCTCACGGACCTCCGCAGTGCGGGACACCAGCCGTCTGCGTCTCGCGCCGGATCCCCGCGGCCCGAACAGTCGGCTCGAGCCGCTGGCCCCTGCCGGAGATCGATCGCGCCCCGACCGGGGATCATCGGCAGGTCGAGGAGGGTTCGGATGCCCGGTGGCGCTGCACAGACGTCCCTGCTCGCCTGCCGGCCCGCCGCCGTCGAGCCTGCGGCCGCGCGCGAAAACATCTAGACTTTTTAGAGCGTACCACGCCCGGGCTGGGAGCGTGAACGGGAGCGCCGATGGAGTCGCTGGAATGGTCCCTGCCGGCCGCGTACGACGCCGTCGCCGCCGCTGCGCAGGACCGCGAGGTGCTGGTCTGGAAGAATATCCGGCGGACCTACGGGGAGGTCGCGATGCGCACGCGGAACTTCGCCGCGTTCCTCCAGCGCCGCGGCATCGGCGTCCGCCGCGAGCGCAACGCGCTCGAGCGCTGGGAGTGCGACCAGGCGCCCGTCGCGCTGCTGCTGCACAACTGCCCCGAATACATCGAAGCGATGCTGGGCTGCTTCCGCGCCCGGGCCGTGCCCTTCAACGTCAACCAGCACTACAGACCCGGGGAGATCCGCAGCCTGCTCGACATGGTGGGCAGCGAAGCGGTCGTCTACCACCGCTCGCTCGCTCCACTGCTAGGCGAGACATTGGGGGCGCACAGCCTGGCTCTCGTCGACGTCGACGACGGGTCGGGAGTCTCGCCGCTCGCCGGCAGTACGAGCTTCGAGAACGCCGCCAGCAAGGGCTCCGTCGACTCGAAGCTCCCGGTCCCGTCTCCCGACGATCTCTGCCTCGTGTGCACGGGCGGCACCCCCGGCTCACCGAAGGCTGTGCTCTGGCGCCAGGGCGACATCTTCGTCGGCGCGATGGGGGGCAGCGAGGGCGCGTCCCGAGAGAGCTTGATGGCGAAGGCGTCGGTGGGTGGCGGCACCTGGTTCGCGGCGGCGCCGCTGATGCACGCGGCCGCCCAATGGACCGCGTTCGCGGGAATCCACTCCGGCGCGACGATCGTCCTTCACGACGATACCGCCCCCTTCGACGCCCGCAGCATCCTCGAAACGGTCGCTCGGGAGCGGGTCAACTTCATGTCGATCGTCGGGGACGCCTTCGCCCGCCGCCTGATCGAAGAGCTGCGCGCGAGGGCCTACGACCTCGAGTCGCTGCACACCATCGCGACCGGCGGAGCCGTGACCAGCGAGTCCTGCAAGCAGGCGCTGCTCGAACTGCTCCCTTGGATCACCATCGTGGACGGATACGGTGCGTCGGAGACCGGCGGGATGGCCTTCGGTGCGACGAGGCGTGCGGCCAAGGCACACGGCTTCGCGCCCGCGGCCGGGGCAGCGGTTCTCTCGGCGGATCGGCGTCGGTTCCTCGCGCCGGGGGACGACGAGATCGGCTGGACCGCGCGGCGGGGTCGCGTGCCGCTCGGCTACCTCGGCGACCGGAAGCGGACCGAGGAGACCTTCCCGATCATCGACGGGCAGCGTGTCGCTGTCCCCGGCGATCGGGCCCGTCTCGGGCCGGACGGCGTCATCGTCCTGCTCGGACGCGACTCCCTGGTCGTGAACAGCGGCGGGGAGAAGATCTTCGTCGAAGAGGTCGAGGAGGTGATCCGCCGGCACCCCGACGTCGTCGATGCGCTGGTCGTCGGGAGGCCTAGCGACCGATTCGGCGAGGAGGTCGTCGGCATCGTGCAGCTGCGTCCCGAGGCGGCTCGCGACCCGTACCAGCTGCGGGAGTTCACCGCGCGGTCGATCGCTCGCTTCAAGGCGCCGCGCTCGATCGCCTTCTGCGAGCGCATCCGTCGCCATGCCAGCGGTAAGGCCGACTATCAGTGGGCGCGCTCGGTCGCCGAGCAGGCCGTCGTCGCCACGACGAAGCCGGAGAGCTGAGCGGTGGACCTCGGCGCCCGCGGCAGGGGCACGATCGACGCCAAGGAGGCGGAGTCGATGGGCCTCGTCAACAAGGTCGTTCCCGCCGGCGAGCTGGACAGCGTGGCGGAGGAATGGGGCCGTCGCCTGGCCGCGGGACCCACGCTCGCGCTCGGCTTGTCGAAGCGGCTCCTCGACGCCAGCTCGTCCGTCAGCTTCGCGCAGGCGCTGGAGGACGAGGCTCGCTGCCAGCACATCACGTACACGAGCAACGACATGCGCGAGGGAATCGCCGCCTACCTGGAGCGCCGGGAGCCGCGCTTCAGCGGCTGCTGAGCGCAAGCGCCGCGAAGCGGCGCGCGCAGTGAGAGCGCCTCACGGCGAGCGTCGAGGATCTCGACACCTTCGCAGCGCTCGCCTGACGCACGCGCTCAGCGCTGCTCGTCGCCAAGCGGCTGCATCACCCGCCCGCTACTCGTCTCCGATCGGGATCTGGTCCAGCTGCAGCTTTCGACTCCATTCGTGGCTGCGGGAATGGTATCCCTGCTCGTCGAGGCTGGAACGAAGAGAAAACGGGACGAGCCGAACGACCGAAACGAGTCGGGCCGGCGGATCGCTGAGGAGGCAGTCATGCGTGGGATCGTCTTCGATGGGCGTTCGCTCGGCCTGGTCGAGGGCCTCGAGGTCCGGGAACCCGGGCCGGGCGAGGTCGAGATCGAGATCATGGCCTCGGGCGTCTGCCATAGCGACCTCTCCGTCGTGAACGGCACGATTCCGTTTCCGACACCGGTTGTGCTCGGCCACGAGGGGGCCGGCATCGTCGCGCGCTGCGGAGACGCGGTGACGTCGCTGGCCGTGGGCGATCCCGTGGCGCTCGCCACGCTCGGCCAATGCGGGGCCTGTCCCGCCTGCGATTCCGGCCGACCGACGTTATGCCGAGACACCTTCGGCAAGCGCCCGCAGCCCTTTCGCATCCGGGGAGTCCCGCACTACAGCTTCGCGAATCTTTCGACCTTCGCGGAACGCATCGTCGTGAAGGCGAACCAGGCCATCCGGATTCCAAAGCAGGTGCCATTCGCGTCGGCGGCGTTGATCGGCTGTGGCGTCCTCACGGGCACGGGCGCCGTCTTCCATCGCGCCCGGGTCGCAGCCGGCGAATCGGTCGTGGTGATCGGCGCGGGCGGCGTCGGCCTGAACGTCGTGCAGGCCGCGCGCATCGTCGGCGCGCACCCCATCCTCGTCCTCGACACCAATCGCGACAAGCAGGTACTCGCCCGCCGTCTCGGCGCGACGGATTTCCTCGATCCGCGCGAAGCAGGCGACGTCGTCGCGGCCGTGAAGGCGCGCACGGGCGGCTGGGGCGCTCGCCACGTCTTCGAATGCGTCGGCCTGAAGGCCTCGATGGAGCAGGCGATCCGCATGGTCGACTGGGGGGGAAACGTCGTCCTGCTCGGCGTGCCGTCCGCCGAGACCCGGGTCGAGTTCCTGCCGGCCGCGACTTTCCTCGACATCACGATCATGGGATGCCGCTATGGCTCGAGCCAGCCCCAGGCCGACGTGCGCCGGATCTGCGACCTCTACCTGGCGGGGCGTCTCGAGCTCGACGCGCTCGTCTCAAAACGTTATGCGCTTGCCGACTATGAACAGCTGATCGAAGACATGCAGGCGGGGCGCATCGCCCGGGGCGTACTCGAAATGCCCCGGGCTCGCTAGGGTCGGATGCGCGTCGCGCCCGCCATCGCGACGCAGCATGGGGGCAATGCCGATGCCGGAATCCAGATTCCTCGAGCTGGGCTCGGAACTCCTCGATCCCGCGCGCTACGCGCGGGAGGGCTACCCCCACGAGATCTTCCGACGCCTGCGCGACGAGGCGCCCGTCTGTCGCGTGAGCGACCCGGCGCTCTGCTACTGGGCGATCACCCGCTACGGCGACATCGTCGAGATCTCCCGCAACCCCGAGCTCTTCTCGAACCTGCCCCAATTCCAGATTGCAGTCGGCGCTCCGTACGGCAGCGACGACGAGCGCGAACCCGAGACGATCATCCAGATGGACCCGCCGCAGCATCGGCGCTACCGCGAGCTGATCAGCCGCCGCTTCACGCCGCGCGCCCTGCGTCCGGTCGAAGCCAAGCTCGATCCGGTCGCCGACGAGGTGATCGATGCGCTCGAGGCCGAAGGCTCGAAGGGAGAGTGCGATTTCGTCGAACGCCTGGCGGCCCCCTTCCCGATGGCCGTGATCGCGTGGCTCATGGACGTGCCGCGCGCGGATTGGCCGATGCTCTTCGAATGGACGAACGGCGTCGTCGCGCCCCACGACCCCGATCATCAGCAGGCGGGCGAGAACGCGCACGAGACCCGCCTGCGCTCATCGAAGAGTCTCTACGACTATTTCGGTGAACTCGCGAAGGAACGCAGCGGCGGGGCTCGAGGCGATCTCGTGAGCCTGCTCGCCCGGGCGCGGGTCGATGGCCAACCGCTCTCGCCCCACGCGCTCGCGTCGTATTACATGCTGCTCGTCGTCGCCGGCAACGAGACCACGCGCAACGCGATCAGCGGCGGACTCCACGCGCTGATCGAGCATCCCGGGCGCTGGCATGAGCTCGCGGCCCGCCCGGCGCAGGCGCGCGACGCCGCGGAAGAGTGCCTGCGCTGGTCGACCCCGGTCGTGCAGATGGCCCGCACCGCCACCCGCGATACCGAGCTCCACGGCGAGAAGATCCGCGCCGGCGACACGCTCGCCCTCTTCTACGCCTCGGCGAATCGCGACGAGCGCGTCTTTGCGCAGCCCTTCGAGTTCCGCTTCGATCGCAGTCCGAATCCCCATCTGGCCTTCGGGATCGGCGAGCATTTCTGCGTCGGCGCCCACCTCGCGCGGATCGAGATCCGCTGCATGCTGCGGCGGCTGGCCGCCCGCTTCGAACGCTTCGAAGCGGCCGCAGCTGCGACTCGGCTGCAAGCGAGCACGGTAGGCGGCTGGAAGACGCTTCCGGTGCGTTATGCCTTCAAGAACAGGAAGCAGCAGTGAGATCCTTCTACCTCAGCTCGCGCTCCCCGCATTTGCGGGAGCACTCGGTTACCGAATATCGTCGCACGCGACACGTCGCCCGCGTCGTTCGCTCATGATCACGCCGGAACCCGGGTCAGAACCCGAACTCCGCTTTCGGGATGTCGCGCGCCTTTGCGCACTCGGCTTTGAAATCGTAGGGGACTTCGTCGACGCAATCGGGCCATTTGTGCGTCGCCATCCAGAACTCGACCAGCCCCAGCCGCGCGCACAGGCGCGCAAAGCGCGCGTCGTTGCGCATTTCCGGCATGCCGGTCTGGAACAACAGCGAGCTGCGATAGGCGTCCGGGCCCATGATGTCGTCGCTGGTTCCGAGCGGGCCCAGGCGCGCGCTGTCTGCCGCTCGGTAGGCTGCCTCGACG
>CAYTJA010000297.1:0-5548 GCA_964437835.1 uncultured Spirochaetales bacterium
TGATCAGTGGAGACTGCAGCGTGTAGACGTTGTTGCGGCCCCAGAGGCTCTCGTCACGCACGATCGCGATTTCGCGGTAGAGGCCGTTGATTGGGTCGAAGTTGTACTCGACGCGGACTTCTTTGAAGATGTCCGTGTTCCCGGTGTAGAAGCCGCGCTCCTTCTCGACCTTGCCGAGCTGCCGGCAGCGCGGGCAGTAGAAGGTGTCGCCATGGTTCAGGAGGAAGACGCCTTTCGCGTAATCCTCACAATCCGTGTTCTCGCAGTAACCGACGCCTCGCTTCATGCTGGCCATCCTATTTCGGACCGCCTCCTGGGCCCGGCTGGGGGTATTGGCCTCGGAGCTTCCCCGGGCCCGTGAGGAAGTCCTCGCAAAGCTCATGCCAAATGCCTACGCACTCGGACTCCCGTTGCCGGGACGACCGCTTGCGCGGCAGAGCTGCCGCTCGAATGGCGTGTGGGCGGGGGGATGGTGGCGGTCGCCTTGGAAAAGAAAGAGAAGTGAACTTCTCTCGCTTCGCGACTCGCTCAGAATCCGCGCAACTTCATTCGCACTCGGAGCCTGGGGGCCCCTCGCGCACACGCTTCCCCTCTGGGGGATGGGTCAGCGTCTGCCTCCGTGTCCTCGATCCAGTGCTTTTCGCCCCTCGCAGAGGCGAAGAAAAACCGTGATTTGATCGCAGCTTGGTGGCACTCCGGATATACCGATGTGGCCTCCCTCTTGTCAACCGGGATTTGACCCGGGGCCTGAAATCCGTGCGGCCGTGGCACTGTAGCTGCGTGGATTTTGCACTACAGACCGCGAGCTTCCAGTACCTCCTGTAAGGCGTTGCGTCGCTCGAGCGAATCCGTTCGGAGGCACAGAAGGTTCAGGTAGGCCGCGAGGCCGGTGAGCACACCCAGCAGGAAGGGCAGCCCCATGCCGGCCCCGAGACTCCCCCGCTGCAGGTTCTCCGGGTGCATCGCGGCCGATCCGAACAGCTGGATCGCGAAGTAGTTGAGCGGAATCGCAAGCAGCCCGACGATCCCGTAGACCGCCGCGAAGCGCGCCGCGCGCTCATCGCCCTCGGTGAAGCTGCGCAAGAGCAGGTAGGCGAGATAGATGAACCACTGCAGGAGCGTCACCGTGAGGCGTGGGTCCCAGACCCACCAGTGCCCCCAGGTGCCCCTGGCCCAGATCGGCCCCGTGACGATCACGAGCGTGCAGAAGAGCAGGCCGACCTCGGCCGAAGCCGCGGCGATGCGATCGAAGCGCGCCTCGCCGCGCCACAAGTAGAGCGCGCTGCAGACGCCCGTGACGAGGAAGCCCGCGTAGGCCGCAAACGCGCAGGGCACGTGGACGTAGAGGATCTTCTGGACCACACCCTGAACCGAGTCGAGCGGTGCCGCGATCACGCTCGCGGCCCAGCCGGCGGCGAGCAGCCCGAGCAGCGCGGCGCTGCCCAACAGGGCGCGCGGGGCCGGGGTTTCGAAGCGCAGATGCGCGTCGGGTTGCATTCGCGTTTCGCCTGTTTGGCTCTATTCGTCGAGAACGTACTCGAAGCCGATGAAGGACGCGATCCAGTAGATCGCATCGGCCACGATCAGGAGCTGGAGTGCATCCCACGGCAGCTCGCCGCTGCGCAGCAGCTCGGAGGTCGCGCGGACCGCGCCGGCCAGCACCGGCACCAGCAGCGGCAGCAGCAGCAGCGGGAGCATCACCTCGCGGAAGCGCGTGCGGACCGAGATCGCGGCGAAGAGGGTTCCCGCGCCCGTCACGCCGAGCGACCCGAGCGCGACGATGCCCGCGAGCGGCAGCGCGTGCGGCAGCAGGTCGAGCTGGAAGAACAGCGCGAAGACGACGGCCGTCGCGGCCTGAACGCAGCCGAGGATCGCGAAGCTCGCGAGCGCCTTGCCGAGGAATACATAGCCGCGGTCGACCGGCACCAGCGCCAGGCCCGAGAGCGCGTCGTTGTCGAGCTCGACCGAGAACGCGCGGTTCAGGCCGAGCACGGCCGCGAAGAGGTAGGCGACCCAGAGCAGGCCGGGCGCCTGCGCCTGCGTGTTCGCGCCCGCACCGCCGGGCAGCGAGAAATGGAACACGACGGCCACCAGCATCGAGAAGATCCCCATCGCGATGACGCGATCACCGCTGCGCCACTCGGAGATCAGGTCCTTCCAGAGCACTGCGAAGAGCACCCTCACGCGGCAGGTTCCGCCGCGGCTGCATAGGCCCGCTCGAGTGTCGCAGCGTTGAGCGCCGGTGCGCGCAGCAGCTGGGCGCAGCGGCCGCCGCAGAGCAGCAGCACGGCGTCGGCGAGTGTTGCGGCCTGGTCGAGGTCGTGGGTCACGAGCAAGAGCGCGCGCCCGCCGGCCCGCAGCGCTCGGATCCGCTCCGAGAGCCCGGCGCCGGCGCGGCGGTCGAGGCCCGTGAAGGGTTCGTCGAGCAGCACGACGGGCGGGTCGTGCATCAGCGCGCGCGCGATCGCGAGGCGCTGCGCCATGCCGCGCGAGAAGCTGCCCGCCGCGCGCTCGGCGAATTCGCCCAGGCCCTCCGCTTCGAGCAGCTGCCGAGCTCGAGCCTCGGCGCCGCCGACCCCGTGCAGCCGGCCCGCGAAGAGCAGATTCTCGCGTGCCGTGAGCTGCGGGTACAGGAAGGTCGCGTGGCCGACGAGCCCGATCCGGCCGCGCGCCTCCGGGCGGCCCACGGGCAGCCCATCGATCTGCAGCGTGCCGGCGCTCGGCCGCACGAGCCCCGCGACCATGCGCAGCAGCGTGGACTTGCCGGCCCCGTTCGGGCCGACGACTGCGAGCACCTCGCCGGCTTGCACCTCGAGGTCGACTCCGCGCAGCGCGACGTTGCGCCCGAAGCGCTTCTCGAGCCCGCGGCCCTGGATGCGCGCGGCGCTCACGCCCCGCCCGCGCCGGGGGGGCTCTCGGCTTCGACGAGGCGCGCTCCGCAGTGGGAGCAGAAGCGCGCGCTCGGGACGACCGCCTCGGCACAGGCACTGCACACGCGGCCGCCGGGAGTCGCGGAGCGAGACGTGGGCGCCGCGGCGGCGGCAGCGGCGGCGCGGGCCGGGACGGCCGCCGCGCGCTCGGCGCGCAGCGTGGCGACCACGCGCGAGCGAAGCTCGCCGTGCATCCGCGCGTGGTCCTCGGCCGAGAGCTTGCCGGTCTCGAAGTCGTGGTCGAGATCGGCGATCGACGCAAACAGCGCCTCGCGCTCGCGCGCGCTGCCGGAGACGTCCTCCTGTGCGTCCGGGTCGGCCGCAGCGCTGGGTACCTCGCGCAGCGCTGCGGCGAGGTAGAGCAGCGCGAGCAGTCCGCCCGCGCCGACCAGCGCGAGCGAGACGCCCTGCGGCAGCCCGCGGCCGAGCTGGATCCGCCGCAAGTCGATCGCGAGCTCCTCTCCAGCGGCGAAGGAGAGCCCCTCGAGGTGTGCATAGCTGCGCTCGGACACCGAGACCGTCTGGAGGCGGTGCAGCCGGCTCGTCTCGGGCACGACGCCGGTGTCGGCGATCAACACGCGCACCAGTGGCAGCGGCAGTGGGAAGCGGCGCGCGAAGCGCAGCGGATTCCCTGCCACCGGCAGCTGGTAGCGGATCCGGAGCTCGGAGCGCCCGGCCGGCAGTGGCCCGCGCAGCGCCAGCGCACCGCGCGCGTCCTGCGCGAGGCCGAGACCCAGGGCCTCGTTCGAGAAGCGCAGATCCGAAGCGCCTTCGGGCAGGTCCAGGCAGAAGAGCGGCGCGCCGTCGCCTGCGAGTGCCTCCGATCCGGAGACCTCGAGCGCAAAGGCCTCGTCGGCCCGCAGCGTCGCGTCGTCGAGCTCGAGCCAGAGCTCGGCGCTTTCGAGCGCGAGCCGCGACTTCGCCTCGGGCCGCGCTGGCGCTCTCAGCTCGAAGGCCAGCCGCGAGCCGGCCGCGATCGCGCCCGTCTCTGCAGCGGCATAACGCGATCCGGCGCGCGTGACCTCCGCGGCCGCGCGAAATCCGGGCCCGGGCGCGAGCGGCGCAGCGCCGCTGCCGTGCACGAGCACGCTCAGGCGCTGGGCTCCGCGCGGAAAGCTGCGCTCGAAGTGCACGCGCTCGCCGGCCGGCAGGTCGTAGGAGAACTCGAGCGAACGGCTGCCGGGGTGCAGCGGCCCCCAGAAACGCAGCTCGGAGCCGACCTGCTCGAGTCCCTGCTCGAAGCTGCCGATCGCACCCTGAAAGCCCTCGGCGCCGGCGGGCAGCTCGAGGCTCAGGATCGGCGGCTGCGAGCCGCGCGCAGATTCGGGCAGGTAGAGCACCTCGCTCGTCGGGTTGCGGAGCTCGACGGATTCGGCGACGCGCAGCCCGCTGCAGCCCCAGTCGAGCTGGATCCGAAGCCAGCCCAGCCGTGCTGCGCTGGCGTCCGCGCGCGTCTCGGCGACGCGCAACTCGACCTCGAGCTGCGTCTGGCCCGCGACGAAGGAGGCCCGCGTGCCGTAGGGAACCTCGCCGAGCTTCGTGCCGACGAGGTAGATGGTGCCCGGGTCGGTCGACACTCCGGCGAAGCTGAACTCGCCGCTGGCGCTCGACTGCGCCTCGCGCAGGCCGGGCTCGCCGCTCTCGCTGAGCGCGTAGAGCAGTACCGGGACGGCTTCGGAGAGCGGAGCCCCGCTCTCGCGCAGCACGCGCCCGCGCAGCAGTCCGTTCCCGCTCGGGACGTCCGGAGTCTGTGCGGCGCTCGCGAATGCCGCGCACATCACAACCGAGAACGCGAGCCAGCGAGCCAGCCGCAGCGGCCGGCTCATGCCCGCTGGGGCTCTGCGCCGAGAGGAGCGGGGCTGCGGGCTTCGCGGCGCAGCGCTTCGGGATGCGGCCACATCACCGCGAGCGTGCCGAGCACGAACACGAAGCCGCCGGCCCAGATCCAGTTTACGAGCGGGTTGCGGTGCAGCTTCAGCGTGGCCGAGCCGTCGGCTTCGATCGCGGTGAGGATCACGTAGAGGTCTTCGCGCAGCGTCGAGTAGACCGAGGGCACCGAGGCCGGCTGCTGCTCGAGCCAGTACATGCGTTTCTCGGGCAGCATCAGCGCGAGCGGCTCGCCGTTGCGGTACAGCGCCAGGCGCGCGACCGCGCCGCCGTAGTGCTGCGCGGGCAGCGCCTGCGCCGTCAGGTACTCGATCTCGTAGCCGCCGAATTCGATCCGGCTGCCGGGCTCGACGTTCTCGAGGCTCTCCTCGTTCAGCACCGAACCTGCCGTGCCCACCAGCACGCAGACCACACCGAGGTGGACGATGTAGCCGCCGTAGCGCTGCTGATTGCGGCGCAGCAGCGTTGCGAGCGCAGCGGGGACGCTCTCGCCGCGGCGCGTGCGGGCGCGGATCGCGCGGCCGTACTCCTGCGCGATGCTCGCGGCGACGAAGACCCCGAGCCCCCACGCCCCGATCGCGTAGCTGTCCACGCCCGGCAGCGCGAGCGCGACCGCGAGCCCCGTCGCGGCGCCGATGCCGCCCGGCCAGACGAACTGCTTGCGCAGGCTCGCCGGGGTCGCTCGCCGCCACGCGATCAGCGGGCCGACGCCGGTCAGGAACAACAGCAGC
>CAYTJA010000298.1:0-2210 GCA_964437835.1 uncultured Spirochaetales bacterium
TGCTGCAGGTCGAGTCGAGTACAGGCACCGGATCGCGATGCGTCATCACGAAGTGCGCGTGTGGGTAGGTGCGCGAGAGCGCGTCGAGGGTCAGCGTGTGGATCGGCGCGTGCAGCATCCAGCGCCGCGGCCCGCAGCGCCAGTGCAGCAGCTCGAGCGCTTCGCGGTGGAAGCGATAGGTCGGTGTCGCGTCGGTCGCGCGCAGCCAGGCGTCGTAGCTCGGGGTCCAGTACTCGCCGCAGAAGTGCCAGGTGCGGAAATCCATCCCGAGCAGGTCCTGGCACTCGGTCGAATGCGTCGCGGAGCCGTCGTACATCGCCGGCCACTCGGGATGGGCGGCGCACATCGCGTCGATGCCGGCCTGCGCCTCTTGGATACGCGGGTCGCTGTGCTGCGTCTCGGACTCCGGCGGCGGCATCGGGCGCTGAGACTCCCAGGTGCGCAGCGCGCGCGTGTCCGGATCCTGCTGCAGCAGCGCCCCGAGCGCGGTAGTGCCAGTGCGCGGCAGACCGATGATGAAGATCGGGTCGACGACCGGCTGTGCGGCGATCTCCGGCTGCCGGCGCCGCCAGTCGACGACCTCTAGCCGCGTGGCGAGCAGGTGCTGAAGGCGGCGCGCAGCTGCGACGCGGCCAGCGGGCGTGAGCTCCGCCTCGCGCTCGAGCGCGCCGCAGAGCATTTCGAGCCCTTCGCGAAAGCTGTCGCGCCCGAAGTCGGAGAGGCCCGTCTGGGCGCGCGCGGCTGCGATCAGCGATTCCGGGGCGAGAGACTGCACGCTCGAGATCTCGACGCCGCAGATATCTGCTAGTTCGAAGCGAGCCGCACCGGGAAGCTCTCGAGCGTGCGCAACGCGGTGTCGCTCGCCCAGCGCGGCTCGCCGGTCAGCTCGATCACCTCGAAGCGCGTGAGCAGCTCCTCGAAGGCCACCCGCGCCTCCATGCGCGCGATCGCGGCGCCGATGCAGAAGTGCGCGCCGAAGCCGAAGGTCACGTGGCGGTTGTCCGCGCGGGCGACGTCGAAACGATCCGGCTCGGGAAAGGTCGACGGGTCGCGGTTGGCGGAGGCGATGCTGAGGTGCAGCAGCTCGCCGCGCGCGAACTCGATGCCTCCGACCTCGACTTCCTGCAGCGCCGTGCGCGATAGGAAGATGATCGGCGGCTCGTAGCGCAGCATCTCCTCGACCGCGCTCGTGAGCAGATCGGGCTGCGCGCGCAGACGCGCGAGCTCTCCCGGATGCGAGAGCAGGCAGTAGAGCCCGTTGCCGATCAAGTTGCGCGTGGTCTCGTGACCCGCGTAGATCAGCTGCACGACCATCGCGACGAGCTCTTCCGGAGCGAGCCGATCGCCGGATTCTTCCACCGCAATCAGCGCGGAGAGCAGATCCTCCCCGGGCTGCACGCGGCGCAGCTCGATCAGACGCAGCACGTAGGCGTTCATCTCGCGGGTCGCTTGGTCCGCGGCGACGCGCATCTCGGGCGTGGGGTACGCGGTCGCGAGGGAGAGCGCCGAGGTCCAGTCGTGCACCTGCGCATAGTCGACCGACGGAATCGCGAGCATCCCGCAGATCACCTGCAGCGGCAGGCGCTGTGCGAAGGCGTCGTAGAGATCGACCCGCTCGCGCTCCGCCGCGGCGCTCGCGAGATCCGCGGCCAACTGCAGCGCGATCGGCCGCACGCGCGCGACCTGGCGCGGCGTGAAGGCGCGCCCGAGCAGCGTGCGCAGCCGATCGTGGTCCGGCGGGTCGAGGAAGACGAGCGTGCGGCGGACCCAATCGATGTAGGGCCCCGAGCTCCAACCCTGCTGCTCGTAGTAGCGCACTCCCATCGCGCCGAGGCGGCGGTCGAGCAGCGCGGCGTGCACGTCGGCGTGGCGCAGCAGCATCACGGTTCCCATCTGAGGAATCCGCGCGGCGCGCGCGCCGGCGGCGACGAGTGGAGCGATCGCGGCCTGCGGCGCGCGGAAATAGCGCTCGTCGAAATCGAGCGGGGGAAGCTCCAGATGCGGCGCCGTCTGCGGCAACCCGGCTTCCCCTCGCCCCGCCGTCTGGACTTCCATGCTTCGGCCTCTCCCTCTGCGTGGCATCAGCGCCGCGCAGCGTTCTCCTGCAGCACCGGGCCCGCGATGCGCATCGCCTGCACGACCCGCGGCACGCCGATGTAGGGCATCAGGTGGATGAAGAGCTCGACGACGTCGTCGGCCTCGTGCCCGAG
>CAYTJA010000299.1:0-6739 GCA_964437835.1 uncultured Spirochaetales bacterium
ATGCCGCGGCTGCGGCGCTCCGGACACCGCGCTGCTGGGCCTCGGCACCGAGCGCCTCGAGGCAGAGGTGCGGCGGCTCTTCCCCGAGGCGCGCATCCGGCGCCTCGACCGCGACGTCGCGCGGCGGCGCGGACACGTCGAGAGCGTGCTGCGCGATCTGCGCGACGGCCGCGTCGACATCGCGATCGGCACCCAGATGATCGCGAAGGGCCACGACTTCCCGAACGTGCGCCTGGTCGGTGTGGTCGCGGCGGATGTCGGCCTGCACATCCCGGACTTCCGCGCCGCAGAGCGGACCTTCCAGCTGCTGACGCAAGTGGCCGGCCGCGCCGGGCGCGACCGCGCACCCGGCCGCGTGATCGTGCAGACGCTCTCGCCGCAGCACTACGCGGTTGCGCCGGTGGCGACCCACGACTACGAGGGCTTCTACGCCGCGGAGCTGAAGCAGCGCGCGGCGCTCGGCTACCCGCCCTTCGGCCGGCTCGTGCACGCGCTCGTGCAGTGCGAGGACGACCCGCGCGCGGCCGCCGCCGCTCAGGCACTCTCGCTCGCACTCGAGCGCGGCGGCGTGCTCGACCCCGCGAACCCGCGCGCTTGTGAACGCCTGGGCCCGGCGCCGGCGCCGATCAAGCGCCTGCGCGGGCGCTACCGCTACCAGCTGCTGATCAAAGGCAGCGATGCGAAGCGCGTGCGCCGCGCGGCCGAGCTGCTCCGCGAGGCGGCGGCACGCCTGCCCGACGGCGTCCAGGCCGGCATCGACACGAACCCGCAGAACATGCTCTAGGGGACGTTGTTGCCTATTGCCTTTTCGGCAGCCGAAAAGGCAAGCCGAAGGCTTGCCGTGCGTGCAGGCCGGCTCTGCCGGCCGATCACCCGCAAGGCCAGCAATAGGCAACAACGTCCCCGCCCTGGACTGGCCCCACCGTCGAGGATCCGGTACCACCGGGAGGCATGCCCCTGCGCCACGTGCTCAAGTTCCCGGACAAGCGCCTGCGCGGCGTGTCCGAGCCGATCCGCGAGATCAGCGACGAGATCCGCCAGCTCGCGGCCGACATGTGCGAGGTGATGTACGACGAACCCGGGATCGGACTCGCGGCACCGCAGGTCGGCGAGGCGATCCGCCTGATCGTCGTCGACACGCATTGGACAGAAGAAGGCGCCGAGCGCCAGCCGCTGATCCTCGTGAATCCCGAGATCGCCGAACAGAGCGGCGAGATTACCTGGAACGAGGGCTGCCTCTCGGTTCCCGACTACCAGGCCGAGGTGGTGCGCGCGGAGCGCGTCGTGCTGCGCGCGACGGACCTCGAGGGGCGCGAGCTCAGGATCGAGGCCTCCGAGCTGCAGGCCGTCTGCTTCCAGCACGAGATCGATCACCTCGACGGCGTGCTCTTCATCGATCGCATCAGCCGGCTCAAGCGCAGCCTCTACGTCAAGCGGCGGGCGAAGCAGCTCGAGCGCGACCGCGAGGAAGCCGGCGCGGGCTCGCGCCTCTGACGCGCAAGGGATGCAGGAGCGCGTGAGCGGGCTGCGCATCGCGTTCTTCGGCACGCCGGAATTCGCGCTGCCGACGCTGCGGGCGCTGCTCGAGTCGCGGCACCGGGTGGTCTGCGCGATTTCGCAACCGGATCGGCCGCGCGGGCGCGGGCGGCGCGAGAGTCCCTCGCCGGTCTCGGAGCTCGCGCTCGCGCACGGCATCCCGCTGCTGCGCCCCGAGCAGGTGGGAACGGCGGAGACCCTGACTGCGCTGCGCGCGCAGGCGCCCGAGCTCGGCGTCGTGGTCGCCTTCGGCCAGTTCGTGCCGAAGCCGATCCGCGAGCTGCCGCGCCTCGGCTACTGCATCAACGGGCACGCGAGCCTGCTGCCGCGGCACCGCGGCGCGGCCCCGATCGCACGCGCGATCCTCGCGGGCGACGCGAGCACAGGCATCTCCGTGATGCGCGTCGAGCGCGAGATGGACGCGGGAGCCACCGCACTCCAGCGCTCGCTCGAGATCGGCCCCGACGAGACGGCCGGCGAGCTCGAGGCGCGCCTCGCCGCGCTCTGCGCCGAGTGCATCGCGCTCACCGTCGACCGTATCGAAGCCGGCGAGATCGCCTGGACCGAGCAGGACGCGAGCCGGGCCACGCTCGCGCCGAAGCTCGAGAAGGCCGATGCCGTTCTCGATTTTTCCCGGCCCGCGCGCGAGCTCGTGCTGCGCGTGCGGGCGATGGCGCCCGCGCCGGGAGCCGTCGCACTGCTCGACCGCGAGCCGCTGCGCATCCTCGCCGCGCGCGCGGAGACGGGGCCGATGGATCGCGCGTCCGGCTCGGTGAGGCGCCGCAGCGACGGCGCGCTCTGCATCGCGACCGGCGACGGCTGGCTGCTGCCGCTCGCACTGCAGCGCGCAGGCGGCAAGCGCCTCGAGGTCGCCGCATTCCTGCGCGGCCGCGACATCCCCGACGGCGCGCGATTCGAGGCCATGTCCGCCCCGGCTGCTAACCTTCTGCCCCGGGGGTGAGGATATGCAGGGTGAGAGCCTCGTCTCGGGTCCGCCGATCCGGCGTAAGTACAGGGGGCGTCCAATCATGCGCGGACCCGGCAGCGGCCGCAGCGGTGCGCCGACCCGGACCCGCTTGCTCGCGCTGCGCGCGCTCGAGCGCGTCCAGCGGGCAGGCGCCTACGCCGATCTGCTGCTCCATTCGCTGCTCGGTCGCAGCGCGCTGAACGCGGCCGACCGCGCCTTCGCGACCGACCTCGTCTACGGCACGCTGCGCTGGCGCGGCCGCATCGACTACCTGCTCTCGCATTTCCTCGACCGCGACCTCGAGAAGCTCGAGCCACTCGTCGCGACCGCCTTGCGCCTCGGGGCCTATCAGATCCTGTTCTCCGAGCGCGTGCCGCCCGAGGCCGCCGTCGACGAGTCCGTGCGCTGCGTGCGCGCCGCCGGCGCCGAGCGCGCGACGGGCCTCGTGAATGCGGTGCTGCGGCGTCTGGCCGCGGAGCACGCGCAGATCGCGCTGCCCTCGCTCGAGAGCCACCCGCTCGAGCACCTGACGCACGCGCTCTCGCTGCCGCCCTGGATCGCCGCGCGCTGGCTCGAGCGCTACGGCGCGGCCGAGGCCGCCGAGCTCGCGCAGGCCTCCAACCTGCCGCCGCCGCTGACGCTGCGCGCGAACCGCAGTGTGATCTCGCGCGACGCGCTGCTGGCCGAGATGCGCGAGCGCTTCCCAGAGGCGCAGCCCTGCCGGCACGCCGAGGACGGCATCGTGCTCGGCCGCCGCGGCAACCCGGCCCTCGACCCCGCATTCCTCGCCGGCCGCTTCACGGTGCAGGACGAGGCTTCCCAGCTCGTCGTCGCGCTGCTCGATCCGCAACCCGGCGAGCAGGTGCTCGACACCTGCGCCGCGCCGGGCGGCAAGGCCACCGCGATCGCGGAGCGCATCGGCAGCGCGGGCTCTGTACTCGCGCTCGACCGCCATCTCGGCCGCAGCGACCTCGTGCGCCGCGCGGCGCGGCGCCTGCAGCTGCCGAACCTGAGCTGCGCCGAACGCGACTCCTCGCGCCCGCTCACCGATCTCGGCCTCTTCGACCGCGTGCTGGTCGACGCACCCTGCTCGGGCCTCGGCACGCTGCGCCGCAATCCCGACGCGCGCTGGCGCATCGGCGCGGGAGACCCCGAGAAGCTCGCCGAAGTGCAGCGTGCGATCCTGCGCAGCTCGGCCGAATGCGTGCGGCCCGGCGGCGCGCTGGTCTACAGCACCTGCACGCTGCTGCCCGAGGAGAACGAACAGCTCGTCGCCTCCTTCCTGTCCGAGCGCCGCGACTTCCGGGCCTGCGAGCCGAGCGCGCTGCCGGCCGCACTCGCGCCGCTGCTCGACAGCGAGGGCTGCCTGCGCACGCTGCCGCACCGCGACGACGCCGACGGCTTCTTCGCCGCGCGGCTCGAGCGCCTCGCGTGAGCCGCGCGTCGATTGTGATCGCGCCGTCGATCCTCTCGGCGCGCTTCGAGCGCCTCGGCGAGGAGCTGCGGGCCGCGGAGCTCGCCGGCGCGAACTGGATCCACGTCGACGTCATGGACGGTCGCTTCGTGCCGAATCTCACGATCGGCCCGCTCGTGGTCGAAGCGGTCAAGCGCTCCACCGCGCTGCCACTCGACGTGCACCTGATGATCGTCGAGCCCGAGAAGTTCGTCGCGGAATTCGTGCGCGCGGGCGCGGCCACGCTCGGCGTGCACGTCGAGGCCTGCCCGCACCTGCACCGCACCCTCGCGCAGATCCGCGAGGCCGGCGCGCGCGCCTGCGCGGTCTTGAACCCGTCGACGCCGGCCGCGCTCGTCGAGCCGGTGCTGGGCGACCTCGACCAGGTGCTGGTGATGACGGTGAACCCGGGCTTCGGCGGCCAGAAATTCATCGCGTCGATGTGCGACAAGATCCGCACGCTGCGCAGCTGGATCGACGAGCGCGGGCTCGCGGTGCGGCTCGAGGTCGACGGCGGAATCGGCAGCGAGACGATCGGCCGCGCGGCCGCGGCCGGCGCCGATACCTTCGTGGCCGGAAACGCAGTCTTCTGCACGCCCGACTATCGCGCCGCGATCGAAGCGCTGCGCCGCGGGGCGGAAGCGGGCGCGCGGGCTGGCCACTGAACTGCGTTCGCCTCTGGCTCACTGCGCGGGGCAAGCCCCTTGCGGATTTCCTTCGTTCGCCCCCGGCTCACTGCGCGGGGCAAGGCCCCTTGCGGACTGACTGCGTTCGCCTCTGGATCACTGCGCGCGGCAGGGCCGCTTGCGGGCGGCCTGCGTTCGTCTTCGGCTCACTGGGCGGGGCGCGGAACTGGCGCTGAGCGTCAGGGTCGCTGCAGCGAGGCTGCGAAGCGCTCGCGATCCAGCACTGCGCGCCAGATGCGGCCGCGCGCGGCGATGCGCTCGGCGTCGCGCAGCTCCACTTCGAAGCAGAGCATGCGGCCCGCGACCTCCGCGAGGCGGGCGAGCGCGACGACGCGCGCGCCCGGCGCGGTCGCCGCGAGGTGATCGAGCTCGACCCTGGTTCCGACGCTCGTCTCGCCGGCTCCGAGGCGGCCGGCAAGCGCTCGCAGCGTCGCGGCCTCACACAGGGCCACCGCGCGCGGTGTGCCCAGCACTTCCACGTCTCCGGAACCTTGCGCGGTTGCGAGGTCCGCCTCGCCGACGACCCATTCGACTCGACCCTCGAGACCCGCCTCGAGCTTCATCGCAGCTCCTCCCCCTGCTCCGCAGCTGTCGCGCGCGGCGGCGCAGCGCAGCGCTCCGCGATCGCCTCGCCGCGCTCGAATCTCGAGCGGCGCGCGGCGATCGCGGCGCGCTGGCGCGCCGGCGCGGCCTGCACTGCGGCCAGCCGCTCCGCCTCCCGCGCGAGCTCGACCGCGCGCGTGAATTCGCCCGCGGCGGCACGGCTCGCGGCGAGCACGTCTAGCACGCGCGGTCCGCGCGGCGCACTGCGCACGAGCAGCGGCTCGAGCAGCTGTGCGGCGCGCGCCGGATCTCGCAGCTCGGGCTCCGCGCAGGTCGCGAGGAGCCAGCTGAGCTCGAGCACGGCGGCGCGCGCATCCGGCTCGCGTGCGATCAGCGCCTCCAGCAGCGCGCGCGCTTCCACACCGCGCCCCGCGCGGCGCAGCGCGGCCGCGTGCGCGACCTGCGTCTCCCCCGCGCGATTCCCGAGTGCCTCCGCTTGCTCGAAGTGCGCGAGCGCCTGCTCGAGCTCGCCGCGCTCGGCGAGCAGCGCCGCGAGCTGCGCCTCGCCGCCGGCGTGCGGCGCGATCGAGAGGCCCTCGCGCAGCGCGGCGATCGCCTCGCTTTCGCGCCGCTCAAGCGCTAGCGCGGTGCCGAGGCCGAGCATGGCGGGTGCGAAGCCCGGCTCGAGCGCGAGCGCGCGCCGGTAGCCCTGCTCGGCCTCTACCGCGCGGCCGGCCTCGAGTGCCAAGCCGGCCAACACCTGCTCCGCGTAGAAGTTCTCGCCCGTGACCACGCGGGCTCGCTCGAAGAGCGTGCGCGTGTCGCGCCAGTAGCCGACTTCGCGGCGCGCGTGATAGGCGAGCACGGGGATCGCCACGAGCGCTGCTCCCGCGAGCAGGGCCCGTGCGCGGCGGCCCGAGCCGGCGAGATCCCACGCGCCCCACGCGAGCATCAGCGTGAGGCCGATCTGCGGCAGATAGCTGTAGCGATCCGCGCGCGCCTGCAGCCCGATCTGCACCAGACCCGACACCGGCGCGAGCATCGCGAGGAACCACAGCCAACCGACGATCAGAAACGGGCGAGCGCCGCGCTGTGCAAATGCAGACAGCGTGACGAGCGCCAGCACCAGCCCGCTTCCGGCGCCCGCGACGAGCGAGACGCCAGCGGCCGGATGCGGGTGGAATGCGGCGATGCCATCAGGCCAGAAACTCTGCGCGACATACCAGAGCGCGGACTCGGCTGCGTTCGCGAGGCGCCACGCGAGCGGGAGCGAGGCGCCGAACTGCATCCCTCCGCCCGACTGCTGCGAGCGATAGGTGATCCACGCGAACGCGAGCGAAAGTGCCAGCAGCGGCAGCTTGTCGAGCAGCGCGAGCCTGCGTTCCTGCGCGCGGCGCAGGCGTCCGAGCGGCCACCACTCGAGCAACAGCAGCACGGCCGGCGCAGTCACGAGCATCGGCTTAGCGAGCAGGCCCGCGAGCCACAGCGCGAGCGCGAGCCCGTAACGCCACGGCCCGGGGCGCCGCGCGTAGACGCTCCAGGCCCATAGCAACG
>CAYTJA010000300.1:0-34291 GCA_964437835.1 uncultured Spirochaetales bacterium
GCGAATCGCCGATGCTCTGGGACCCGCTGCACTTCCTCGAGTCCTGCCCCTCGTCGGACGGCGCGGCCGCGATGATAATGACGAATAGCGCCGGCGCGAGAAAGGCGCCGCGCAAGCCGGCCTGGGTGGTCGCGCACGCGAAGCGCACCGAGTTCTCGCAGTTTCCGGGGCGCAACACGGTGCGGCCGCAGGCCGGGATCGACTGCGCGGCAGCGCTGTACAAGAAGGCCGGCATCAGCGATCCGCGCCGGCAGATCGACTGCGCCGAGCTCTACGTGCCCTTCAGCTGGTACGAGCCGATGTGGCTCGAGGGCCACCTGATCTGCCCGCAAGGTGAAGGCTGGAAGATGACCGACTCGGGCGCCACCGAGATCGGCGGCGACTTCCCGGTCAATATGTCGGGCGGCGTGCTGTCGAGCAATCCGATCGGCGCCTCCGGAATGATCCGCTGCCTCGAGGCCGCGAACCAGGTGCGCGGCTGCGCGGGCGACTATCAGGTTCCCGGCGCCAAGGTCGCCCTCGGCCACGCCTACGGCGGCGCCGCGCAGTACTTCGCGATGTGGATCGTCGCATCGGAGCCGAATCCCAGCTTCTAGCTTCGAGCGGGGATCGAGCGGGGACTGAGGTACGCGGTGCCCGAGCACGAGCACAGGCGCGTGATCATCGTCGGCGCCGGGCCCGCCGGCGCCGGTCTCGCACTGCTGCTCGCGTCGCGCGGCGTCGAAGTCACGCTGATCGAGCGCCAGAGCGACTTCGAGCGCGAATTCCGCGGCGAGCTCCTGATGCCGAGCGGGCTGCGTGCGCTCGCGCAGATGGGTATCGGCAAGACCTTCGAGTCGCTGCCGCAGCAGCGCCCGAGCCGCCTCGTCGCGTATCGCAAGGGCCGGCCCTTTCTCTCGATCGACGCCTCGAGCTTCGCGGAGCCCGCGCCGCGCTCGCTGTCCCAGCCGCAGCTGCTCGAGGCGCTGGTCGCCGAGGCGCAGCGCCAGCCGCACTTCGAGTTCCTGCGCGGCGTCGGAGTGCGCGACCTGATCGCGGGCGACGGCGACCGGATCTGCGGCGTGTCGCTGCAGACGCACACGGGCGAGCGAGCCCTCGCCGCGGATCTCGTGATCGGCGCCGACGGCCGCGGCTCGCTGGTGCGGCGCCGCGGCGGCTTCCGCGTGCGCGAAACCGCGACGCCGATGGACGTCGTCTGGTGCAAGCTGCCCTGGCCGACGGCAGACGCGCACGGGCTCGTGCGCGCCTATCTCGGAGCGGGGCACCTGCTGCTCGCGCTGCCCGCGCCGGACGGCCAACTCCAGATTGCGTGGGTGATCCTGAAGGGGCACTTCGGAGAGCTGCGCGCGCGCGGCATCGAGGGCTGGGTCGCGGCGATGGCGGAGCACGTCGATCCGGAGCTGAGCGCGCACCTGCGCGAACACGCAAGCGAGATCGGGCGGCCCTTCCTGCTCGATGCACGGACCGAGCATTGCGAGCGTTGGGCATCCCGCGGCGCGCTGCTGATCGGAGATGCGGCGCACACGATGTCGCCGGTCGGCGCGCAGGGCATCAACGTCGCGCTGCGCGACGCTGTGGTCGCCGCGAATCACCTGGTTCCGGTGCTGCGCGCGGCCGGCCCGCCGGAGCTTCGAGCGATCGACGCCGCCTGCGCCGCGATCGAGGCCGAGCGGCGGCCGGAGATCGAGGCGATCCAGCGCCTGGCCACGCTGCCGCCGCGCCTGCTGCTGCGAACCGGCGCGCTCGCCGAGGCGCTGCGCGCGCTGCTCGCGGCGCTGCTCGCGGCGCTGCTCGGGGCGCGCGTCGGCCAGCGCCTCGCGGCGCCTCGCCTGCGGATCTTCATCGACGGCGTCACCGACGTCGCGCTGCGCGTCTGACGCGCGGAATTCGAGGAGGCAACGCATGCAGGGCTGGGTCGTGCGCGAGAAGGGGCTGCCCTGGGAGGTCTTTCGCTGGCAGGAGTGCCCCGAGCCCTCACGAGCCGCGCTGCAGCGCATGACGCTCGACCTCGTCGGGCTGCGCGAGCGCGGCCCGGACGAGCCGGCCTGCGAGCACTACGCGATCGTGCGCGTGCTCGCGGCCGCGCTCGCGACACCCGATCTCACGATGGCGACCGGCGAGTACCCGGTCGAGATCCCGCGGCCCTACGTCTCGGGCCAGGAGGCCGTCGGCATCGTCGAGGAGGCATCGACGAGCCTCGCGCACCTGATCGGCAAGCGCGTGATGGGCTTCACGCCGCAGCCCTTCGGCAGCTTCGCCGCGCGCGCGGTGATGGCGCTTCCGACCCTCTGGGAAGTGCCCGAGTCGATGAGCGACGAGGACGCCGCGGGCTTCGTGATCCCCGCGCACACGGCCTATCACGCGGTGCACCGGCGCGGGAAGGTGCAGGCCGGAGAAAGCGTGCTCGTGCTCGGCGCCGCGGGCGGGGTCCCCTCCTCCGCCGTGCAGCTCTGCGCAGCCGCAGGCTGCCGGGTGATCGCGGTGGCCGGAGGCCCCGAGAAGGTGAAGTTCTGCCTCGAGCTCGGCGCCGAGGTCGCGATCGACCACCAGCGTGAGGACTTCGTCGCGGCCGTGCGCCGCGCGGTCGGTCCGCGCGGCGTCGACGTGATCGTCGACTTCGTACAGGGAGAGCCCGGCCGGCGCGCGCGGCCGCTGCTCGCGGTCGAAGGGCGCCACCTGCTCTGCGGGCACGCGGCAGGCCTGCTGCCGATCCACCCGAACGAGTTCTACCTGCAGAACTGGACCCTCGTCGGCGTCTGCATGGGCTCGGGCTACGGACCGGAGCTGATGCGCATCGAGCAAGAGACGCACGACGCCGTGATGCAGCTCGTGCGGAGCCACCGCTACCGCGCGACGACCACGCGCGTGATCGCCTTCTCGGAGATCCCCGCGGCGCTGCGCGATCTCGCGCAGCGCCGCAGTCTCGGCCGGATCGTCGCGAAGCCCTGATGTACCGCCACGCCGCACTCTGGGTCGCCGAGCCACAGCGCGAGCTCCAGCGCACTCCGCTGATCCCGCCATAGCTGACCGAATCCATCATCTACTCTTGAAACTCACGCCCAGATAGCCCTAGGGTCGTCTCGCTGCTTCCCGCTGAGCCCGCTATCCAACCCCCCGGACCCAAGAATTGGATCGCGATCCCGTTCGCCGCACGCGCGTGGGTAGAATCCCGTTGGGGCGGGAGGGATGCAGCGCCTCGTGGGAGCGAAGGGGGATACGCCCTCTGGGCGGCGAGCCCCCTTCATTTCCCGGGCGGCGCTTGGTCTCTGGCCGAGCTGCGTCGGCTGCTGCGAGGGGCCCGTTCAGGTGGCGGAAGAATCGAGTAGCTTGCGCCCGGCAGATCCGCCGAGCCATCGCAGCATGAGGAAACATCGGTGACGCAAACTCCCGTTGAGGAACTCGACGCACTGGTGATCGGTGCCGGTGTGACCGGCCTCTACCAGCTCTACTGCCTGCGGCAGCTCGGGCTCGAGGCGCGGATCTACGAGGCCGGCGCGGGCGTCGGTGGCACCTGGTACTGGAATCGCTATCCCGGCGCGCGACTGGACTCCGAGAGCTGGAGCTATGGGTATTCGTTCTCCGACGAGCTGCTCCAAGAATGGGAGTGGACGGAGTCCTTCGTCGGGCAACCGGAGCTGGAGCGATACCTGAACCACGTCGCCGACAAGTTCCAGCTGCGGCCGCAGATTCGGCTCGGTGCTCGGGTCCGATCGGCGATCTTCGACGAGCAGACGAATCGCTGGAACGTCGAGACCGAGGACGGCCGACGCGCGAGCGCACGGCACGTGATCGCAGCCGTCGGTCTGCTCTCTGCGAACCACATCCCCGACATCCCGGGGATCGAGAGCTTCGCAGGGGAGTCCTTTCATACCTCCCGCTGGCCACACGAGCCCGTGGACTTCCGAGGCAAACGCGTCGGGGTGATCGGAACCGGCTCGACGGGTGTCCAGGTGATTCCAGTGGTCGCGAAGGAATGCGCCCATCTGACGGTCTTCCAGCGCACGCCCAACTACTGTTGTCCGCTCCGAAACTCGCCCATCGACGCCGAGCGGATGCGAGAGATCAAGGCGAGTTACGGCGAAGTCTTCGAGACGTGCCGGAAGAATATTGGCGGCTTCATCCACAACGCGGACCCGCGCTCCACCTTCGACGTGACCCGCGAGGAGCGGGAGGCGTTCTATGCAGACATCTGGGGGAAGCCCGGCTTCGCGAAGTGGTTCGGAAACTTCAAAGACCTGATGACCAACCGTGAGGCGAACGAGTTCTACTGCGAGTTCGTCCGCAAGCAGATTCGAGAGCGCGTCAAAGACCCCGAGGTCGCGGAGAAGCTCTGCCCCAAAGACCATCACTACGGCGCCAAGCGCATTCCGCTCGAGACGGACTACTACGAAACCTACAATCGAGACAACGTCTCGTTGATCGACGTGCATGAGGACCCGATCCAGCGCATCACAGCGTCGGGCCTCGAGACGAGGACTGCGGCGTACGGCCTCGACGTCCTGATCTACGCCACCGGCTTCGACGCGGCGACCGGGGAGGTCACCCGGATGGATATTCGGGGTGTGGGCGGACAGACGATCCAGGATCACTGGGCCGAAGGGCCGACCATGTACCTCGGGGTCCAGACCGCTGGCTTCCCGAACCTCTTCTTCGAGAACGGGGCCCTCTTCTGCAACTTCACGCGCTGCGCCGAAGCGACCGCAGAGTTCGTGAGCCGCTGCATCGGCTACATGCGCGACAACGGTTTCGAACGCATCGAGGCCGACCCGGAAGCGGAAGCAAAGTGGATCCAGCACACCCAGTCGCTGAACCGGAACAGGCTCACCTCGAACGTCACCAATTGGGGCGATGGATCCAACATCCCCGGAAAGCCCAAAGTCGCGATCTTCTATGCAGCGGGCTTCCACGCATACCGCAAGCTATGCGAAGAAGTGGCGGCCAAGGGCTACGAGGGATTCGATCTCAGCTAGCGAGGCCCTCGCCAGCGTGCCCGAGCGGGTGTTCGTGGACAATCAGTGCTTGAACCTGCACTGGTTGGAGGAGAGACGCGATGAGCGAGCCGAAGAGGTCCGAGCCCGCAGCGCCGGGGAAGCTGGTGATCTTCAGCGCCGAAGCCGCCCCCAGCCTCGACGAGACCGAGATCTACGAGCCCGACATGGCGCGCTTCCTCGAGAAGGCGCTGGCCTCGCTCGACGCGGCGAGCGAGGGGCCGGCGCGCAGCGCCTGAGCGGCTCGGTGTGGAGCCTCCAGTCCTTGCGAATCCATGCCCGTCACGGCGCCGCCCGCGGACCCTCGCCCTGCTCGGGACGCAATCCCGAGCCCACCCGCACCGGTACCCGGCAGTAGCCGCGGTTCGTGAAGGACTGCATCCGCACCGGGCCCTCGCGGTCGCGCGAAGGCGCGCGCGAGGGCTACAACGGCTGCGCAGAGCGGAGCCGGTAGACCCGGGCGGCCGTATCGTGGAACAGCGCGGCGCGCTCGGCGTCGGACGCGCCGTGCGCGATGCGCGCGAAGGCGTTCCACAGCGTCGCGTAGTCGAACGAGACGCGATCGACGGGGAAGTTGCTCACGAATAGACAGCGCTGCGCGCCGAAGGCGTCGATGCAGAAGCGGATCGCATCGCCAAAGGTGTCCGCGACCGTTTGCGCATCGGGTTTCCGAGCCAGGCGATGCCAGTCGTAGCCGAGCATCGGCGAGCCGATGCCGCCGAGCTTCAGCACGACGTTCGGGCAGGCCGCCACTTCGCGCAGCAGCTTCCGCCAACGGCTCATCACCTCCGCTCGCTTGCCCTCGTAGGGGCCGACGCAGATCGGGCCGCCCAGGTGATCGAGCACGATCACGACGTCGGGGAAGGCCTGCGCCAGCTCCGCGACCTCGGGCAGCTGCGGAAAGTACACCCAGGTGTCGAAGCTGAGGCCGGATTTGCCTAACACCCGGAAGCCCTCGCGGAAGCGCGAATCGCTCAGCAGCCCGGGCGCGGGATCGGGGTGGAAGCGGCGGAGCAGCGGGCTCGGATCGAAGTTCGCGAGCTGTCGGATGCCCCGAAAGCGGCCGGCGCCCGCCTCGACGTGGGCGGCGATCACCTCCTCGACGGCCGCGCCGAGCCGCAGCTCCGCACGGCCGACGATTGCCTGCGCCACGCCGGTCGCGTTGCGCACGACCCACTCCGTCTCGCCGACGGGGCGCAGGTGCTCCGGCCCGGCATCCCGATACCAGGAGCTGCACTCGACGTAGACGCTGCTCGTGACCTCCGGAACCGTGGCGAGATCGACGCTCAGCTCCGCGACGCCGTAGACACCCGAGTGCTCCCAGAGGTGATGATGAGCGTCACAGATCCGCGTCGGGCGCTGGACGTCGGGAGACATGCGGCGGCTCCTCCTCGTGGGGTGATGTCGACGCGGATCATCCGATCGCCCATCGGTATTCTCCCTTCGGTGCCAAGATACGTTCTGCGGCGGCCGCTCGGCAAATCTTTGCGCTGCGCGCTGCCACCGCTACCGCTGGGTCGGGTGTGTGCGCGGCGCGCCGCCATCGGGTTGCCAATCGACCGGGCCGGCCGAGAGCGGGAAGAAGCGGCCCAGGTCCTGAAACGCGCGTCGACTACGGGCGACTTGGCTCAATGCCGCGGCGCGGCACCCTGTGGGTTCGGCCTCCCGGAGACCTGAGGCGCACCTCGACCCCGGGCTCGCCGGCGGCCGAGCGCTTTCAGGAGCTCTGCGAAACCGAGCATCGCGAGCGCGAACGGAATCGGCACGAGCCAGGCCGAAAGCGGAAGGGAGGCCGTACCGAATACGGCGTGCCCGAGCGGCGTTTGGACGATCACGCCGAGCAGTGCGAGCTCGGCCACGACGCCGGCGACCACGGCCCGGTTTCGCAGCAGACCCTTGGCGACGACACTCTGATGCGTCGTTCTCCACACCAGCACGTTCGCCACCTGACACAGGACGACGGCGGCGAAGAAACCCGCGACCGCCTGAGCGTAGAGCGGATCGCTTCGGGAGAGCTCCTCGCCGAAGCGCCATCCGCCCCGGAACAGCACCCAGAAGTAGGTCGCAAACCCAGCCGCCGCTTCGAACATGCCCCACAGCAGGTAGCTCGAAAGCAGCAGCTTGCGGGAGAGCAGTCGCTCGGAACGAGATCGCGGGGGCAGCGCCATCACGTCGTCTTCCGCGGGCTCGCTCGCGAGCGCGATGGCCGGCGCCATGTCCGTGCCGAGATCGATCGCGAGGATCAGCAGCACCGGCAGGGGCAGGGGAATCCCGAAGAGCACGAAGGCGATGTAAGGCAGGATCTCCGGCACGTTGCTGGTCAGCACGTAGCCGACGAAGCGGCGGATGTTGCCGTAGATCACGCGCCCTTCCTCGATGGCGGCGACGATGGAGGCGAAGTTGTCGTCCATCAGGACCATGCCGGCTGCCTCTCGCGCGACCTCGGTGCCCGTCTGCCCCATCGAAATGCCGATGTCCGCCCGCTTGAGGGCCGGTGCGTCGTTGACCCCGTCTCCGGTCACGGCAACGATGTGCCCCATTTCCTGGAGCGCGGTCACGATGCGGAGTTTGTCGAGCGGACTCGTGCGCGCGAACAGCAGTCCATCGCCGACAAGCGCGTGGCGCAGCGCGGCTTTGCTCCAGCCTGCCAGATCCGCCCCGGTGTGCACGGCCGCCGCCTCGGCATTCGTGATCCCGACCTGCCCTGCGATCGATTGGACGGTCAGCGGATGGTCACCCGAGACGACCACGATCCGGATGCCGGCTCCACGGCAACTCGCGACCGCTTGGGTCACCTCGGGCCGCGGCGGATCGTGCATTCCCACCAGGCCGGCGAGCTCATAGTCGGACGCCGCGACCTCGCTCTCGAGCTCCGAGTTCACGGGGATGCGCTTGCGGGCGAGCGCGAGCACGCGCTTTCCGCTGCGCGCGAGATCGTCGGCGTGCATGCGGACCCGATTCCTGATGTCTTCGCTCATCGGGCGCTGTGCAGCGAGCCGCCGGAAGTGGCTGCACTGCTCGATGACGACCTCGGGAGCCCCCTTCAGCAGCACTTCCAGGCCATCGGAAACCCGGTGCACGGTCGCCATCTCGCGCGTGGCGCTGTCGAATGGACGCTCGTAGACCCGCGGATACGCGGCGCGCCGCGCGCCGACCGACCCCTCGCGGCTCTGCTCGAGGTACAGCAGCAGCGCGGTCTCCGTCGGATCCCCCGACGCCCGCAGCTCGCCTTCGCTCACGTGGAGCGCCGCGTTGTTGCAGAGCGCCATCACGCAGAGCGCCGCATCGAGATCCTCGCCTTCGCTGCCGCCGGCATCTGGCGCTGCGAGGTCGACCGGCAGCAGCAGGTCGGTGACGCGCATCTCGTTCTGCGTGAGGGTTCCGGTCTTGTCGGTGCAGATGACCGTCGTACACCCGAGCGTCTCGGCGCTCTCAAGCGTCTTGAGGAGGGCATTGCGTCTAGCCATCTTCCGGCCGGCGATCGCGAGCGCGAGCGTCACGGTCGGAAGCAGCCCCTCCGGCACGTTGGCGACGATGATGCCGATCGCAAATACGAGGTTGGTCCAGAACGGGTTGCCGATGATCCATCCGGCGGCGAAGAAGAGCAGGCCCAGGACGAGAGCGATCGACGTGACGACGCGCACGAAGTGGCGCAGCTCGCGGCGGATCGGCGTCTCGACGCGGACTGTCTCCCGGGTGACTCCGGCGATGCGCCCGATCTCGGTTGCGTCGCCGGTGGCGTAGACGAGACCGCATCCCGTGCCGGTCGTGACCAGCGTGCCCGAGAACACGAGATTCCTACTGTCGAGACGCGCGCCGCGCGCGGGATCGACGTGCCTGAGCTGCGGCTCGCATTCGCCAGTCAGCGGGGAGTTGTCGACCTTGAGCGCGTTCGCCTCGAACAGGCGCGCATCGCCGGGAACCCGATCTCCCTCGCGCAGCACGACGACGTCGCCGACGACCAGCCGCGCGGCCTCGATCTCGACTTCTGCGCCGTCTCGGCGCACGCGCGCCCGCGGCGAGAGCATGCGCCGGAACGCCGCCATCGCCCGCTCGACCCGGGTCTCCTGCCAATAGCTGAACGCGGCGTTGATCCACACCACGGCGACCAGAGCCAGGGCGATGAGCTGCATGCCCTCGCCCGGGCTGAAATGCTCGCCGATCGAGGCGAGCGCGGCGCCGCCCCACAGCATCAACGCGAAGCGATGACCGAGATGGGTCGCAATCCGCAGCGCAAAGGAAGGTCGCGGCGCTTCGGTGAGCAGGTTCGGCCCTTCGTGCCGGAGCCGCTCTTGCGCCTCGGCCTCACGCAGGCCCTCGGGAGCGGAGACGAAGCGAGCGAAGAGATCCTGCACCGGCAGCCGCTGCGGCTCGAGTGCGGGTTCGCGCTCGGCCGTCACCTGCGCGCCCCCTTGCCTGCTTCGAATCGGACCTCGGCTGGCCATCGCGAGTGCCTTGTGCGCGGGCTCCGCGCTCCGTCGGGTCTTCATCGCGCGCGCTCGCAGACGCTTCCGCGCGCATCGGTTCATGAAACGAGGGGAGCAGAGGAGCGTCTCGCAGCCCGGGGTGTCCCGCAGAACCCACGAGGCCCCGGAACCCTAATACAGGGCGCGGTCGCAGCGCCCGGCGAATGCGCCGCCCCTCGGGCGCGAGCTGCGTCGCGTTCCCGCTGCCCCGGCGCCCCGCAGCCGCGCAGGGCTTTGCGCGGGAGCCCGCGGTTCCGTAGCCTCGGGGCCGCTGCCCCTGCAGCGTTTGGAGCCGAGGAGAGCATGGCCTATCGCGTCTATGGCGCCGTCGTCGAAGAAGAGTCCGGAAACCCGCTGGCCGGGCTGCTGGTCCGGGCCTATGACAAAGATCTGATCCGCGACGATCACCTGGGCGACGCCCGCACGGATGTGGACGGCGCCTTCTCGCTGACCTTCACGGAAGTCCAGTTCAAGGATTTCAACGAGACGCTCCCGGATCTCTACGTGCGCGTCTACGACGCGAGCGGCAAGCACGTGCTCTACACCACGGAGAAGACGCCGCGTTCGAACACCTTCCTGAACGAGCGCTTCGACATCCGGATCCCGCGCGCGAAGCTCACCGCGCGCTGACGCGAGCCCTGCCGCCCGAGGACACATTGCGGCGCGCTCGGGTAGGATGCGCGCATGCAAGCACAGGCGGCGGCAGCCGCGGCGCTCGCGGGCCAGGTCGTGATCGTCACCGGCGGCACGCGCGGCATCGGCCTCGGAATCGCGCGCTTCCTCGCGCGCTCCGGCGTGAAGCTGGTCGTCACCGGGCGCCGGACGGAGCGCCTCGAGCGGGTCTCGGCGGAGCTCGACGCGCTCGGAGCGCCGCATCGCACGCTGCAGTCGGACCAGGCGGATCCCGCGGCCTGCCGCACAGTCGCTGCTGCCGCGGCCGAGGCCTTCGGGCGCATCGACGGCCTGGTCGCGAATGCGCAGTCCTTTCTAAAGGTGAAGCCGCTCGCCGAGGTCACGAGCGCGGACTTCGACCTCGTGCTGGGCAGCGGCCCGAAGGGAACGCTGTGGCTGATGCAGGCGGTGCTGCCGCACATGCGTGCGCTCGGGCGCGGCCGCATCGTGAGCTTCGGCTCCGCGATGGGGAACACCGGCGCTCCCGGCTACGGGCCCTACTCCGCCGCGAAGGAGGCGATCCGCTCGCTGACGCGCACTGCCGCACGCGAGTGGGGCCGCCACGGCATCACGGTCAACTGCGTCTGCCCCGCCTCGGTTGCGCACCGGCTTCCGCCCGAGGGCGACGACGCCCGCGCGAAGGCCTTCGCTGCGATGTACGCCGATCACCCGCTCGGCCGCGACGGCGACCCGGAGCGCGACATCGCTCCGGCGGTCGGATTCCTGCTCTCCGACGCGAGCCAATACATCACCGGGCAGACGCTGATGGTCGACGGCGGCGGCATCCTGCGCGCCTGAAGCGTGCACCGACTGCCTGGCGCGCCGCCACCCGAGGAGATCTCGATGAGCGCTTCGCAGCACCTCGCGGGCCCCGCCGCTCCGGAGCAGGCCGCCTGGCGCGACTTCTGCCGCCGCATCGAGGCGCTGGGCGAGCGACTGCTCGACCGCAACTTTCCGCAGGATCCCTCCGATCGCGCCGAGGGCATCGCGCACCTCGCGGAGCAGGTCTCCTGCTGGCTCGCCTGGGTGATCGGGCACGGCGACCCGGCAGCGCCCTTCTTCCAGCGCTCGAACGATCTCGTCACGCAGTGGGGCGGCCCGAACCAGGACAATGCCTATCACCACGCGCGCATCGACCCGGCGCTCCGCTATCGGATCCGCGGCGAGATGCACAGCTGCGACGACTTCGTGCTCACGCTGCGCGCGGGCTTCATGCACATGGAGGTGTGGGGAACGAAAGCCGCGATCACGGCCTCCGAACGCGGGATCCGCCGCGGCGACCGCTTCGAATTGCTGCTCGGCGGCGACGGCAGCGATCCCGCCTGGACCCCGATTCCCGAGGGCGTGACGACCGCCTCGCTGCGCGAATACTACCTCGACTGGACGCCCGAGGAGCCCGCGGTCTTCACGATCGAGTGCCTCGACGAGCTGCCGGCCCCGCCGCGCGCGACGGGCGCAGCAGTCGCCGACCAGCTCGCGCAGGCGCTGGCGCAGATCGAGCGCTCGATGCTGTACTGGAACGACTACCTGCGCGAGCACCGCGCGAAGGGGGTCGACAACCAGTTCGCAGCTCCGATGAAAGTCGCGAAAGGGCTGGATGTCGCGCGTTATGCGTTCTGCTTCTGGAAGCTCGGCCCGGAGGAGGCGCTGCTGATCGAGACGCAGCCGCCGCAGGCGCGTTACTGGAGCCTGCAGCTCGCGACGCTCGGCTGGTTCGAGCAGGTCGACCCGGTGCACCGGATCACGTCGCTGAATCAACACCAGGCCGCGGTCGATGCCGACGGGCGACTGCGCGTCGTGCTCGCGCACGCAGACCCCGGAATTCCGAACTGGCTCGACAGCGGCGGACGCCGCGAGGGCCTGCTCACGCTGCGCTGGTTCTGGCCGCGCAGCGATCCACAGCCGAGCGCGCGCGTGGTCGCGGCCGCACAGCTCTCGGACGCTCTGCCGCCCGGAATGCCGCGCGTCGACGCGGCCGCGCGCCGGCGCGAGCTCCGGCGCCGCAAGGAGCACCTCGCGTGGCGCTTCCGGACCTGAGCCCGGTGCTCGCGCCGTGAGCTGGCAGCCGCCCGCGCGCCCCGACTGGGTCGCCGCGATCGATGCGGGGCGCGTTCCGCCGCTCACGGCCGAGGCCGAGCTCCCCTTCGAGCGCGACGCGCTGCTCGCGGCCGCGCGTGCCCGCCTCGGCCTCGCCGATGGCGGCGTGGCGGATTTCTGCCACGCCGACTTCGATGCCGACAGCCTGATCGAGCCGCTCGATCGCGTGCTCGCGGCGCTCGAGCGCGAGGCGCAGCTGACGCTGACAGGGCGCTGGCTGACGCGGCGCTTCCTGCTGCGGCTGCTCGAGGTGCGGCTACAGCTGATGGCGTATCTGCGCAGCGATCCGGCCGTGGTAGACGAGCCGATCGAGGCGCCGCTCTTCGTCGCAGGCGCGCCGCGCACCGGGACGACGATCCTGCACGCGTTGCTCGCCGCGGACCCCGCTCACCGGGTTCCGCTCGGCTGGGAGCTGCTGCGGCCGGTGCCGCCGCCGAACCCCGACCCGTTGCGCCGCAGCGCCGATGCGCGCATCGAGCTCGCGGAGCAAGAGCTGGTGCTGCCGCAGACGGTCGTCTCGGGGCTGCTCAAGGTCCACGTCTACGGCGCGCGGCGGCCGAAGGAGTGCCTCTCGGCGATGTCCTTCGCGTTCCGCTCCGAGGAGTTCAGCACGCGCTACTTCGTACCGAGCTACGAGTCCTGGCTCGGAAGCTGCGACATGACGCCCGCCTATCGCATGCACCGGCTCGTGCTGCAGGTCCTGCAGCGGCGCACGGGTCCCGGTCGCTGGGTGCTCAAATCCCCGGTGCACCTGCACTCGCTGCCTACCCTGCTGCGCGTCTACCCCGACGCGCGCGTAGCCGTCACGCACCGCGACCCACTCTCGATGCTCGCCTCGCTCACGAGCCTGGTCGCGACGCTGCGCTGGGCGCACAGCAACGCCCTCGACTACGCGCAGATCGCCGCCTCGCACGCGGAGCGCTATCGCGCTTCGCTCGCGCGCCTCGTCGCGTGGACGCAGCAGGGGCAGCTGCCCGCGGCGCAGCTGCACCACAGCCGCTATGCGGATTTCCTGCGAGATCCGATCCGCGTCGTCGCGGAGCTCTACGCGCGGTTCGGGATCCCCTTCGAAAGCTCGCTCCGCGCGCGCCTGCGTGACACCCTGGCCGCGCAGCCAAAGGGCGAGCACGGCGAACACGACTACTCCTTCGACGCGCTGGGCCTCGATCCCCGTGCCTGGCGAGCGGAGTTCTCCGCCTATCAGAAGTACTTCGACGTCCCGGACGAAATCCGAACGCAAACGCGCTGATCCGCGTCGATCGCGCTCGCGAGCGATCCGCCCTCGCGCGAGCAGCGGACTCCCGGGCTCCCGAGCTGCAGCTCAATCTCTCTCGGTTGGCGATTCCGCGCGCTGCGCCGCGCGCGCGTGCCGCTCGCGCAGCTCCCGCTTCAAGACCTTGCCGCTGGCGTTGCGCGGGAGCAGAGGCACGACTTCGAGCAAGCGCGGGCGCTTGTAGCCGCCGATGCGTCCGCGGCAGAAGGCTTCGAGATCCGCGAGATCCAGCGAGGCTCCCGCGCGCAATACGACGACCGCCTTCAGCGCCTCGCCCCAGCGCGCGTCCGGCACGCCGATCACCGCGACCTCCGCGATCGCGGGGTGCTGCTGCAACAGCTCTTCGATCTCACGCGGGTAGAGGTTTTCGCCGCCCGAGACCACGACGTCCTTCAGGCGGTCGACGAGGGTCAGATAGCCGCGCTCGTCCAGGCGGCCCGCATCCCCGGTGTGCAGCCAGCCGCCGCGCAGCGCCTCGGCCGTCGCCTCGGGCAGCCTCCAGTAGCCGCTCATCAGCTGCGGCCCGCGCGCCAGGATCTCGCCGACCTCGCCCGGCGGCAGCTCGCGGCCCTCCGGATCGACTATTCGCAGCTCGACGCCGGGCCCCGCCTGCCCGACCGAGCGCAGCAGCTCCGGCTCGGCGTCGAGCCCGCGCCGGTGATCGTCGGGAGAGAGATAGGTGATGCAGGACAGCTCCGTCATGCCGTAGGCCTGCTGGAAGCCGCAGTCGAAGCGCTCGAGGCCACGGCGCAAGAGCTCCGCTCCGATCGGAGCGCCGCCGTAGGTGAGCCAGCGCAGCGCCTCGTAGCTGCGTCCTGCGCTGCCCGGCAGCGCGAGCGCGTCAGAGAGCATCGTCGGCACGATCGGCGCGCGCACCACGCGCTCCTCCGCGAGAGCGCGCACCAGCTCGGCCGCGTCGTAGTCGCGCATCAGGTAGACGGCTGCGCCGCAGGCCGCCGCGTGAAACGCGTTCTGCAGCCCCGCGATGTGGAACATCGGCAGCACGCAGAGCTGGCGCTCCCCGCGTTGCAGCGGATACAGGAGCACCCAGTGCTGAATCGCCGCGAAGAGCGCGCGCTGCGAGAGCAGCGCGCCCTTCGGCACACCGGTGGTGCCGCTGGTGTAGAGCTGCAACGCGCTCGCTTCCGGCCCCGGCTGCTGCTGCGCAGCCGCACGCGCATCCGAGCGCGCGGCCCAGTCCGCATAGCGCAGCCAGCCCGCCGGAGCCTCCTCGAAGGCGACCCCGAGCGCGAGCTCCGGGAGCTCCGCACCCGCCGCCGATAGCGCAGACGCGAGCTCGCCCTCCGCGAGCACGAGACGCGCGCCCGAGTCTGCGAGCAGCGCGACCCACTCGCGCGGAGCGAGCCTGACATTCAGCGGAACCGGAACCGCGCCGAGCCGCGAGCACGCGAAGCACAAGAGCGGCAGCTCGGGGCGGTTGCGCGCGAGGATCGCCACGCGCGTGCCCGCAGCGACGCCGCTTGCGGCGAGCGCTCCCGCGAGGCGCCCCACTTCGCTTGCCGAGCGCGCGTAGCTCCAGCGCTCGGCCCCGGCAATCAGGTACTCCGCCTCCGGGCGCACCCGGGCCCAATATTCGAGATGCTGGTGCAGCCGCATGCGCCGCCCCGGGCAGCCGCTCAGCTGCCCTTGAAGCTCGGACTGCGCTTCTCGATGAACGCGTGGATCGCTTCCTGATGGTCATCGGTCAGCGCGGAGAGCAGCTCCGTCGCGAGCGACAGATCCATGCTCGCGTGCGCCTGCTGCCGGATCAGCACATTCATCGCGTTCTTCGTGAATCGGATCGCGCGGCCGGCTCCGCGCGAGATCTTCTGCGCGAGCTCCATCACCTTCGCGTCGAGCTCCGCGCGCGGCACCGCGTAATTGATCAGGCCGATGCGCGCGGCCTCGTCGGTCGTGATCAGCTCGCCCGTGAACAGCAGCTCCTTGGCCTTCGCATAGCCGATCTGCAGCGGCCAGAGCAGCGCGCCGCCGTCGCCGCAGACGAGGCCCGTCGTGCAGTGCGGGTCTCCGAACTTCGCCCCCTGCACCGCGACGATCAGGTCCGAGGCCAGCGCCAGAGTCGCCCCGAAGCCGACCGCGTGTCCGTTCACACGCGCGATGATCGGCTTGTCGCACTCGAGCATGTTGAAGATGATGCGCTTCGCCTCGCGCGCGGTCGCGTACCACAGGCGGATGTCGTCGCGCATCTCCTGCATGTGGCGGGGGTCGCCGCCGGCCGAGAATGCGCGCTCGCCGCTGCCCGTGAAGATCACCACCGATACTTGATCGTCGTGGTCGATGTCGTCCCAGATCCGCGACAGCGCCCAGTGCATCGCCTCGGTGTTCGCATTCAGCTTCTCGGGATTGTGCAGGGTGAGCGTCAGGATCCCGTCCTGCAAGTCGATCTTCAGATTCTCGCGGTAGCGGTCGTAGTCGATCTTCAAGGGCTCTCCTTGGCTTGGGTTCCGGGCTACGCGGCCGCGCGCAGTTCTGCCGCGGGTTGGCGCGCGCCCTCGGGTCCGAAGGGCTGGAGCGTGAGCAGGAGTGCGGGCGTGAAGAAGAGATCCGCGACGAGCGCGGTCGCGATCGTCGTCGCGAGCAGGATGCCGGACTTCGCCTGCGAATCGAGCACCGAGAGCAGACTGACCAGGAAGCCCAGCACCAGGATCAGCGCGGTGATGAAGACCGCGCGCCCGACGTCCGTCATCGCAGCCGAGAGCGCCTCGGCGTAATTCCCGCGCTCCCGAAACTCGTGGTGGGTACGGGACACGAAATGGATGGTGTCGTCGACCGCGATGCCGAGCGCGACGGTCGCGATCATGACCTTGTTGTAGTCGAGTGGAATCCCGAGCCAACCCATGCCGCCGAGCGTCAGCAAGATCGGCCACAGGTTCGGAACCATCGAAATCAGCCCCGTGCGCAGCGAGCGGAAGATGAAGCACATCATCAGGCCGATCAGCGCGAACGCGTACAGAAAGCTCTCGATCTGGCTCTGCACCAGGTAGTCGAGTAGCTCGAGCCAGAGCGCGCCGATGCCCGTGAGCGACACCGTGGCGCCCTGGATCGGCTGCTCGGCCAGCATGCGATCGAGGCCCGAGACCAGCTCCGCCGTCTGCGAGACCGGCTCGATGCCGAGGCGCAGCTCGAGATTCGCGCGCGAGAAGTCGCTGGTGGCCCACTCCTGCACCTCGTCTCCGCCCGAGGTCTCGTAGAGCAGCAGCAGCTGCGACACCAGCTCGCGGCTGTCCGGAATCGTGTAGAAGGCCGGATCGCCGTCGTGGAAGGATTGGTTCAGGTCCTTCACGATGTCGACGATCGAGTAGGCCTTGCGCACCAGCTTCGGGCTCTGCTCGGCCTGCCGCTGCAGGCGCTCGATCTCGCGCAGCACCGCTGGGTTGCGGATCCCGTCCTCGACGCCGGTGTCGAAGAGGTAGACGAGGTTGCTCATCCCGCCCATCACGTCGTCGATGTGGCGGGTCGCGGCCTTGAGCGGAACGCGCTCCGAGAAGTCGTCGAGCCAGTTCGTGTCGACTTCCATCCGCGCGATTCCGAGTGCGGCAACGACCGAGATCCCGGCGAAGGCGACGAGCACCGCGCGCCGGTTTCGCACGTTCCACGCCGCGAGCGCCTGCAACACGCGCGTGAAGCCGGGGCCGCCCTTCTCGCTCGCCGCGCGTGCGAGCTCGCGAGCGCTCGGCGCGCGCGGCCCGAAGGAGAGCAGCGCCGGGAGCAGCGTCAGCGTGAACACGAAGGCCACCAGCACGGCAAACGCGCTGTAGACGGCCATGTGCGAGAGCGTGAGCACCGGCGAGACGTGCAGCGCGAGGAAGCCGACCGCGGTGGTCAGGCTCGTCAGCAGACACGGCGCTCCGACCAGATACAGCGTCTTGACCAGCGCCGCGCGGCGATCGCCGAGCTGCCGGAAATAGCTGCGAAACTCGGCCAGGATGTGGATCGCCTCGGCCACGCCCACCGTGACGATCAGGTTCGGAACCTGGCCAAACATCATGTCGAGCTTCCAGCCGACTGCGCCGATGAAGCCGACGCTCGCGAGGATCGCGATCTGCACGATCGCGAGCGGCGCGATCACGGCGACGACGGAGCGGAAGAAGCAGGCCAACAACAGGCCGATCACGCCCGACGAGACGAGCTGCAGCCAGTGGCTCTCGGATTCGATGATGCGGTTGTAGACCGAGTTCAGCGGCACGTCGCCCGAGTGCGAAAAGCGCAGGCCCTGGTACTCGGGCCTTGCCAGGATCTGCTCGATCTTGTCGAAGCTGGCCTGCGGGTAGAGATTCGAGAGCCCGTCGCCGCCCTCCGGATCGACGCGCAAGACGTCGATCGCATCGGTACTGGTGCGGTCCATGTCGATCGAGATCGCGCCGTAGCGCGCATCGGGCGTCAGCAGCCCGCCGACGTAGAGCGGCTTCGAGAGGAAGCTCTGCCGCGCCTCGAGCATCGCCTGCTGCGTGTGCGGGAAGTCGCGCCAGAGCTTGCGGATCGCGAGGCCGTCGGGCGTCGGCGTCACCAGCTCGGCGTTCGCCAGGCTCGTGACCTCGAACAGGAAGGGAACTTCCTCCTCGATCGCTTCGGTCAGCTGCGCGATGCGGCGCATCACGTCGAGGTCGAAGACATCGTCCGCCGCAGCCGGCGCCTCGTACATCAGGTACGAGACCTCGTCGGAGCCGAAGGCATCGCGATAGGCCAGGTAGTCCTGGTAGCTCGGGTCGCCCGGAGCGAAGAAGGCCTCGTAGGAATTGTCGATGCGCGTGCGCCCGGCGAGCCATAGGCAGCCAGCCACGACCGCTGCCGAGAGCGCGATGGCGACCCAGCGGTGGTCGAAGCACCAGCCGGCCAGGCCCGCAAACGCGCGATTGATCGCGCCGATCGAACCCTCGTCTCCCCGAGCGTCCATGCGTCCCACTCCTCGTGCCCTCGTTCCCTCGTCCGCGAGCTGCCCCGCCCGGGGTCGCCGCGGTTGCGGGTGGACTCCCGCGCGGCCCATTGGTACCAGAGAAGGGCCCGGAATGGCGCTTGCTCGCAGTACCCACTTCCCCGAGACTGCCAATCGTGCCGACGGTCTTTCGGAGCTGCTCGCTGTGCGAAGCGGGCTGCGGATTGGCCTTCGAGGTCGAGGGCGGCGTGCTGCGCTCCGTGCGCGGAGACCCGGAAGACCCGATCTCGCAGGGCTACGCCTGCCCGAAGGGCATCGCGTACCCCGAGCTGCAGAACGATCCGGATCGGCTGCGCGAGCCGCTGCGCCGGGGGCCCGGCGGCCGCTTCGAGCGCGCGAGCTGGGAGGAGGCCCTTGCGGCCGCCGCGGCCGGCCTCGCGCGCGTCCGCGCGCAGCACGGGCCCGACTCCGTAGCGACCTACTTCGGCAACCCCGTGGTCCACGATTCGGCCGCGCTGCTGGTACGCAGCGGCCTGCTCGCGGCGCTCGGAACGCATAACAGCTACAGCGCCGGATCGCAGGACACCAGCCCGCGCTTCGCGACCTCGTACCTGCTCTACGGCGCCTCCTTCGCAATCCCGATCCCGGACGTCGAGCACACGCAGCATCTGCTGTGCCTCGGCGCGAACCCGCTGGTCTCGAATGGTAGCTTCCTGACCGCGCCGAACCTGCGCGAGAAGCTGCGCGCGCTGCGCGCGCGCGGCGGGCGCCTCGTCGTCGTAGACCCGCGCCGCAGCGAAACCGCGCAGGCAGCCGACGAGCACGTCGCGATCCTGCCCGGAGGCGACGCCGCGCTGCTGCTCGGCATGGCGCGTGTGTTGCTGGATGCCGGGCTGATCGATCGCGCGCGCGTGGAGGCGTCCGCGCGCGGCTTCGCAGCCATCGAGCAGCGCCTGCAGCGCCTGGAGCTGCGCGAGCTCGCGCAGCGCTGCGGCCTGGAGCTGCAGACGATCGAGCGCCTCGCGCGAGAATTTGCGGCGGCGAAGACCAGCGTGGCCTACTCCCGGATCGGCGTCTGCAACAACCGCTACGGAACTCTCGCAACCTTCGCGACCGATCTCTTGAATCTGCTCGCGGGCCGCCTGGGTGCCGCCGGCGGCGCGCTATTCGCGCGGCCCGCGCTCGACATCACGCGCGTGACGAAGCTGCCCGGAATGGACGGCCATGCGCGTTGGAAGAGCCGCGTGCGCGGCCTGCCCGAAACCCTCGGCGACCTGCCCACGGCTTGCCTCGCCGAAGAGATCGAGACCCCCGGCGCAGGCCAGGTTCGCGCGCTCGTCAGCTTCGCCGGCAATCCGGTGCTGTCCGCACCCAACGGGCGCCGCCTCAACGCCGCGCTCTCCGGCCTCGAGTTCATGGTCGCGATCGACTTCTACCTGAACGAGACCACGCGCCACGCGCACTGGATCCTGCCGCCCGCAGGGCCGCTCGCGGACGAGCACGTCGACCTCGTGTTCCCGGCGGTGTCGCTGCGCGAGAGCGCGCGCTGCTCGCCGCCGGTGATCCCTCGCGCGCCGGGCGAGCGCTTCGACTGGGAGATCCTGCTCGAGCTCGCGGAGCGCCTCGGCGGCGGGCTCACGGGGAAGCGGCCAGTCGACGCGCTGCTGCGCGCCGCGCGGCGCGTCGGGCTGCGCGTGACCCCGCAGCATGTGTTCGACGCGCTGCTGCGCACGGGCCCGCACGGCGACCGCTTCCTGCGCTTCACGCGCGGCCTCTCGCTCGCGGCGCTGCGGCGCGCGCCGCACGGCCTCGACCTCGGGCCCGCTCGCGCGGGCTTCCGCGACCGCGTCTTCCACGCGGATGGCCGCATCCATCTCGACGCGCCGGAGCTGCTCGCGGGTTTCGACGCGTTCCTCGCCGAGTCTCGAGACACCGCGATCGCGGTCCGAACGCGCGGCGCGCTGCCACTGCTGCTGATCGGTCGCCGCGAGGTGCGAAGCAACAACTCGTGGCTGCACAACCTGCCCTCGCTCGCCTCGGGGCGCGAGCGCTGCACGCTGCTGGTGCACCCGGACGACGCACTGGCCGCCGGACTGCACGCTGGCCAGCCCGCCTGGCTCGAGAGCCGCGTGCACGCTGCGGCGCTGCCGGTGCGGTTCTCGGACGAAATGCGCCCGGGCGTGGTCAGCCTGCCGCACGGCTGGGGCCACACGTCGCCGCATCAGCGCACCGCCGCGCAGCGGCCGGGCGTGTCCTTCAACGACTTCTCGGACGACGCCGAGGTCGAGGGCATCGTGGGCCAATCGATCCTGAACGGCGTCCCGGTGCGCCTTTCTCCGGTACCGCTCTAGAACTTCAAGCACCTGGTTCAGCTGCACCGGATCCGCGGGTTCCAGGCGGTCAATGTCCTGCGCGGCTACCCGCTGATCGAGATTCGTTCACCGCTGGAGGTGATCGATGAAGAAGCCTGAGAACCTCGACTGTGTAGCCGTCAAGCACCGCGCTCGCGCGAGCTCGCCAAGTCGCTCTCGGGCAAGACGCCCGAGCAGCAGGCTGAGATCCTCCAGCGCCTGGCTGCTCGCGATCCGCTCTGGAAGGCGCTGACCAGGCCCAAAGCCAAGAAGTCCCCGATCCCAGCAGAGGAGCCGGCCGAGGGCGCCGCTCAGCGTGATCAACTCGCGGTGCGACCGCCTCACGCAGCTACGGGCAGGAGGGGGTATCACCGATCACGTTGCAGCCGATGGAATCGCCGTTGTCCAGGCCGCTCGAGCCGTTGTTGTTGATTGCGTTGAATCCATATCCCGAGAATGTGTTTCCGCGAAAGGCGACGTTGTTCCCGTCCACCGTGTTCTGCAGGATCACCGTCGCTCCGCCATACTGGATTCCATCGGCCAGATTCCCGGCCACAAGGCTGTTCACCACGACTCCTGCGCCCGCGAAGTGGATGCCATCGGAGGTGTTCGACGTCGTCACGCACCCGGTCACGATCGAAGCATCACCGAGGCCGAGGCCGCTAGATCCGTTCTGGTCCGCGATCGAATCCTTCAAGCGGCTTGCAGCACCCATTTGGATCCCCGTTCCCGCGTTGAGGATCGCCTGACTGTCGATGACGATCCCGGCTCGCCCGATCTCGAACCCCTGCCCGCAGTTCTGTTCGGCGATCACGCCCTCGATGCGCGCTCCCGCACCGGGCAGGTATGCGCCGGTGCCTCCCATGCCGCGCACGCGACCATTTCGCAGGATGATCCCGTTGAGATTCGGGCTCGCGTCGGCTCGGATTCCCAGACCACCACCAAGAGCGGTGCATGGGCCGCCGGGCGCGAAGGTGTTCGGGCCCTGGATCGCGAAGCTGCCCAGGTCGATCGTCACGTGCGCTGCCGTGATCTCGATGCCGCCCGTGCCGCCGTTCGGCACGCTGAGAGTGCCCGTCAATCGATAGCTGCCGGATTGACTGATCGTGACGGGGAAGCCAGCCGCATCGCCGGGAGTGACACCGCCCGCGAGTGCGCGTGCCTGGTTGATCTCGATCACACCGTCGACCCCGTGGGCGGCCCTGGAACCAGTCAGAAGTGCTGCGCACGCGAATGCGACACCGAGGGATCGGAGCTTCGACCGTCTCGGCATGACCTGGCGCCTCCTCTCGTTTGTTTCGGATACTGCTACGAGATTTCTCGCGATCCGATGTGCGATCTGTCAGTCACTGCCAGCCTTTCGCGCGAGGACCGAAGCCGGAGCCGAGCCAGCATCAGCAGGCCCGGAATTCCTGCGGCGAAGAGCAGCGCGGAGCCCGGTTCGGGAAGCGCGATCGCGTCGGCGTCTGCCGGCCCCCAATCGGGGTCCGCGGCAGAGCCGTCCCACGCGAGCAGCCAGACGGCGCTTCCCGGCTCGTGCTCGAGGACGTCTTCGTCGTCGAAATCGACCCCGCCGAGCTTGCCACTGCCGTCGAAGGACAGGGCAACCCTGCCGTTCGTCAGCAGGTGGGCGCCGTCCACGTCGAGGTCGGAGGGCACTCCGTCGGCCGAGCCGTCGAAGAACAGACTCCAGGTCGCGAGTCCCTCGAGGCGCACGAGGTCTTCGTCGTCGGCGACGACGCCGCCGGGCAGCGAGACCGTGACGTCGAAGGACAGCAGCAGGTTGGAGCCATCGAGCGCGATTGCGTCGCAGAGCGCGCCTGCGGGTACCCCGTTCGCCGAAGCGTCGAGCTCGATCGAGTAGCTCGAGCCGCTCTGGCGCACGACATCGCCCGGCTCGGCGAGCACGGGTCCGGGCAGCTCCACGCTGGTGTCGAAGCACAGCAGGCGATCGCCGCCGCTGAGCGGCTGATAGCCCGAGAGGTCGGCGGCGGTCGGAATCGGGCCGAGGCCTGCGAGGTCGACCATCCCGACGAGGTTGTCGACTGCCACGTCCTCGTCCGCCGCTGTCGTCGGCAGAACGCCCAGCACAGTGGTCACGTCCGGAGACGCCGCGAGCCAGGCCAAGGGGGTGGGGTCGGCCGATGATGAGATGGAGGTAATCGAGAAGCGCACGTAGTTCCCGGGGCCTCCGAAGAAGTACAAGGTGGGAAGCTGGAAATCGAAATCGGCCAGATCGAGGGTGACTGGCAATGCGTCGCTGCTGAAGGCTGTATCTGTCGAGTCGTAGAGCCCGATGTTGATCTGGTCCACGGCATTTCCGTTCACATCGGGTCCGGAGGCATCGATGAAGATCTGGTAGGCATCTCCACCGCCGACGTCCTCGTTCCTCACGACCAGCGACGTCGGCCCGGCCCCCAGGCCGCCGCTGTAGCTCCCGATGGTGAACGAGGCACTCGTGACGGCGTCGTAGGTTCCGACATTGGGGTGGGGCGCGCCGTCCCCCGTGGTCGATTCGAAGTTGTACGTGATCGCGACCGGGTCGCCCACCGAGAATGCGCTGGCCACCGCAGAGCCCACCTCCGTCACTTCCCCTGTGAGCGTGAACGCGATGTCGGCCGCGCCTGCCCCGGAAGCACCCAGGAGAACCAGCAGCGAAGCGGGGAGCGCCAGGATTCGCTCCCGCGTCCGGCCGACTCCTCGACACCTGCGATGAGGCACGATGGTGAGCCCGATGCGGGCTGCGGGCTGCTTCATGTTGACTCCGTTCTAGGGGATACAGGGCCCGCACACCGGGTTGAAGAAGGGACAGTAGGCCAGGGCGCAGCTGACGAGGCCGTCGCAGACGTTATGCCCCATCTCGATTCCGCCGGATACGGCGTCACACCAGGGCGTGCTTCCATGGTTTGACAACACGTTGTCCGAGAAGCCGACCGCAGGATCGAGGTTCAGGGCCTTCCCGGAGGAGCTGGTAGCCCCGTTCGAGTCGAGCGTATTTCCGATGACCGTGCCGGAGTAGGATGAGGTGATCCCGCATTGGGAGTTGGACCGAGCGCTATTGTGGACGATCGTTGCGCGGTCGCCCCGGATTCCGCACAGTGAGTTCCGCGTCGCGACGTTGTTCGCGATCGTGCCTCCCAAGCCGCCGCCTAGAAGGATCCCGTACTCCCCGTTGGAATCGCTCGTGTTGCCGCTCACCTCTCCTTCGCCGAGCTCGATCCCGCTCCCTGCGTTGCACTGCGCCTTGCTGCCCTTCACCGTCAGCGTTTGCCCCGCAACGCCGGAGCCGTTGTTGGCCACGAACTGGGAGGCGGTGATGATCGCCACGCCGCTCCCCACGAAGCTGATGCCTCTAGCTCCGTTATCCCGGACGATCACGTTCTCGATCTGCGCCTGATAGCCGAGCAGGATCCCCTCGGCCCCCATCCCGCGGATCGTTCCGTTTCGGACGCTCACCATCTCGATGTTCGAGAGGACGTAGACGCCCCTGCCGGTGCCGCCGGTGCAGCTCGTGACTGGACAGCCGGTGCACGTGCCGGGACCCTGGATCGAGAATCCGTTCAGGTCGATGCTCACCTGGTTGGAGCGGACCTCGATCGCTCCGGTGTTCGTGTTCGGTACGGTGAGGTTCCCCGTCAGCCGATAGCTACCCGGCTCGAAGAGCTTGACCGGAAAGCCCGGCTCGTCGCCGGGTGTGACGCCCCCGGCCAGTGCCCGCGCCTGGCTGATTTCGATCACCCCGTCGACCCCGTACGCGGCTTCCCCGAGGAACACGAGGCCGACCGTCGCTAGGGAGAGGAGGCTGCAGATCCACTTCGAACTGCCGGACATGGGGTTTTCCTTTCGCGTGAGAGGGGCGCTCACTCCAGGTTAGGCAGATGCGTCCTCGCTCCTGGTGCACTCCTGGTGGATTCTCGATGCACCACCACTGGCCCGGTCGACCTCCGCCAAGGCACCGCCAGACCACAGCACTTCCCGGACCATTTCCTTGTAATCCGGTCGCCTCGGGGTGTATGAATGGCGCGACGCGGATCGGGTGGTCTCGATGGGCGAAGCTCAGGTGTCGTCGATCGTTGAATTCGGTCCCTTCGAGGCCGACCTCGGGAGCCACGAGCTGCGCCGACGCGGCAAGCCGCTCAGGCTCCAGGAGCAGCCCTTTCGAGCCCTGGCGCTGCTGCTCGCGCGCCCCGGCGGCGTGGTGAGCCGCGAGGAGCTGGCGGCGGCGCTCTGGCCCGACGGCACCACCGTCGATTTCGACCAGGGCATCCACACTGCCATCAAGAAGCTCCGCCGGGCTCTTCGCGACGCCGCCGCGTGCCCTCGTTTCATCGAGACCGTGGGCCGGCGGGGCTACCGCTTCATCGCGCCTATCGCTGGGGTCGCCGACGGCAGGGTCAGCGGTCTCCGTCGAAAGCAGCCCGGTTTCCCCGATCCGGGCTCGGCGACAGCGGGAGGCTCGCTCGGTTCGAGTGAGAGCTGCGAGCTCCCGGCGCGCGCCGAGGAAAGGCGGCTCCCCGCGACGCCTTCCGCCGGGCTGACGCCCCTCGTCGGCCGGGAGCGGGAGCGCCGGCTGCTGCTGGATGCCTTCGATCGCGTGAAAAATGGCGAGGGCCAGGTGGTGCTCGCCAGCGGGGAGCCGGCCATCGGCAAGTCGCGACTCGCCCAGCAACTGCGGGCCGATCTCGACGGCGCGCCCCATCTTTGGATCGAGTGGTGGGGCTCGATCCACCACCAACAGACTCCGTTCTTCCCGATCCTCGAGCGGATCAGGCGGGATTCCACCGGCGAACGCGAGCGGATTCTCGCCGGGGCTTCGGACGGGATCGAGCGATCCTTCGCGCGCGCAGGCGTGACACCATCCGAGGTCATGCCGCTCGTATCGCAGCTGCTCGGACTCGCTGTGGCCGAGCGCTACCCACTGCCGATCGTCTCGCCCGAACAGGCGCGGCGCAGGCTCATAGACCTGCTCGGTGACTGGATGGTCGGCCTGGCGCGGCTCGAACCTATCGTCCTCGTGGTCGAGGACCTGCAATGGCTGGACCCTTCGACGCTCGAGCTGCTGGGACGTCTCAGCGAAGTGGGAGCGAGCGCAAGGCTATTCGTGCTCCTCACCGCGCGGCCGGAGTTCCGCACTCCGTGGCCGCTCCTCGCCCATCACTCGCAGCTCGCGCTCAACCGTCTGAGCCGCCAGCAGGGGCAGCAGATGGTGGCGAGCCTGACCCGGACCGCCGTACTCCCCGCGGAGGTGGTGGAGGTCGTGATCCAACGATCGGACGGCGTGCCGCTCTTCGTCGAGGAGCTCACCAAGGCCGCAGTCGAGGCGGGAGGAGCACCGGACCCGAAGCGCGCGATTCCGGTGTCGCTCGAGGTTTCCCTCCAGGCACGCCTCGATCGGCTCGGGCGCGCGAAGGAGGTGGCGCAGATCGGCGGGGCCATCGGACGCGAGTTCTCCTACGCGCTGGTGCGAGCGGTCTCGGAGCTCCCGAGGGATGAGCTCGACGCGGCGCTCGCGCGGCTCGCACAGGCCGAGCTGCTGACTGCGTACGGCGATCCGCCGGACGCGAGATTCGTCTTCCGGCACTCGCTCATACGAGACGCCACCTACCACTCGATGGCGGTCGGGAGGCGTCGAGAGCTGCACCGCGCGATCGCGCGGGCGATCGCAGACCGTTTTCCCGACGAGGCCCAAGCAGAGCCGGAGCTGCTGGCGCATCACCTCAGCGAGGCGGGCGAGACGGAGCCGGCGCTGGAAGCGTGGCAACGGGCGGCGGAGCGGGCGGCGGAGCGCTCGGCGCTGGTGGAGGCCACCGCGCACTACGCCAAGGCGCTGGAGCTGCTCGGCCGGCTCCCCGACTCGCCGGCGCGGCGGCGGAAGGAGCTCGCGCTGCGCGTGGCCTCGGGCCACGCCCTGGCGGTCACCCGGGGTTGGGGGGCGCCTGAGGCAACCGACAGCTTCGCCCGCGCCTGGCAGGTCGGCGAGGAACTCGGCGACACGGAGAGCGTGCCCGTGCTCGTGGGCCTCTGGCAGGCATCCTTCGTCCGCGGCGAGCTGCGCGCAGCCCAGGAGACTGCTGACCAGCTGCTGCGAATCGCTGAGCGGGTTACGGCGCGCCCGGCTCAGTCCTGGGCACACACGGCCCAGGGGATGACGCGCCTGCATCGCGGCGATCTCTACGCCGCCTGGGAACAGTTGGAGCGCGGGATCGAGCTCTACCGGGAAGAGGACTACCGCGGGGCGCCCATCGATCCCGGAGTGCTGGGAATCTGGAACGCCGCCTTTTCCGCGTGGCAGATCGGCCTCGCCGATCTGGCGCGCCAGCGCATTGGCGACGCGCTCGTTCTCACCCGCCGGATCGACCGGGCCGTGGCTCGGGTCATCGCCGAGGTGGGCGCCTGCTCTCTTTACGCCTGCCTCCGGGAGCCCCGTGAGGTGAGGGTCCACCTGGCGCAGCTCGAAGAGATCGGCGCTGCGGGAAAGATCCGGTTTCACGTCGTGTCGGTGCACATCTTCCGAGGTTGGCTGCTGTCGCAGGAGGGGCAACACGGCAAAGCCATCGCGGAGCTTCGGCAGGCGCTGGCCGCAAATCTCGCCATCGGGCAGCGGCTCGGCCACACGATCCTCGTCGCCTATCTGGTTGAGGCCTGCCTCCGAGCAGGGGCTCTCGACGAGGGACTCCAGGCCGTGAAGGACGGCCTCGGCGCAGTGCCCGAGGAGAGGATCCACGTCCCCGAGCTGCAGCGCCTGCGGGGAGCGCTGCTCGCCGCCCGGGGCGCGGGCGCCGCGGAGGTCGAGTCGTGCTACCGCGAAGCGCTCGCCCTGGCGCGCGATCAGGGCGCGAAGACCCTCGAGCTGCGCGCAGCGACGAGTCTCGCCGAGCTGCTGCGCTCGCAGGGGCGCGGCCGAGAGGGGCTGAAGCTGCTGAGCCCGCTCTACGCGCACATCAGCGAGGGCTTCGACACGCGCGATCTGCGCGAGGCGAGGGCGCTGCTCGAGAAGCTCGGGTGAATTCGCTCCGAGAGACGACCGCTGGACTGGGGCCGATACCGCGGAAGCGCTCAGCGAGCTCGTGCGCGTCGCGAGCGCGCGCTCAGTCCGGCGCGAGCCCGCGCAGCAGGATCTCGGCGACGGCGTCGGCGTTGGCCTTGGCGGAGCCGCTGCCGCCCTGCAGGGCCTCGCGGCGCGAGAACTCGCGGCCGAGACCACCTAGCACGTGGGCGACGGCGGCAGGGTCGAGCGGCCGGATCTCGCCCGCCGCCCGCGCGCGCTCGAGCAGGTGGCGGGTCACGGCGATGACATAGGCCTCGTGCGTATCGAGCAGGCGCTTCGCCCCGGGGACGCCGGCGAAGTCGCGCGCGAAGGCGGCCGTCGTCGGCTGCACGGCCTCGTTTGCGGCCTGGAGATAGGCGCGCAGCGCAGCGAGCGGGCTGAGCGAGGCGTCGAGCGACGCGATCGCTGCGCGGCCGATCCGATGCAGGCGCCGGTCCACCACCGCGAGCACGAGCTCGTCCTTGCTCGGCGAGATCTCGTAGAGCGTGCGCAGGGAGCAATTCACCCGCGCCGCGATCCGAGCCATCGTGAGGTCGGCGAAGCCGCCGCGCACTACCAGCTTCTCGAGCTCTCCCAGCACCTCGCGCTGGCGCGGCGTGAGCCGGCTCTCCGCCCCGGCAGCGAGCAGCGGCTTCGGGGCGCGCACGTCCGGGAAGCGCGGGCCGGTCCGCCGCGGCGCCGGCAGGCTCACGGAAGCAGCACCTTCGGGAGCTCGACATAGCGCGCTCGCAGCCACTCGCCGAGCCCCTTGGCCTGCGGATCCTGGCGCGTGGACGCCGCCACGCCTTCTTCGAGCAGGCCGTGGATCACGAAGTTGAGCGAGCGCAGCGCCGGCAGGCGATGGCGCTCGATCTCGAGCGGAGCCACCTCGGGCAGCAGCGCGCGCAATTGCTGCGTGTCGAGGAAGGCGTCGAGCCAGGCCCACGCCTCGTCGCTGCGCGCGAAGATGCCGAGGTTCGCGTTGCCGCCCTTGTCGCCGGAGCGCGTGCCGAAGACCTTCCCCAGTGGCGCGCGCACGCTCGGGCCGCCCGGAGCATTGGCGTTCGGACCCGGCGCGGGCTTCACCGCGAAGGGCGCGGGCGGGATCACCGAATCGACCTCGAACGTCTCGCCCCCGAGCAGCACGACCTGCTGCGGCACGGCGGCGGCGGGAATCCGCGCGGGCTCGTAGACGCCGTAGGGCCGCCCCTCGTCGGGACCGCCGGAGAGCCCGAAGAAGCCCGGGATCGAGGCGAGCGCCGTCTCGATGATGGCGTTCGAGAAGGCGCGGCCCACTTTCTTGGCGTCCGGATCCTTGACGCCGAGATACCAGATCGCCACCGCCTGTTCGTTCGTCTCCGGGTCGGGCCGGTCCGTGCGGATCAGGCGGGTCGTGACCTGCGCGAAATCGGAGGCCGGGTACGGACAAGCCTCCCAGAACGTCTGCTCGACGAGCCGCGCCTTGGCCTCGATGTCGAGTCCCGTGAGGGCCATCCGCAGGTCGTTGCGGAAGCCGCCGTGACGGTTCAGGCAGACCTTGAGCGTGGGGGGAGGCGGCTCGCCCTGGACCCCGTACAGGCGCACGCGGTCGGGCGCCAGCTGCTCGAGTTGGATGGTGTCGAAACGCGTCGTGACGTCGGGCCCCAGGTACTGGGGCCCGGCGATCTCGTACAACAGCTGCGACGTCACCGTGCCGATCGACACTTCGCCGCCGGTGGCGTCGTGCTTGCCTATCACGCATGAGCCATCATGCGCGATCTCGGCCCAGGGGAAGCCGGCACGCTTCAGGTCGCGGATCTCGGCGAAGAACGAGTAGTTGCCTCCCGTCGCCTGACAGCCGCACTCGATCACGTGGCCGGCCGCGACGGCGCCCGCCAGCGCGTTCCAGTCGCTGCGCTTCCAGCCGTGGTGCCAGGCAGCGGGGCCGCACACGACGGCGGCGTCGGTGGTGCGACCCGTCACGACGATGTCGGCGCCCTGCTCGAGCGCCAGCGCGATGCCCCAGCAGCCGAAGTAGGCGTTCGCGGTCAGGAAGGCCGAGGCCTCCCGGATCGGCTCCCCGGTCTCGAAGTGGCGCAGCTCGCCGCTCGCGATCAGCTCGGCGATGCGAGGCATCAGGTCGTCGCCGCACACGTAGGCGATCTTCGGATGCAGGCCCAGCTCTCGTGCCACTCGAGCCACCGCTTCGGCGCAGGCGTCCGGATCCAGGCCGCCCGCGTTCGCGACGATCTTGATGCCGCGATCGAGGCAGCTGCCCATCACCTGCTCCAGCTGCCGGACGAAGGTGTGCGCATAGCCGCCGTGCGGACGCTTGATGCGCGTGCGCGCCAGGATCAACATCGTGAGCTCGGCGAGCCAGTCGCCGGTGAGGACGTCGATCGGGCCGCCCTCGACCATCTCCTTGGCGGCCGAGAACCGGTCTCCGAAGAAGCCCGAGCAGTTCGCAATCCGGATCGGGTCTGCCATCAGGCGTCCTCCTTGGTCCCCTCGGCGCCCGTCGCCTCGACCACGAGCAGCAGCGCGCCGTTCTCCACCTGATCTCCCGCGGCGACCCGCACCTCGACCACGACACCGTCCTCTGGCGCCGTCATCGGGTGCTCCATCTTCATCGCCTCGAGCACCAGCAGCGTCTCGCCGGCGCGCACCGCCTGCCCCAGCTGCACGCGCAGCTCGATCACCTTGCCCGGCATGCGAGCCACGAGACCGCCGGAGGGAGCGTCGGAGCCCGGCAGCTCGAAGCGGGGCCGCACGACGAACTCCACGTCGCCGCGCCCGCTCTGGATCACGATCCGGTCCGACGCCCTTGTCACGCGAGCGCGCTGGCGCCTGCCAGCGATCTCGACGTCGATCGCGCGCGGGCTCCAGGCATGCACGCGCGCGACGCTGCCGTCGCCGAGGCGGAAGCTGCCATCGCGCAGCGCGCGATAGGCGACCTCGAACTCGCGCTCGCCGAACGCGAGCGTCACGCGCTGGTCCGGCAGCCGCGCGTTGCGCCAGCCGCTCGGGGCCGAGGCGAGCACGCTCGCCTCGGCCCGGCAGGCGCCCTGGATCCAGAGCGCCGCGGCGCGCGCGACCCGCAGCAGCTCGTCGTCCCCGAGCGCGAGCGAGCGGGACGGGCGCACGCGATCGATGAAGTCGGTCGTGGTCTCGCCTGCGAGGAACTCGCGCGTGCGCAGCGTGGCGACGAGGAAGTCGCGGTTGGTGGCGACACCTCCCAGGTGGCTGCGCTCGAGCGCGAGCGCCAGCCGGCCCGCGGCCTCGGCGCGCGTCGGAGCCCACGCGATCACCTTGGCGAGCATCGGATCGAAGTGCGTTCCGATCACGCAGCCCTCGGCGACACCCGAATCCCAGCGCAGCGCCGGATCGGCCGCAGGCTCGTACGCAAATAGCGTCCCGGTTGCGGGCAGGAAGTCGGCGGCCGGATTCTCGGCGTAGAGGCGCGCCTCGATGGCCGCGCCGTTCCAGCGGATGTCGCGCTGCGCGAACGCGAGGCGCTCGCCGGCCGCGATGCGCAGCTGCTCCCGCACCAGGTCGATGCCGGTCACCGCCTCGGTGACCGGATGCTCGACCTGCAGGCGCGTGTTCACCTCGAGGAAGAAGAACTCCTGCGACGCGTCGTCGAGCAGGAACTCGACCGTGCCGGCCGACCGGTACCCGAGCCCGCGGGCGAGCCGCAGCGCGGCCTCCCCCAGGGCGTCGCGCAGGGCCGCGTCGACCCGCGGCGACGGACACTCCTCGATGATCTTCTGGTGCCGCCGCTGGATCGAGCACTCGCGCTCGCCCAGCTGAACCAGGTTGCCATGGGCGTCGCCCAGGATCTGGATCTCCACGTGCCGGCAGCGCGGCACATAGCGCTCGATGAACACGCGATCGTCGCCGAAGCCGCTCGCGGCCTCGCGTCGCGCAGCTGCGACAGCCTCCGCGAGCTGCGCCGGCTGCAGGACGATCCGCATGCCCTTGCCGCCGCCCCCGGCGGTGGCCTTCACGAGCAGCGGGTAGCCAACGGCGGCCGCAGCGGCCGGATCCTCGGCGCCGGGCAGCGTCGGCACGCCGACCTCCTGCGCGAGCGCCTTCGCGGCCAGCTTGTCGCCCATCCGCGCGATCGTCTCGGGAGACGGACCCACCCAGACGAGCCCGGACGCGATCACGTCGGCGGCGAAAGCCGCGTTCTCGGACAGGAAGCCATAGCCGGGATGGATCGCGCCGGCTCCGCTCCGCCGCGCTGCGTCGAGCAGCGACTTTGCGTCGAGATAGGAGTCGGGGAGGCGCACGGCTTCGTCGGCCTCGGTCACGAAGGGCGCGCTCGCGTCCGCGTCGACGTAGACCGCCACGCAGCGCAGCCCCATCGCGCGCGCGCTGCGCATCACGCGCCGCGCGATCTCGCCCCGGTTCGCCACCAGCAGTGTCGTGAAGCTCACAGTCGGAACACCCCGTATCCGGTGGCGCCCTCGATGGGCCGATTGCGGACGATCGACAGGCAGATGCCGAGCACCGTGCGGGTGTCGCGCGGGTCGATGATGCCGTCGTCGCTGATCGCGCCGCTCGCTTCGAGGGCGAGCGAGCCCTGCTCCTGGATCGCCTCCACTGCGGCGACGATCCGGGCGTCGATCTCCTCGTCGAAGGGCTCTCCCTTCCGGGCGGCCTGGCCGCGGCGCACGATCGACATCACGCCCGCAATCTGCTTGCCGCCCATCACGGCGATCTTGGCGCTCGGCCACAGGAAGGTGAAGCGGTTGTCGAAGGCCCGACCGGACATCGCGTAGGTACCGGCGCCGTACGAGTTCCCGAGGATCACGGTGAAGTGCGGGACCGTCGAATTGGTGACCGCATTGATCAGCTGGGAGCCCTTCTTGATGATCCCGGCGCGCTCGAATTCGCGCCCCACCATGAAGCCCGTGATGTTCTGGAGGAAGAGCAGCGGCACGTCGATCTGATTGCAGAGCTGGATGAAGTGCGCGCCCTTCTCGGCGGACTCGGGGTACAGCACGCCGTTGTTGGCCACGATGCCAAGCGGGTAGCCCGCGATCGACGCCCAGCCGCACACGAGCGTGCTGCCGTAGCGCGGCTTGAATTCCTCGAAGCGGGAGCCGTCGACGACTCTTCCGATCACTTCCCGGACGTCGACCGGCCGGCGCAGGTCCGGGCTCATGACGCCCAGCAGATGCTCTGGATCGAGCACGGGCGGATCGGCGCGCAGGCTCGGCGGGGGGCCCGGCTTGCGCCAGTTGAGGTGCGACACCACCTCGCGACACAGGCGCAGCGCATCCCGCTCGTCCTCCGCCAGATACTCTCCGAGCCCGGACACCTCGGCGTGCATCTGCGCGCCGCCCAGCGTCTCGTCGTCGGACTCCTCGCCCGTGGCCATCTTCACGAGCGGTGGACCGGCCAGGAAGATTTTCGACTGCTCGCGGATCAAGATGTTGTAGTCCGACAGCCCGGGCTGATAGGCGCCGCCCGCAGTCGACGAGCCGAAGACCACGCAGACCGAGGGAATGCGCAGCTTCGAGAGCTCGATCATCTCGTAGAAGAAGCGGCCGGTCTCGGCGAAGTGGGTGGTCTTCGCGGGGCGCCGCTTGCGCTTGGCGTCGCCGTCGTCCGGGTTCATGCGCAGGTCGGCCCCCGCCGACTCGACGAAGCTCACGTACGGAATGCGATTGTCGCGCGAGATCTCGAGCGCGCGCATCCACTTCTTGCCCACGTAGGGCGTGAGCGCGCCGCCTAGCACCGTGGGATCGTTCGCGAAGAGTACGCACTCGACGCCGGCAATCACGCCGATCCCGATCAGCGCGCCGCCGCCGATCGCGTAGTCCGAGTTGTAGCCGGCGAGCGAGCTGATCTCGAGGAAGGGGCTGTCGGGATCGAGCGCGAGCGCGATCCGCTCCCGCACGGGGAGCTTGCCGCTCTTGGCCAGGCGCGCGTGGGCCGCGGGACCGCCGCCGGCCTCCGCTTCGCCCTGCAGCCGGTCGATCTCGGCCAGCTTCTCGAGCATCGCGGCCCGGTTCTCGCCGAACTCGGGGGCGCGGACGTCCAGGCACGAGCGAACCGACGGGGCGAGCAGGAGCGATTGCATCGGACCTCCTTTCCGGTTGACAGCAGAATGACCGCAGCGGTAACGTAAATCAAGCAGGATTACCATGCGCGTGCAGGCTGCACGGCGCACAGTGTGGGGCGCGATGCATCCGGTGAAGATCACCCGCGAGCGCGGCGTGATGACCGCGACGCTGGCCGACGCAGAGAGCCGCAACGCGCTGGGCCCGGACCTCGTCCAGGGCCTGCGCGAGGCCGTCGCTGCCGCCAACGCCGACCCGGCGATCCGGGCGCTGGTGGTGACGAACGAGGGCTCGACCTTCTGCTCCGGCGCCAATCTCAAGCAGCGGCCGGGCGCGCCGCAGCGGGGCTCGGGCGGTTTCGAGGATCTGCTGCGCGAGATCCAGACCTCGCCGACGCCGATCGTCGGCCGCATCGCCGGCCACGTGGTCGGCGGCGGCAACGGCCTCGCGGCGGCGCTCGACATCTCGATCGC
>CAYTJA010000301.1:0-41631 GCA_964437835.1 uncultured Spirochaetales bacterium
CGATCTCGATCGGCTTCTGGGTCGCCGAAAGACCGATCCGGGCTGGGCGCTTTTCGCACAGCGCATCGAGCCTTTCGAGCGTCAGCGCGAGGTGCGATCCGCGCTTGTCGCGCGCGACCGCGTGGATCTCGTCGACGATCAGCACGCGCACGCTGCGCAAGAGCTCGCGGCTGCGCCCGGCGGTCACGAGCAGATACAGCGACTCGGGCGTCGTGATCAGGAAGTGCGGCGGGCGCACGAGCATCGCCGCGCGCGCCGCCGCCTTCGTATCGCCGCTGCGCAAGGCGACCGAGAGCTCCGGAGCCGCCACCCCGAGTGCTCGGGCCTGCTCGCGGATCTCGCGCAGCGGGCGCTCGAGGTTCTCGGCGATGTCGGCCGCGAGCGCTTTCAGCGGCGACACGTAGACGACATCGACGCCCGCGGGCCGCGCGGCCTCCGCGCCGCGCGAGTCGGCCTCGCGGTACAGACGGTCGATGCAGGCGAGGAACGCGGCAAGGGTCTTGCCAGAGCCCGTCGGCGCGGAGATCAGCGTGTGCCGGCCCGCCGCGGTCTCCGGCCAGCCGCGGCGCTGGGCCTCGGTCGGGCCCTCGGGGAAGCGCGCCTCGAACCAGCTGCGGATCGCCGGGTGGAAGGCCTCGAGGGGATCGACGGGCGGAAGCTGCCCCATCGCGGCGACCGTAGCAGAGCCCCCGCGCGGGGACGGTGCTTACGATATGCAGATATTGCATTTCTTTCCTGCGGGTATTCCTCCGTGAGCGAGGCCCTCAGGGGAAGAAATGCAATATCTGCATATCGTAAGCACCGTCCCCGTTAGAATCGGCCCGAGGGGGAACCAGATGGAAGATCGCGTGACCGACGGCCTCTACCTCGAGATGACGGAGCTTCCGCCGGCGGATTACGCGGCGAAGCGCGCGCCCAGCGTGCTCGCGCTGCCGGGAGTGCTGCGCGCGACCTGGTGGCGCAACGACTGCCGCGACCGCCGCGATCTGCCGCGGCGCCTGCCCGAGTTCGGGACCCTCGGCGTCTACGAGGTCGAAGCGTCGTTTCGAAAGCCGCCGGCAGTCTCGGAGCTGCGGAATGCATTCCACTTCCGGCGCACCCCGCGCCCGGGCCAGGGGATCCTCTCCGGCAAGCCGACGCTGGGCCTCGAGCTGGTGCTGATCAGCCCGGCACGTCCGGAGGCTGCGCAGGCGCTGCGCGATTGGGCCGACTTCATCCACCTGCGCTGGATCGCGGCCGCGCAGGTGCCGGGCTTCACGATGATCACACCCTACGAGAACATCGAGGCCGGCTCTCCGCGCTTCATGCACTTCTACGAGATGGACACTCCCGAAGCCGAGAAGCACTTCGCGATCATGGAGCCCGAGACCCGCAGGCTGGTCGGCGAGCGCGACAGCGCGAGCTGGAAGGCATGGGCCGTGCACCCGGAGCTCACGATCGACTACGTGAACACCTTCGCGCGCGTCGGCGAGCAGCTGAAGTAGGCGTCCGCGGGACGCTCACCCGCAAGGCTCTGACTAGAGCAACTCGCGGAGCGCCGCTTCGAGCTCTGCGGGCTGCTGCTCGATTCCCGTGAAGCGCCGCGCGATGCGCCCTTCCGGATCCAGCAAGAAGCTCGCGGTCGTGTGCAGCAGCTCGCCATCTGCAGCGCGCTTGCTGCCAATACCAAAGCCGCGGGCGACTGCGTCGATCTGCTCGGGGGATCCGGTCAGGAAGGACCAGCTCGCGAGATCTGCGCCGCGCGCAAGCGCGTAGTCGCGCAGCCGCTCGGGAGTGTCGCGCTCGGGGTCCACGCTGATCGAGACCAGCGCGACGCGCGCACGCAGCTCGGGTGATAGTCGGCGCTGAACGGCTGCGTGAAGGCCGGTCTGGATCGGACAGGGGCCGCTGCAGTGCGTGAAGATGAAATCGACCAGCACGGCGCGCCCGCGCAGCACTTCGGAGCGGAAGACCCTGCCCTCCTGGTCGATCAGCGCGAAGTGCGGAGAGGCAGCGCGCTCTTCGGCGCGATCGCCGGCGCTGAGGCTTCCCGAACGACCCGCGAGCCCCGCACTCTCGACGCCGGCATCGCCGCATGCGCTCGCGACTGCGAGCAGCGCGACCCCGATGCGCGCGTGCCGCCAGCCATCGCCCTTCGTCACGCAGGCCTCCCCGAAGCGGAGGCAGGCTAGCCCATCCGCTCAGCGCGAGAGCTCCGCCGCGAAGCGCCTCTCGAGATCCGCGAGGTCGCTGCGATAGACGCGGCGCAGGGAGCGCGCGAGGTCGCCGCTGTCGAGCAGCTCGCGAACGAAACGCGCGAGCTCGCGCTCGTTCCTCGAGCCGACCAGCCAGGCGACGAATGCGTGGGACTGCGTGTACGCGAGCGCAGCGGCCTGCGGCTCGAAGCCGCCGAAGGCCGGCACCGAGAGCTCGGCCAACGAGAACAGCGCGCCGCGCCGCGCGACCTCGCCGAGGGCCTGCGCCTGCCAGAGCTCGAGCCCGCGCGCGCCGTCGAGGCGCGCCTCGAACCACTCGGCGAGGCCCTCGTTGAGCCAGCCCGGGAGGCGCAGCGAGGGGGCCTGCTGGTCCAGGGCCGCGTGGACGAGCTCGTGCCGGAGGCAGCGCACCAGCGCGTGATCGAGCGCGGTTCCGGCCCGCACGCGGATCACGCCTGCATAGAAACCGGCTGCCGGAAATCGGAAGCTGGCTGCAAAGCTCGCATCGAAGACGCGCGCGTCGTAGACCTGCACCTGGATGCGCCGGGCGGGACGCAGGCCGAGCAGGTCTCCGATGCGCGCATAGGCGCCCTCGAGCGCGTCGAGCAGTTCCTCTTCGAAGCGGCGGCTGCCGTGGAAGCCGCCCGTCTGGTCGATGTCGACGTCCTGATACAGATCGAAATGCGAGGAGCGGCGCGCGTCGAAGCGGCCGTCGGCGCCGCGCTCGCCGCGTGCGGGCGAAGCCGGGATCGCGACGAGCAGAGCGAGCAGCGCGGCGAGGCGGAGCATGCCCGCGCAGTCTACCGCCCGGGAGCCTTCAGAAGGCTCCGAAGGTGAAGTAGGCGACGGCCGCCTGCCCCGCCAGACGCAGCAGCAACTTGAGGCTCTCCCAGGTGCTGTCCGAGACCTTGATCTCGGGGCACTGCGGCTCGGCGCGGTCGCGCAGCAGATCGACGTGGGCCTCGAGCTTGGCCTCCCAGTCCTGGTTGCCGAGCTTTGCGGCGCGGCCCGCCATCTGCTGGTACTGGATGATCTCCCGCGCATAGCGCGCGCAGCGCGCCGGATTCGAGGGTACCTCGATCGATTCGGGGGCCTCCGCCGCCTGCGCGCGGGCCGCCAGGGGCGTGCCGAGAAGGATCGTTACGAGGATCGCTGCAATGAGCGGAGCCATGCCCCTCCCCGACTCCGGAACGGCGAGCGCCCCGGACCTCCCCTCTTGTCGGCCGGCCGCCGGCCGGGGTTGACCGGCCTATTTGGCGCCGGTACCCCTGAGCACCGCCGGGATCGTGCGCAGCAAGAGCTCCACGTCTCGCGACAGCGACCAGTTGTCGATGTAGTCGAGGTCGAGCTCGACCCACTCCTCGAAGTCGCGGATCAGATTCCTGCCCGAGACCTGCCAGGTGCAGGTGATGCCCGGTCGCATCGAGAGCCGCCGGCGCTCCGAGATCGCGTAGAGCGACACCTCTCCGGGGACCGGCGGCCGCGGGCCCACCAGGCTCATGTCCCCGCGCAGGACGTTCACGAGCTGGGGCAGCTCGTCGATGCTGGTGCGGCGCAGGATCCGGCCGACGCGCGTGACGCGCGGATCGTCGCGCAGCTTGAACACGGGTCCCTGCATCTCGTTCTGGTCCAGCAGCTCCGCGAGGCGCCGCTCCGCGTCCGGCACCATGGTGCGCAGCTTCAGCATCTCGAAACGGCGTCCGTGGAGCCCGCAGCGCAGCTGCCGGAACAGCACGGGGCCCGGCGAAGAGAGTCGGATCGCGAGCGCCGCGAGCCCGAGCAGCGGCGCGCAGAGCAAGAGCAGCGCGATCGATCCGGCGATGTCGATCGCGCGCTTCACGGCGAGCTGGAAGGGATCGTGGTGGACTGGCGCGAACGACAGCGCCGTGAGGCTGTCGAAGCGCGTGATCCGCGGGGCCGGCAGGAAGTCGCCGAAGATGTCCGAGAGCAGCGTCAGCGGTGTTCCGCTCTTCGCGCAGTAGTGCACCAGGGGCCGGATCCGATCCAGCATCGCGCGCGGACACGCGACGATCACCTCGTCGACGTGCTGATCGCGGTCGAGCAGCTGCGGCAGCTCGGTCAGCTTGTGGACGAGCTGGTGCGGGATCGCCGGGTCGACGGGGCTGTCGGCGTCGTCGAGAAAGCCGATCACCTTCAGGCCCCAGGCCGGATGCAGCTCGATGTCGCGATAGACGCGCTGGGCGCGCGGCCCCGTACCGACGATCAGCGCATAGCGCGTGTTGAGCCCACCGCGCCGCAGCCGGTGCAAACCGAGGGTGATCGCGAGCCGCTGGGACAGCAGCAGCAGCGTCTGGAGCCCGCCGCACCAGAGCGGAAATTCGACGGGCAAGGGCGGGCGCAGGAACGCCGCGCCGAGCCCCCCCGCGAGCGTCGCGACCGCGCCGGCCTGGCTGTAGAGGACGGCCAGCGAGGCGTAGCCCGAGCGACGCTGGGAGTCGTAGACGCCGAAGGACTGCAGCGCGATCGGCCAGACCAGCGAGCACAGCAGCCCGAGCGCGATCAGGCGCGCCTCGTCGATCGGCGCGGCCGAGCGCTGCTCGAAGACGTATATCACGAGCAGCGCAAAGCCGGCCGCCGCGAGCCCTGCGTCGGCGAGGCGGATCGCGAGGTGCAGCAGCTTGGCGCGTGTCCGAAGCATCTCCCGCCCGGCCGCGCTCCGGGGCGCGCGCCCTGATCGGTGGCCAGAGACGCATGCCTCCGGGTCCCGGCACAGATCGGCCCGCCGGGCCCGTGGGTTGATCCGGGGGTTACTTCGCGCCGGTCCCGAACAGCACGGCGGGGATCGTGCGGAGCAGCAGCTCGAGGTCGCGCGACAGCGACCAATTGTCGATGTATTCGAGGTCGAGCTTCACCCACTCCTCGAAATTGGAGATCAGGTTCCTGCCGGAGACCTGCCAGCTGCAGGTGATCCCGGGCCGCATCGAGAGCCGGCGCCGGTCGGAGATCTCGTAGAGCGACACCTCGCCCGGAGCCGGCGGCCGCGGGCCGACCAGGCTCATGTCGCCGCGCAGCACGTTCGAGAGCTGCGGCAGCTCGTCGATGCTGTAACGGCGCAGCCAGCGGCCGACGCGCGTCACACGCGGGTCGTCTTGCAGCTTGAAGACGGGCCCCTGCATCTCGTTCTGCGCGAGCAGCTCCGCCCGCTGCCCCTCCGCGCCCTGCACCATCGTGCGCAGCTTGATCATCTCGAAGCGGCGCCCGTGCAGGCCGCAGCGCACCTGGCGGAACAGCACGGGGCCGGGCGAGCTCAGGCGGATCGCCAGCGCGGCAAGCGCCACCACCGGCGCGCTCGCGACCAGCAGGACGGCCGAGCCAACGATGTCGATGCCGCGCTTGACCGCGAGCTTGAAGGGATCGTGGTGCACCGGCGCGAAGGACAACGCGGGCTGTTGATCGAAGTGCGTGACGCGCGGCGCCGGCAAGAAGTCTCCAAAGAGGTCGGAGAGCAGCGTCAGCGGCGTACCGCTCGAGGCGCAGTAGTGGACCAGCGGGCGCAGGCTGTCGAGCATCGCGCGCGGGCAAGCGACGATCACCTCGTCGATGTGCTGCTCGCGATCGAGCAGCTGCGGCAGATCGGAGAGCTTGTGCACGAACTCCGCAGGGATCGCCGGATCGATCGGGGTGTCGACGTCGTCGAGGAATCCGATCACGCGGATCCCCCAGGACGGATGCAGCTGGATGTCGCGGTACACGCGCTCCGCGCGCGGACCGGTTCCGACGATCAATGCATAACGTGTATTGTGCCCGCTCCGGCGCAGCCAGCGCAGGCCGAGGTAGATCGCCGCCCGCTCGGAGACCAGCAGCAAGGTCTGGAGGGCGCCGCACCAGAGCGGGAACTCGAGCGGCAGCGGCGGGCGCAAGAAAGCTGCACAGATGGCGGTCGCGAGCGTCGCGAGCGCACCTGCCTGCAGGTACAGGATGGCGAGCACTACCAGGCCGGAGCGGCGCTGCGAGCCGTAGACGCCGAAGGACTGCAGCGCGATCGGCCATACCAGTGAAGCGAGGATGCCGAGTGCGGCGAGTCGCGCTTCCGCAGCGGGCGCGTCGGCGCCGGGAGTCGCCAGGAGCGCTACGAGCACGGCAAAGCCCAGCCCAGCCAACGCCGCATCGGTCAGCCGGATTCCGAGGTGCAACAGCTTCGCGCGCGTCCGCAGCATCGTCAGCTCCCCGCTCGGGCACCGCGTCGAGCCGGTGACACCGCGTGGGATCCAGTGCATTGAATCACGCGCTGGCCCGTCTGGGTGACGGGAAAATGAAAATGCCCGCAAGAAAAGGAAATGCCGCTTCGAATAAAATGCCGATGGGCAGGTTGTACCATGCGGGTTCTGCTGAACTGCTCGGAGCCCCCGAGCTCTACTTTCCCCGTGGGGAACGAGCTGAGGCACCGCTGGCGATGTACGAAGCGTTCTTCGGCCTGAACGAGCTTCCGTTCTCGCTGAGCCCAGATCCGCGCTTCCTCTGGCTCTCCGAAACCCACCAGGAGGGTTTCGCGGCGCTCAGCTACGGGCTCACGGCCCGCAAGGGCTTCGTGCTGCTCACGGGCGAGGTCGGTTCGGGCAAGACGACGCTGCTGCGCAGTGTGCTCGAGCGCCTCGGCGACGACCTGCCCGAGACCGCGATGGTGCTCAACACCGTGCGTCTCGGCGCGCTGGATCTGCTCAAGCTCGTCGCGGTCGAGTTCCGGCTGCTCACGGCGCAGGAGGCGACGGCCGTGCCGCGCAGCGCCGCGGACTACATCCTGTTGCTGAACAGCTACTTGCTCGATCTGATGCGCAAGCGGCGCAGCGCGGCGCTGATCGTCGACGAGGCCCAGAACCTGAGCCTCGAAGCGCTCGAGCAGGTGCGGCTGCTCTCGAACCTCGAGACGCACTCTGAGAAGCTGCTGCAGATCGTGCTCACAGGGCAGCCGGAGCTGCGCGAGCGGCTCGCCGATCCGCGCCTGCGGCAGCTGCGCCAGCGCATCGCGATCGAGCACCATGTGCAGCCGCTCTCGCGCGACGAAATCGGCAAGTACCTGCGCCATCGCATCGGTATCGCTGGCGGGCACTACGAGGACCTCTTCTTCGCGGATGCCGAGGACCTCTTCGCCGAGTTCTCGGCCGGCTGCCCGCGCATGGTCAACCTGCTGGCCGATCGGGCGCTGCTGGCGGCCTACTCGCGGGGTCAGCGGCCGGTCCCACCCCGGCTGTTGGAGCTCAAGGCGCTCGAAATCAGTCGGGCGCTGCCGGGCGCGCCGCGCCCGCCAGCCCGGCCGGTCTGAGCCATGGGCGAAATTTCAGACGCCCTCAGGCGAGCCGAGCGCGAGCGCGCCGGCAGCCGGCAGGAAGCCGCTCCGGGCGCGCGCCGGGGCGCCGAGCCGGCGCCTGCGCAGCGTCCGGAGCTGCCGCCGCCGCAGGGCCCCGTGATCGAGATCCCGCGCGACAAGCGGCTGCCCTGGAACGCGCGGGCGCTGCTGATCGAAGGCCAGCATCTCGTCGCGGAGCACTTCCGGCAGTTCGCGCTGCACGTCGATGCCGAGCTCGCCCGGCTGGGCCGGCACTCGGTGCTCGTGACGAGCTCGATCTCGCAGGAGGGGAAGACGCTCACCGCCTGCAACCTCGCCCTGGCCCTGGCCTCGATGGCCAGCGAGCGTCGGATTGCGCTCGTCGACCTCGATCTGCGCCACCCCTCGGTTGCGCGCGCCCTCGGCTTCCAGCCCGCCGCGGGAATCGAGCAGGTGCTCTCCGGAGAGAAACCGCTCGCGGAAGCCCGCGCGGCGACCGACGTTCCGCACCTCGACGTGTTCCCGGCGCGCGCCCACGTGCAGCGCGCACACGAGCTGCTCTCCCAGCGCGCGCTCGCAGCCTCGCTCGCGCAGCTCGAGAACGCCTATCAGGTAGTCGTGATCGATGCGCCTCCGGCCCTGCTGTTCCCGGACGTGAGCCAGATCCTGCCCCACGTCGGGGCCTGTGTGGCTGTCGTGCGCTCCGGCACGACGCTGCGCAAGGCCTTCCGCGAGCTCATCGAAGAGCTGCCGCCCGAGAAGCTGATCGGCAGCTTCCTGAACGAGGTCCGGCTGCCGCGCCACACGCGCCGCTATTCGAGCTACTACGGCTATGGCGATGCCGAAGAGGCCGCGGCCGCGGCCGAACCGGAGGTGGAACGATGAGCGAGGCGTTCACGGGCGCAGCGGAATTCGACCCGGAGCAGGGCGGCGGCATACCCGACTTCCTGCGCGACCCTCGCGGCACCCTGCTGCGGCGCTGGAAGCCGATGCTGGCGCTGTTCCTGATCGGGCTCGGCGCCACGACCGCGTTCACGTTGACCAGGCAGCCGCGCTTCGCAGCGACCGCATTGCTGCTCGTGACGAGCCATCAGATCCGCGAGGATCTCGTGCGCACGACCGTCGAGGACGACGCGATCCAGCGCATCAGCGCGATGGCCGGCGAGGTGCTCTCGCGCGACAAGCTGACACCCCTGATCGAGAAGTACAACCCCTATCCCGACCTGACACAGGACTTGACGCGCGAGGAAATCGCCGACCGGATGCGACAGGACGCGAGCATCACGGACCGGCCGAGCGTCGGAGCGCCGCGGCGCGAAGAAAGCGCGACGCTGCTCGAGGTGAAATTCGAAGCGGATGGCCCGGAGATCGCGGCGGGTATCGCCAACGACATCGCGAGCGGCTTCGTCACCGAGAGCGTGCGCGCGCGTACCCAACAGGCCGAGCTCGCGACGCGCTTCCTGCGCGGAGAGCTCGAGCGCGCCGAGGCAGCGCTGCGCGAGCAGAACCGCTCGCTGCGCGAGTTCAACGAAAAATACCAGGGGGAGCTGCCGGGCGAGCTGGCGACGAACATCGGCCGCCTCGACCGCCTGCAGCAGCAGCGCCAATCGCTCGCGCTCCAGATCGCGGAGGCCAATACCCGCGTCGCGACGCTCACCTCCCAACCCGCCGCGACGAACGGCCGCGAGAGCCCTGAAGCGGCGCTCGAGACCCTGCGCAGCGAGCTCACGACGAAGTCCGCGCAGTACACCGAGCGACACCCCGACGTCCTCGCGCTGCGCGACCAGATCGCGAGCCTCGAGCAGGAGCTCGGAGGGGGCGCCCACGGCATTCCGTCGCGTTCTGCGCTGATCGCGGCCGCGAACCAGGAGGTGAGCGCAATGCAGGTGCAGCTCGCAGAGGCCGAGCGCCAGCTCGCCGACCTCGATCGCCGGGTTGCGAATACGCCCGCGCGCCAGGAGGAGCTGGCAGCGCTCCAGGAACGCGAGACGGTGCTGCGCGAAAACTACCTCGACTTCCTGCGCAAGGTGCAAGAGGCAGAGCTCGCGGAGAGCCTCGAGTCCGCTCAGCAGGGCGAGCGCGTGACGGTCGTCGAGCGCGCGGTGCCGCCGAGCGATCCGCTGCGTTCGCGGCTGCGCTATGCAATCGCGGGCTGCGTCGCCACGCTCGGGCTCAGCTGCCTGCTCGGCATCGCGCTCGAGATCGCGGATCCGGTGCTCGTGAGTCCGGACCAGGTGGTTCAGGCGAGCGGCATCCGGGTGCTCGGGATGGCGCCGCACATCTCGTAGCTCGGGCTCTGCGGCGGGAGTGCGACCGCATGCAGCCCCGTGGAGCGCAGGAGCCAGCGATGACCCAGGGAGATTTCGCAGACCCTGCCGATCGCGCGCACGCCGCGCTGCGCCTCACGCGACGGGATCTGGTGATCCTGTTGCTGACAGTGCTCGCGTTCGCGCCGGCGCTGCCTGCGCTCGTCCGCGCGTGGCGCGCCGCGGAGTACCACGCCTACGCATTCCTCGTCCCGGCCGTGTCGGCAGCCATCGCGCTCTGGCTGCGACCGGCGCTCGCGAGGGTCTCGCGCCGGCGCGATGCGCGCGGGCTGGCTCTGCTCGGCGCGTCCTTCGCGCTCTTCGTCGCGGGCTTCCTCTCGGCGACCCCCACCGCGATCGGCATCGCCGTGGTCGGGGCGGTGGCCGGTACCGCGCTCGCACTGCGCGGAGCGGACGCCCTGCGCACGCTCGCGTTTCCGGTCGGCTACCTGCTGTTCATGGTGCCGCTGCCGCACGCGCTCGTGGACCCGCTGATCGCGCAGCTCCGGCTGCTCACGACGGCGCTCGCGGTCCGGCTGCTGCAGCTCTTCGCGCTGCCCGTAATGCACGAAGGAAACGTGGTCGTGTTGCCGCAGGAGCGCCTCTTCGTGGCGGAGGCGTGCAGCGGGATCAATTCGCTGCTCGCGCTGCTGCCCGCGGCGATCCTGCTCGGCTATTTCCGGCAGCGGCGCGGGGCGCGCATTGCGCTGGTTGCGGCCGTGGTGCCGATCGCGCTGTTCTGGAACCTGGTCCGGCTGCTCGGGACGACGCTGGCCGCACTCGAGCTGCCGAATCAACCCGCAGTCACCGGCGGGCCGCTGCACGAGTTCGCCGGCGTGTTGACCTTCGCACTCGGCTGCCTGTCGCTGATCGGTGTCGACACCTGGGTCCAGCGGCAGCAGCCCACCTCCCGAAGCGCCTCATGAGTGCCCGGGCGCCTCGCCGGGCCAGTGCAGGTCGAGCAGCAGATCCACCGAGGCCGCGAGGTCTGCGAGGCGCGAGCGGGCTCCGAACTCGTCGCCCGGCCGCAAGTGCGTCGTCACCCGCACCAGGGCGCCGTCCGAGCGCCCGCGCAGGACGCGTCCCAGGAAGCGGTCCCAGATCTGGCCGCCGGACCCGAGCAGCCCCGTGCTGCGGTAGCTGCGATACCAGAACTGCACGAGCTGGCGCTGGCCGCTGCGCTCGACCAGGAACTCATTCGCGCGCAGCCCGCGCGCGCGGTCGATCGAGACCGTGCGGCTCTCGAGAATCGTGAAGCCCGCCATCGGGTAACACAGCTCCGGCGTGTGCTCGGGACGCCCGCCGCGCTCGGTCCCGTAGTAACCGATGTAGAGCCCGACCGGATCTGCCCCGGCGTGCTCGTACACGCGCTGCAGATTGAAGTCCGCGCGCAACATCCGCTCGACGTCCGTCTCGAGCGGGATGTCGGCCCGTGCGCGCCAGCCCTCGAACTCGGCCGGCAGCGCCGCGAGCGGCGCGGTGTCGACCACCAGCGACGGGCGCAGCTGGACGGACCACACCAGGATCCCGCCGCTGAGCAGCAGCAGCGCCAACGCGACCGCCTGGACCCGGCTCGCCTCCTTCACGCCGGCTCCGCCCCGGCCGCGCGCGCGGTCGCGCGCGCGCGCCAGATCGCAGCCCCGAGTACGGCGAGCCAGGGCAGCTGGCGCAACACGAAGCGCGACCCAGCCTCCCAGCCGGTTGCAGCGAGCAGGACGACGGCGGCGTTTGCTGCGCCCGCGGCCAGCGTGAAGGCAAGCGCGGCCGCGCCGGCGACCGGGCGCAGCGCTCGCCGCATCGGCACCGGGTGCGGCAGCTCCCGGCAGGCCAGGCCGGCCCCGAAGACCGCGAGCGCCACGCCCGCATCCGCGGGAATCCACTCCAGGGAGACCCCGGGTACCTGCAGCAGGTCATCCGCCAGCACGGCGGGACGCCCGAGCATCCGGAGCAGGGTCAGCGCCGGCGTCAACACAGTCGCTCCAACGCGCTGGCTCGCGAATTCGAGGATCAGACTCGGAACTGGCACCGAAAAGACTGCCATCAGGGCGGCGCGCAGCCAAGCACGCCCGAGGAAGAGCGAGAGCCCTGCGACCGCAAGCACGAGCGCGGGTCGCGCGAAGCGGATCCCGTCGGAGCTCAGGCACAGGTATTGCCAGAGCAACGCGAGCGCGAGCAAGCCAAAGCCCGCGGCGGGGCGCAGCTCTGCCCGCGGACTGCGCCAGACCTCATGCGCACATAGTGCGCCGAAGACCAACGCCGGATAGGCGGCAAAGCTGGCTTCCAAGCCGTGTTGCAGGAGATCCAAGAGCGTCGGAAAGAAAACGGCTGCGAGAAGGAGCCAAAAGAACCCTTCTCGCAGCCGCGATCGAAACGGGCTCTCAGTGAGCGCTGCGGCGCCTCACCGCCAGAACTCCGAGCCCGAGTGCGAGCAGCGCACTCGTCGCCGGCTCCGGAACGACGTTGACGTTGAAGGTATTCACGAATTTCGTCAGCGCGGGGCCGCTGCCGACGTTGAGGTCGTAGAGGCCCGCGACACCGTTTCCGACCGTGAGGCCGCACTGGCCGACGCCGCTGACCGGGCAGACCAGGCTCGCGAAGCTCGCCGTCTCATTGAAGGCCGCGGCTGCGGTCACCGTCGCGCCGAGCAGTTTCTGTTCGTAGTTGCCGCTCACGCTGCCGTTCACGGCGGCGCCCTGGTTGTATGAGCCGAGGCCGTTGTCGACGACCGATACGACGGCCGAGTAGAACACGTTCGTGAAGGCGAGCTCGTCGACGCCACCCACCGGCGCCGTGACGTCGTCGTAGGAGAAGCTCGCCACCGTCAGGCTGATCGTCGCCAGGAGGGTGCCAGTGTCGATCGAGATCGAGCCGGTCGCAGTGCCGGCCGCGAAGAGATCGAAGGTCTTCTGTAGCGGGCAGAGCGCCGGACTCGTTGCGCTCGCGCAGGCGTAATTTCCGACCGTGCTGGTCAAACCGCCGCCGGTCGGCGTGAGCGTCAGTGCGCTGCCGGATTGGGCAGCTCCCAGCAAAAGAGTGACCGTCGCAGCGATGCCTCGAACCCAGCCCTTCAGATCCATTTCGGTCATCCCTTCGTATTCAGCACTTTTTCAGCTCTTGCCAACAACCACTGCAGAGCAGTTTCGCACCCGCCCGAGCGGGGCCGCAGATCTGACTTCTCAGACGCTCCGCTGTGAGCGCACTCGCGCGCCGCAAATCAGCACCGCAACCCCGTACAGCAGCGCGACGTTCGGCTCCGGCACCGCCGCTCCGGTGACGAGCAGGTCGGCCTTTGCGACGATGTGAGAGCCGTCCAGCGCCGTGAACTCGAACAGCGTGAAGCCCAGGATCGCGGCCTCGATCGCGCCTGCGTCTGCGAAGACCGTCCCGGACACCGATCCTGCCTGGGTAACGAAGGCATTCACCGGAATCGCCGGACCGCCGCCGTTGCTGAGCAGGAGGTCCGCGGTCGCGTTCCCGACTCCACCGCCACCGGAAACCCCATTGAAGCTGAAGATGCCGCCGCCGCCGATCGCGGGATAGCTCGCGGTCGCCACCGAGGTCAGCACCGCAGTCGAAACCACGATCTCGTCGACCGCACCGAATCCGATATCGATGGGGACCGAGAGCTGGATCCGGTTGCTGAAGTCGCCGGCGACCTCGATCGCGAAGCTGACGAGCGCGGGGGTTGCACCGTCGAACACGAACTGCTGTCCGACGATCGGAATCGAGGAGACGGAGCCTCCGATTCCGATGCCGTTACGGCTCACGGTGATGTCTGCCGCGAGTCCGTTCACGATGTAGGTGATCGGCGCTGCCGTTGCCGCGGGGGCCATCAGGGCGGCAGCCGCGAGGCTGATCAGCCCTGCTCGAAGCCTTCGCTCGAATGTCATCTGAATTCCTCCCCCCGCACCTGACCACGCCACTTTACCAGCTCGACCGACCCGAAATGCGTTTCGCTGTAGCAACCCAGATAGACAGAGCTATTGGGCGACTCCAACCGATTGTGGAGCAAGAACGGGGCCAAGTCCAGCAGAGCAATATTTTCGATGACTTAGAGCTTTCGATTCCCCCGTCCGATAGGAAGTTGCGTTCCTATAGATGGAAAAATATTTCCACTCGTGGAAGAACTTCCCCACAGGGGAAACAAGTCGTCACGCAGGCGCACGCCCGCTCGGGGAATGCGGGCTAAACATGCGCCGTGGAGCGCTCTCGATGACCTCCGCCGCCCCCTCCAGCGTGGAGCTCGCGACGCTGCTCCCGAGGGAGATTCGCTGCGCTGCCTCACTGCTGCCCTCCGATCCAGAGCTCGCGTTTGCCTCGCTGCACCCGGAGGAGCGCGCATGCGTCGCGCGCGCGATTCCGAAGCGCCGGACCGAGTTCGCGGTCGGCCGCGGCCTCGCGCGCGGCCTGCTGCACGAGCTCGGGTTCACAGATCTGCCGTTGCTCCCGGGGCCGGATCGCGCCCCGTGCTGGCCGCCCGGGATCGCGGGCTCGATCGCCCACGACGCGCGCGAATGCCTGGTGGCCGTGGTCCGGATCGGACGCATCGCCGGGATCGGCGTCGACGTCGAACCCGGCGCAGCGCTCGAAGAGCGCCTCTGGCGGCCGATCTGCACCCCCGCCGAACGCGAACGCCTCGCGCAGGCGGACCCGCTCTCCCCGGGCCGCCGGGCACACGCGATCTTCAGCGCCAAAGAAGCGCTCTACAAGTGCCTGTGCCCGGGCCTCGGCTGGCCCCGCGCGTTCCAGGACGTCGAGATCGAGCTGGATCCCGAAGCGCACCGCTTCGCGGCAACCCCCGCGCTCGGCGTGAGCGGCCGTCCCGGGGATCCGGATCTCGAGCGCCGCCGCGAGATCCTGAGCCGGGTGCGCGGCGTGCTGCTGCTCGACACAGGAAGAATTGCGACGGCCTGCTGGTGGGAGCCGGATCTGCGAGGCGGCTGAGCCCGGGAGCGCGAGCCGATGCGTCGCGGCCGGCCCCCCGTCCAGCTGAGCACAGTAGAACCGCGTGATAGGATGCGCGGCGCGGTCGCATGCCCGCCGCGGGGCGGATCGGAAGCCCGCACGCGGCATCGAGATAGAGAGCGGAAGCGGGTCTTGCCGGCCGATAGGACGCTGGGACGCCTTACGCCGGTGGAGACCACGCGCTTGCATCCGCGCCGCAGCTATCCGCTCTCGCCGATCCAGCAGGGCCTGCTGTTTCACTACCTCTCCGCTCCGGACTCCGGGGCGGACTTCGAGCAGATTGCGATCTCGCTGCGCGAGGCGCTCGATCTGCAGGCCTTCGCGCAGGCCTGGCAGCAGGTCGAGGCGCGGCACGAAGTGCTGCGGACGAGCTTCCGCTGGGAGGACGTCGACGAGCCGGTTCAAGAGGTCCAGAGCGAGCCCGCGATCGCGCCCGTCTACGAGGACTGGAGCGCGCTGCCGGCCGCGGAGAGCGCCGCGCGCCTGGCGGGACATCTCGCCGCAGACCGGCGCCGCGGCTTCGATCTGCGCGCGGCGCCGCTCTCGCGCGTCGCGGTCTTCCGCACCGGAGCCGATCGCTTCGAGATCGTCTGGAGCTTCCCCCACATCCTGCTCGACGGGCGCTCCTTCCCGCTCGTGCTGAGCGAGGTCTTCGACCTCTACGACGCGCTGCGCCGCGGCGCGCCGCAGCAGCTTCCGCCCGCGCGGTCCTTCCGCGAGCACGTCGCGTGGCTCGCCGCGCGCGACGGCTCGGGCGATGCGGCCTTCTGGCGCGAGCGGCTCGCGGGCTTCGCGACGCCGACGCCGCTGCCCTGCGGCGCAGCCGCCCCGACCGGGGCCCCGAGCGCGCCCGCGCGCGGTGAGACCGACCTCCTGCTCTCGCGCGCGCAGAGCGAGCAGCTCGCGCGCGCCGCGGCGAGCTGCGGAGTGACGCCAAACACCCTGGTGCAGGCGGCCTTCGCGCTGGTGCTCGCGCGCCACTCGGGCGAGTCCGAGGTGGTATTCGGAGCAACGCGCGCGTGCCGCCGCTCGGGCCTCGCCGGGGCCGAGCAGATTCCGGGCCTCTTCATCAACACGCTGCCGGTGCGGGTTCCGGTTCCGGACGAGTTGCAGGTCGGCGACTGGCTGCGCGCGCTGCGCGAGCGCGAGCGCGCGGTGCGCAGCTTCGAGCACACGCCGCTGGTCGAGGTGCAGGCCGCGAGCGCGCTGCCGGCGGGCAGCCCGCTGTTCCAGGCTTTGCTGGTCTTCGACGACGCTTCGCTCGGCGCGCGCATGCGCGCGCGCGGCGGCAGCTATGCGACGCGCGAATTCCGCCTGATCGAGCGCACGACCTATCCGCTCGCGCTCTACGCCTACACCGACGCCGAGCTGTGGCTGCGCCTCGCCTGGGACGCGCCGCCCTTCGACGCCGCGGCCGCGCAGCGCCTGCTGGGGCAGATCGCGACCGCGCTGCTCGCGATCGCGGCGGACCCCGACCGCCGCATAGCTGAGCTCGGGATCCTCGGCCCCGAAGAAGAACACGCCGTGCTGCGCGGCTTCAATGCGACCCAGGCGCCGCTGCCGGCGATCGGCTGCATCCACCACCAGTTCGAAGCCCAGGTGGCGGCTGCACCCGAGGCTCGCGCGGTCTCGTTCCGCGGCCAGACCCTCCGCTATGCGGAGCTCGACGCTGCGGCGAACCGCCTCGCACATCAGCTGCGCGGGCTGGGCGTCGGCCCCGAAGTGACCGTCGCGCTCTGCCTGCCCCGTTCGCTCGAGCTCGTGATCGCGCTGCTCGCGATCCACAAGGCCGGCGGCGCCTACGTTCCACTCGACCCGCAGTATCCCGCCGAACGCCTCGCGTACATGCTCGAGGACTCGCGCGCGGCGCTGCTCGTGACGCAGCGCGCGCTGCGCTCGCGCCTGCGGGCACCCGGGCTGCGCGTCGTCGAGCTCGACGGCGACGCCGCGCAGATCGCCGCGCAGCCGGAGACTCGCTGCGACGGCGGAGCCCTGCCCTCGAGCCTCGCCTATCTCATCTACACCTCGGGCTCGACCGGACGCCCGAAGGGCGTGATGATCGAGCACCGGAACGCCCTGAACTTCTTCGCCGGAATCGATCGCGAGCTGCGGCCCGCGCAGCCGGGGGTGTGGCTCGCGGTCACGAGCCTGTCCTTCGACATCTCGGTGCTCGAGCTGCTCTGGACCCTCGCGCGCGGCTTCGAGGTCGTCGTCTCGGAAGACGAGCAGCGCCCGGCCGCGTCTGCGCCCGCGGCTGCGATGCCGCGCCCCCTCGAGCTCTCGCTGTTCTATTTCGCGAGCGCCGAGCGCGGCTCTGGCGACCGTTACAAGCTGCTGCTCGAGGGCGCCAGGTTCGCCGATCGACACGGCTTCGCCGCGGTCTGGACTCCCGAGCGCCACTTCCACGCCTTTGGCGGCCTGTATCCGAATCCGGCGGTTGCGAGCGCCGCGGTGGCCGCTCTGACCTCGCGCGTCGCGATTCGCGCCGGCAGCGTCGTGCTCGCGCTGCACCACCCCGCGCGCGTCGCCGAGGAGTGGGCGCTGGTGGACAACCTCTCGCAGGGGCGCGTCGGCGTGTCCTTCGCGTCGGGCTGGCAGCCGAACGACTTCGTGCTGAACCCGAGCGCCTTCGCCTCGGCACGCGAGCAGATGTTCTCCGGCATCGAAATCGTGCAGCGGCTCTGGCGCGGCGAGGCCGTCGAGTTCCCGGGGCCCGACGGCAAGCCCGTGCCGACGCGCACGCTGCCGCGCCCGATCCAGCCCGAGCTCCCGGTCTGGCTCACGGCCGCCGGCAGCCCCGACACCTTCCGCCGCGCGGGCGAAATCGGCGCGAACCTGCTGACCCACCTGCTAGGTCAGAGCCTCGATGAGCTCGGGCAGCGCATCGAGATCTACCGCAAGGCGCGCGCGGAGCGCGGCCACGACCCCGACGCCGGCTGCGTCACGCTGATGCTGCACAGCTTCGTCGGCGACGACCTCGCGCAGGTGCGCGAGACCGTGCGCGCGCCGATGATCGAGTACCTGCGCAGCTCGCTCGGGCTGATCAAGGGCTTTGCGAACACCTGGACCGCATTCAAGCGCGGCGCGACCGGAACCGCGACGCATGCCGACATCGACCTCGCGAGCCTCGCGCCCGATGAGCTGGAGGGCCTGCTCGAATACTCCTTCGAGCGCTATTTCGAGACCAGCGCGCTCTTCGGCACGCCCGAGAGCTGCGCCGAGATGCTGCGGCGCGTGAGCGCGCTCGGCGTCGACGAGGTCGCGTGCCTGATCGATTTCGGCGTCGAGACCGACGTCGCGCTCGCGCACCTCGAGCACCTGAACCGGCTGCGCGAGCTCAGCGCGACCGCCGCCGACCCTGAGAGCGGCGCATCGATTCCCGAGCTGATCCGGCGCCACCGCGTGACCCACCTGCAGTGCACGCCCTCGCTCGCGAGCCTGCTGGTCGCGGATCCCGAGACGCGCGCGGCGCTCGGCACGCTCAGGACGCTCTGCATCGGCGGCGAGGCCTTCCCGGCCGCACTCGCGCGCGAACTCGCGGCCGCGGGCTGTCGCGAGATCTGGAACCTCTACGGGCCGACCGAAACCACGATCTGGTCGGCGATCCAGCGGGTCGATCCCGATGCCGGGTCGGTCCCGATCGGAAAGCCGCTCGCGAACCAGCAGCTCTACGTGCTCGACGCCGCACGCCGCCCTGCGCCGATCGGCGCCGCGGGCGAGCTCTACATCGGCGGCCGCGGCGTGGGGCGCGGCTACTGGCAGCGTCCGGAGCAGAGTGCGGAGCGCTTCGTGCCGGATCCCTTCTGCAGCGAGCCCGGCGCCCGGCTCTACCGCAGCGGAGATCTGGTGCGGCGGCGCGCGGACGGCGCGATCGAGTTTCTCGGCCGCCTCGACCACCAGGTCAAGCTGCGCGGCCATCGCATCGAGCTCGGCGAGATCGAGGCCCAGCTCGCCAGGCATCCGAGCGTGCGCGAAGCCGTCGTGATCGCGCGCGAGGACGAGCCGGGGGACCAGCGCCTCGCCGCCTACCTGATCCCGCAGCCGGGCCAGCAGATCGACGCGAACGAGCTGCGGCGCGCGCTCCGCGACGCGCTGCCGGAGTTCATGCTGCCCGCGCACTTCGTCGCGCTCGAGCGCTTCCCGCAGACGCCGAACCGCAAGGTCGATCGCAAGGCGCTGCCGCGGCCCGGCGACACAGCGACCGCGGGCGCGTCCGCACGAGCAGCCGCGCCGGCGCAGGGCGAGGTCGAGGAGCGCATCGCGCAGATCTGGTGCGAAGTGCTGCGGCTCGAGAGCGTGTCGCGCGAGGACAATTTCTTCGATCTCGGCGGCCACTCACTGCTCGCGGTCAAGCTGCACCGGCGCCTGGTCGCGAGCTTCGCGCGCAAGGTCGCGATCACGGATCTGTTCCAATTCCCGAGCGTGCGCGCGCTCGCGGAACATCTCTCCGACAGCTCCGCCGGGCCCGCGCTCGAGCAGAGCCAGGGCCGTGCCGAGCTGCGCCGGGAGAAGCTCGCGCAGCGGCGCACGCGTCTCTCGTCTCGGCGCGGCGCTGCCGCCGAGGAGAGCGGCGAGCCGTGAGCGCGCCGCCGCAGCACGAGTTCGGTGCCGCCGACGTCGCGATCGTCGGCATGGCCGGGCGTTTCCCGGGTGCGCGCGACCCCGACCAGCTGTGGCGCAACCTGCGCGACGGCGTCGAGTCGATCCGCGCGCTCGCGGACGCCGAGCTGCTCGCGGCCGGGGTCGATCCCGAGTCGATGCGCGATCCGCACTACGTGAAAGCCGCCGGCACGATCGACGGCATCGACCTCTTCGACGCGGGCTTCTTCGGCCTGTCGCCGAAGGACGCCGCGATCATGGATCCGCAACACCGGGTGTTTCTCGAGTGCGCGATCGAGGCCTTCGACCACGCGGGCATCGCGCCGAAGCGCTTCGCGGGCCAGATCGGCGTCTTCGCCGGCTGCGGCATGAACGCGTACTTCATGCACAACGTGCTGACGAACACCGCGCTGCTGCGCTCGGTGGGCCTCTTCCTGCTGCGCCACACCGGCAACGACCGCGACTTCCTGCCCTCCTTCGTCTCCTACAAGCTCGACCTGCGCGGGCCCAGCGTCGCGATCCAGACCGCCTGTTCGACCTCGCTGGTCGCGGTGCACATGGCCTGCCAGAGCCTGCTCGCGGGCGAGTGCGACTTAGCACTCGCGGGCGGTGTCACGCTGCAGGTGCCGCACGGGCACGGCTACCTGTACCGCGAGAACGAGCCGCAGTCGCCGGACGGCCACTGCCGCGCCTTCGACGCGAATTCGCAGGGCACCGTCGTGACCGGGGGCGCCGGCGCCGTCGTGCTGCGGCGCCTCGCCGACGCGCTCGCAGACGGCGACCCCGTGCTGGCCGTGATCAAGGGATCCGCGATCAACAACGACGGCTCGATGAAGGTCAGCTACCTGGCACCCAGCGTCGACGGGCACTCGCGCGTCGTGGTCGAAGCGCTGGGCGTCGCGGGTCTCGATGCCTCCGACATCTCCTACGTCGAGGCGCACGGCACTGGCACCGCGGTCGGCGACCCGATCGAGATCGCAGCGCTGACCCAGGCCTTCCGAGAGACGACCGACGCCGTCGGCTTCTGCCGCATCGGCTCGCTCAAGACGAACATCGGCCACCTCGACACCGCGGCGGGCGTCGCGAGCCTGATCAAGGTCGTGCAGGCGCTGCGACACCGCGAGCTGCCGCCGAGCCTGCACTTCCGGGCCCCGAACCCGGCGATCGATTTCGAGTCGAGCCCCTTCCGCGTCAACGCGGAGTTAAGGCGCTGGGACTCAGCGAGCGGTCCGCGGCGAGCGGGGATCAGCTCGCTCGGCGTCGGCGGCACCAACGCGCACGTCGTGGTGCAGGAGGCGCCCGCGCAGGCACCCGGCTCGGCGCCGAGCCGCTGCTGCGAGCTGCTCGTGCTCTCGGCGAAGACACCGACGGCCCTCGACCTCGCGAGCGAGCGCCTCACCGCGCATCTGCGCGCGCATCCGGAGCTCGCGCTCGCGGACGTCGCGCACACGCTGCAGGTCGGCCGCAGCACGCACGAACACCGTCGCGTGTTGGCGGCCCGCAGCTGCGAGGACGCGGCCGCCGCACTCGAGGCGCGCGATCCGAAGCGCGTATTCACGGCGCGCTGCGCGGGGCCCGCGCCCTCGGTCGCGTTCCTGTTCCCGGGCGCCGGCGCCCAGTATCCGAACATGGGCCGCGGCCTCTTCGAGAGCGAGGCCGTGTATCGCCGCGAGCTCGAGCGCTGCCTCGCGCTGCTGCAGCCGCTGCAGGGCTTCGAGCTGCGCCCGCTGCTGTTTCCGGATCCGGGCGGCGAGGAGGGCGCGCGGCGCGAGCTCGAGAAGCCGTCGCGGCTGCTCGCGGCGGTCTTCGTCACGGAGTGGGCGAGCGCGGCGCTGTGGCGCTCCTTTGGCGTCGAGCCGAAGGCGCTGATCGGCCACAGCCTCGGCGAATACGCGGCCGCGTGCCTTTCGGAAGTGCTGTCGCTCGAGGACGCGCTGCGCCTCGTCGCGCTGCGCGGAAAACTCTGGGACCAGGCATCGGGCGGCGCGATGCTCGCGGTGCCGCTGGCCGAAGCCGAATTGCTGCCGCTGCTTCCGCCCGAGCTCGACCTCGCCGCCAGCAACGCGCCCGCGCTGTGTGTCGTCGCGGGGCGCGCGGACGCGGTGCAGGAGTTCCAGGCCGAGCTCGCGCGCCGCGAGGTCGACGCAAAGCTGCTGCGCGTGGCATCGGCGGGCCACTCGCGCCTGATCGATCCGCTGTTGCCCGAATTCCGGCGCGGCGTCGCAGCGATCCGCTTCGGCGAACCGCGCATCCCCTATCTCTCGAACGTGACCGGCAGCTGGATCCGCGCCGAGGACGTGCGCGATCCCGACTACTGGGTGCGCCACCTGCGGCACACGGTGCGCTTCTCGGCCGGCATGGCCGAGCTGCTGCGCGATCCGGATCGACTGCTGCTCGAGGTCGGACCGGGCCAGGTGCTCTCGTCGCTGGCGCGCCAGCAGCGCGCGAAGCCGCGCGCGGTCGCGACCTCGCTGCGCCACCCCGACGACGTCACGGACGACCTGCAGTTCCTGCTCGGCGCCTGCGGCCGCGTCTGGCAGGCCGGCGGCCCGCTCGATTTCGCGAAGCTGCGCGGTGCGGAGCGCCGCCGGCGCGTGGAGCTGCCGCCGACGCCCTTCGAGCGGCAGCGCTACTGGCTGGATCCGCCGAAGCCCCGCGCGGAAGCCCAGGGCGCCGAGCGGCGACTCGAGCGGATCGCCTTGCCCGATGCCTGGCTGCAGCGCGCGGTCTGGCAGCAGCGCGCGCTTCCGAACGCTCCCGGTGCGGCCGAGGCGCAGCGCTGGCTGGTGTTCCTCGACGAGGCGGGGCTCGGGCGCCTGCTGTGTGCGCGGCTCGAGGCAGCGGGCTGTGAGGTCGTGTGCGTGCGCGAGCTCGATACCTATCACCGGCTCGGCGAACGCGAGTACGCGCTCGCGCCCGAAGCCGGACGCGCGGGCTACGACGCGCTGCTGCACGAGCTCGCCGCGCAGGGCCGGCTGCCGCAGCAGATCGCACACCTGTGGACGCTGACCCCGGACGAGCGCTTCCGCCCGGGCTCGAGCTTCCTGCACCGCAATCAGGAGCGCGGCTTCTACAGCCTGCTGTTCCTCGCGCAGGCGCTCGCGGAGCAGGGCGAGCTGGCGTTGAGCCAGATCCACGTGATCTCGAACGGCATGCACAGCGTCGCCGGCGAGCCGCTGCGCCACCCCGAGAAGGCGACGCTGCTGGGTCCCGTACTCGTGATCCCGAAAGAGCTCGAGGGTGTCTGCGTGCGCAGCATCGACGTCGCGCTGCCGGAGCCGAGCCGCCGCCGCGGGGCAAAGCCCCTCGCGGAGCTCGCGGACGCGCTGCTGCACGAGTTCGCAGCCCCGCCCGCGAACGCGCTCGTGGTGTGGCGCGACGGCCAGCGTTACGAGCGCAGCTTCGAGCGGGCGCCGCTTGCGGAGGGCGCCGGCCCCGCACTGCGCGAGCGCGGCGTCTACCTGGTCACGGGCGGGCTCGGCGGCATCGGCCTCGCGGTCGCGAGACATCTCGCGAAGCGCGTGCAGGCGCGCCTGGTGCTGGTCGGCCGCGCGGGGCTGCCGCCCGCAGAGCAGTGGACGCGCTGGTGCGAGACGCACGGCGAGCGCGACGCGACGAGTCAGAAGATCCGCAGCGTGCGCGAGCTCGAGGCGCTCGGCGCCGAGGTGATGGTCGCAGCCGCAGACGTCGCGAACATCGAGCGCATGGCCGAGCTGCTGGGCGAAGCGCGCCAGCGCTTCGGCGCGCTTCACGGCGTCTTCCACGCGGCCGGCGTGCTCGAAGACGGCGTGCTGCAGCGCAAGACGCCCGAGGCCGTCGACCGCGTGTTCACACCCAAGGTGCACGGCACGCTGGTGCTCGACGAGCTGCTGCAGGCACATGAGCTCGATTTCTTCGCGCTCTTCTCGTCGACGAGCGCCGTGCTGGGCCCCGCCGGTCAGATCGACTACGCGGCCGCCAACGCGTTCCTCGACGCGTTCGCCGAGCAGCGCAACGCGAGCGGCCGCGGCCGCACGCTCTCTCTCGGCTGGGGCGTCTGGAACGAGGTCGGCATGGCCGGGCCGCTCGCAGCGCGCCTGCGCGGCGAGCCCGTCGCCGAGTCGGGGCTGCAGCGGCTCGTCGCACACCCGCTGCTCGACGAGTGCGTCGAGGAGGGCCCCGAGCGCTGGCGCTACCGCACGCGCCTGCACGCCGACGAACACTGGATCCTCGACGAACACCGCACGGCGCAGGGCAGCGCGATCCTTCCGGGCAGCGGCTACCTCGAGCTCGCGCGCGCGGCGTGGCAGGACGCGACGGGCCGCGAATCGCTCGAGATCCGCAACCTCTCGTTCCTCTCGCCCTGCGCTGTCGCCGAGGGGGAGGCGCACGAGATCGAGATCGAGCTCGCGCGCCGCGCGCGCGGCGGCTTCGACTTCGAAGTGCGCAGCCTCGGCGGAGCGCACGCCGACGTTCACGCCCGCGGCGAGCTCGCAGCCGCGCATGCCTCTGCCGCACCGCGCCTGCCATTCGAGCAGCTCGCGGCCGCGTGCCCCGAGCTGCGCGAGGACGCTGGCCGACCGCTGCCCGCGCTGCAGGCCGAGCAGGTGCGCTTCGGGCCGCGCTGGGCGTCGCTGCTCTCGCTCGCACTCGGGCCCGATACGGCCGTGGCAAAGCTCGAGCTGCCCGCGCGCTTCGCCTCCGACCTCGACGCCTACGCGCTGCATCCGGCACTGCTCGACATCGCTACCGGCTGCGGGATGGCGCTGATCCCGGGCTTCGACCCGGCGCAGGCGCTCTTCGTTCCGCAGGGCTACGAGCGCGCGCAGGTCCACGGGCGTCTGCCGCAGCGCGTGCTCGCGCAGCTGCGCCGGCGCGGCGCCGATGGGGGCGGCGAGACCGCGAGCTTCGACGTCACGCTCTGCGACGAGTCCGGCGCAAGGCTGCTCGAAATCGAGGGCTTCACGCTGCGCCGCATCGACGACCCCAAGCGCTTCGGCGCGGGCGCCGCGCGCGTGCAGGCGACTGCTGCGCGGCATCCCGCCTCCGCGGCCGAGCGCCTCTTTCTCGAGTCCTTCGACACCGGCCTGCGCGAGGCCGAGGGCATGGCCGCGCTCGAGCGCGCGCTCGCCTGCGCGCAGACGCCGCGCCTGCTCGTGAGCACGGTCGACGTCTGCCGGCTGCAGGAGCGGAACGAGCTTGCGAGCGAGGCGTCGGCCACGGACGAGGGCATCGCGTTCGCGCGGCCGAATCTGCAGAGCGACTACGAGGCGCCGCGCGACGAGGTCGAACAGGCGCTGGTCGGCTGGTGGCAGGAGCTGCTGGGCGTCGACCGCGTCGGGATCCAGGACGACTTCTTCGAGCTCGGCGGGCACTCGCTGATCGCGGTGCGGCTCTTTGCGCGGATCAAGAAGGCCTGGAACCAGGAGCTCCCGCTCTCGATCCTGTTCGAGGCGCCGACGATCGCGAAGTGCGCGGAGCTGCTGCGCGCGGAGCTCGGACGCAAAAGCCCCGACGGCAGCGCTGCGGCCGCGCCGCGCCGCCGCGAGCCGGCCCACCGCTTCCTGGTGCCGATGAATGCGCCGGACGCAGCGCGCCGCCTGCCCTTCTTCATCGTGTCCGGCATGTTCGGCAACGTGCTGAACCTGCGGCACCTCGCGGCGCACCTCGGCGCCGATCAGCCCGTGTATGCGCTGCAGGCAAAGGGACTCACCGGAGACGACGAGCCGCACCGGCGCTTCGATCAGATGGCCAGCGACTACCTGCGCGAGATCCGCGCGCTGCAGCCCGAGGGCCCCTATCTGCTCGCAGGCTTCTCGGGCGGCGGCATCACCGCCTACGAGATGGCGCAGCAGCTCGTCGCAGCGGGCGAGGAGATCGGGCTGCTCGTCGTGCTCGACAGCCTGCCGAACCAGGCCGTGCTGCCCACGCGCTTCGAGCGCCTGGTGATCCAGGCGCAGCGCCTGGCGAGGCAGGGGCCCAGCTATCTCGTGCGCTGGGCGCGCAACCGGATCCGCTGGGAGCTCGAGCAGCGCAGCCGCCCGCCCGAGCGCGAGCTCACGCCGGCGGAGTTCCGCTCGGAGCAGATCGAGGCCGCATTCCGCGAGGCCCTGCTGCACTACCGCACACCGAGCTATGCGGGAAAGCTGGTGCTGTTCCGACCGGAGCTCGACGCGGCGCACTGGCTCCCGACCGGCCGCGTCGCGAACTCCGCGCGCGAGATCATCGACCCCTGCAACCACTGGCGCGGCTTTGCGACCGGCGGCGTCGACGTGCACATCGTGCCCGGCGACCACGACCGCATGGTGCTGGAGCCGAACGTGCGCGTGCTCGCGCAGAAGCTGCGCATGTGTCTGGACGACGCACAGCGCGCCAAGCTCGCAGAGGAGCCCGCATGAGCCCGGCGCGCGAGTTGTACCCGCTCGGCGAGACCCCGCCGCAGGGCGTGATCCCGAAGCGCATGTTCGCCTCGCTGATCCGGCGCAGCCGCTACGGCCCGCCGGCCTCGGCCTTCCAGGTCGAGGAGGTCGCGGTGCCGAAGATCGGGCACCGGCAGGTGCTGGTACAGGTAATGGCCGCCGGCATCAACTACAACAACGTCTGGGCCGCGCTCGGCCGACCCGTCGACGTGATCGGCATGCGCCAGAAGCGCGGCGAGCCCGAGGACTTCCACATCGGCGGATCGGATGCCTCGGGCGTGGTCTGGGCAGTGGGCCCCGGCGTCAAGAACGTGCGCGTCGGCGACCCGGTGATCCTGTCGTCGTGCCGCTGGGACGAACACGCGCCGGACATCCGCCTCGGCGCAGACCCGATGACCTCGACCACGCAGAGCGTCTGGGGCTACGAGGAGAACTACGGCTCCTTCGCGCAATTCACCCGCGTCGAGGACTTCCAGTGCCTGCCGAAGCCGCCACAGCTCAGCTGGGAGGCCGCGGCCTGCTTCCTGCTGACGGGCGCGACGGCCTATCGACAGCTGCTCGGCTGGCCGCCCAACAGCGTGCGCCCGGGCGATCCGGTGCTGATCTGGGGCGGCGCGGGCGGCCTCGGCTCGATGGCGATCCAGATCACGCGCGAGTACGGCGGGCTGCCGATCGCGGTCGTCTCCGACCTGGCCAGGGCCGAGACCTGCGTGCGCCTCGGCGCGGTCGGCGCGATCGACCGGCGCGACTTCGATCACTGGGGCCGCCTGCCCGACCTCGACGACCCGAGTGCGATGGACCGCTGGACGCTCGGCGCGCGCGACTTCGGGCGCAGGCTCTGGGACGTCCTGGGCGAGCGCCGCAACCCCGCGATCGTCTTCGAGCACGCGGGCGAGGACACCATCCCGACCTCGATCTACGTCTGCGACAACGCGGGCATGGTCGTGATCTGCGGCGGCACTTCTGGTTACAACGCGGACGTCGACCTGCGGCTGCTCTGGATGCGCCAGAAGCGGCTACAGGGCTCGCACTACGCGAACCGCCAACAGTGCCTGGCGATCACGCGCCTGGTCGCGCAGGGCCGCATCGATCCCTGCCTCTCCCGCACCCTCCCCTTCGCCGAGACGGGTCTCGCGCACCAGCTGATGTACGAGAACCGCCATCCGCCGGGCAACATGGCGGTGCTCGTGAATGCGCCCGCACTCGGGCAGAGGGATCTCGCGTTCTGAGCCCGGAGCGGAGCTAGGCATGGGCTCGGAAGCGACCGCCGGCCTGCGCGTGCTCGCAATCGCGAGCGGCGGCGGGCACTGGGTGCAGCTCCAGCGCGTGCTGCCGGCGCTCGAGGGCTGCGACGTCGCGCTCGCGACCGTGCGCGAGGCCTACCGCCACGACGCGGGCGGCCGGCGTTTCTACGTCGTGCGCGACGCGACGCGCTGGAATCCGCTCGGAGTCGCGGCACTCGTCTTCGACGTGCTGCGCGTGCTGCTGCGCGAGCGCCCGCAGCTCGTGATCTCGACGGGGGCCGCGCCGGGCTGCCTCGCGATCGCGCTCGGCCGCCTGCTCGGCGCGCGCACGATCTGGCTCGACAGCATGGCCAACGTCGAGCGGCTGTCGGTCTCGGGCCGCCTGGTGCGCCCCTTCTGCGGGCTCTGGCTCACGCAATGGCCGCAACTGGCGCGGCCGGGCGGCCCCGAATTCGCGGGGCGCGTGCTGTGATCTTCGTGACCGTCGGCGCGCAGATGCCCTTCGACCGGCTGATCGGCTGGGTCGATGCCTGGGCCGGCCGCAGCGGCCGCAGGGACGTCGTCGCGCAGATCGGACCGAGCGCGCTCGCGCCGCGATACCTGCGCGCGACGCAGTTCCTGGATCCGCCGGAGTTCCGCAGCCACATGCGGCAGGCCGAGGCGATCGTCTCGCACGCGGGCATGGGTACGATCCTCGACGCACTCGCGCTGGGCCGGCCACTGCTCGTGGTCCCGCGCCTGGGGCAGCTGGCCGAGACGCGCAACGACCACCGGGTCGCGACGGCGCGCAGGTTTGCGGAAGAAGGTCTGGTGCGGGCGGCCTATTCCGAAACAGAGTTCGGCGACGAAATGCAGCGCCTCGCAACCCAGCGCGGCGGGCGCGAGATCCGGCAGGGCGCCGAGGCGCGCCTGCTCGCGCGCATCCGGAGCTTCGCGCTCGGAGGGCAGCAGGGCTAGCCGCCCCGGCGCGCAGCAAGGCGAAGCCGAGAGACGGGTCCTCTCATGGAAGCGCAGTGCGGGCAAGCCGTTTCGGCGCGCAGCGAGCCAAAGGCGAGCGGAGTAAAAACAAACCACCTCGGCGCGCAGCCAACCACAGGCGAGCGAAATACGGGCGCGCCGGGCCGCTCCCGGACCGGGACCCGCAAGGCTAGGCGCCGGAGGCTGGGCCGCCGCCGCGGAAGAAGGCCCGGTGCCAGATCTCGAGGCCGAGCAGCGTCCAGAGCCGGATCTCCTCGTTGCGGCGCCCGCTCTCGTGGTCGCGCAGCAGCGCCCCGACGGCGGCGCGGTTCATGCGCGTCGCGACGAAGGAATCGCGCGACTGCAGCAGATCGCGCGCCAGCTCGCGCAGGCCGCCGCGGAACCAGGCGTCGAGCGGGACGCGGAAGCCGAGCTTCGGGCGGTCGACGATCTCGGCCGGGAGGTACTTGCGCGCGACTTGCTTCAGGATCCACTTGCCACTGCCGCGGCGGACCTTGAGGGAGGATGGCAGGCGGAACGCGAGCTCGACGAGCTGATGGTCGAGCAGCGGCGGGCGCGACTCTACCGACGCTGCCATCGCCATGCGGTCGCCGCGCTCGAGCAGGTTGTCGACGAGCCAGGTGTGGCAGTCGACGTAGAGCATGCGCTGGAGCGCGTCGCCGCGCGCTCGCGCGCCGATCTCGCGGTGCCCCGCGCGCTCCGCGGATCCGCCGAGCAGGTGCAGGCGCTCGCGCGCGCTGAAGGGCGCGAACCAGCCCTGGAGCCGATCCGCTTCCTCCGCCTCGGCACACGCGCGCAACAGGATCCGGAGCTTCGACGCGCGCGCGGGCAGCGCGCGCTCGAGCGCGCCGAGCGCGGGGCCGCGCAGCGCCGCGGGCGCGACCCCCGCGAGCGCCGTCAGCGCGGCCAGTCGGTGCTTCGGGTAGCCCGCGAAGAGCTCGTCTGCGCCTTCGCCGGAGAGCAGCACCTTGACGCTCGGGCGCGCAGTTTCGGCCAGGCGGTAGATCGCGACGTCCGCCGGCTCCGAGATCGGCCCGTCGCGGTGCCAGCTGAGCTTCGGCCACAGCTCTTCGAAGTCGCGCGCGGCGAGCACGACCTCGTGATGCCGCGTGCCGAGCTGCTGGCTCACGCGGCGCGCCCAGGGCAGCTCGTCGAAGCGAGGATCGCCGAAGCCCGCGCTGAAGGTCTCGACCGGCTCCCCGCCGCGCAGCTTGGCCATCAGCGCGACGATCAGGCTGCTGTCGATCCCGCCCGAGAGGTACGCGCCGACCGGGACGTCTGCGACCATGCGGCTCTCGACCGCGTGCAAGAGCGCGCGCTCGACCTCCTCGAGCGCGCGCTCCGGCGCGATCCCGCGCTCGGGCGCGGCGGCAGGCAGGCTCCAATAGGGTTGGCTGCGCAATTCGCCCTTCGCATCGAGGTGGAGCCAATGCCCCGGAGCGAGCTTCCGGACGCCCTGGAACAGCGTGTGCGGCCACGGCACCGAGCGGTGCGCGAGGTAATCCCCGAGGCTCGCGTCATCGACTTCGGCGGGGCCCGGAAGCGCGGGCAGCAGCGCCTTGATCTCCGAGGCGAACGCAAAGCTCCGGCCGTCGAAGCAGTAGTAGAGCGGGAGCACGCCGAGGCGGTCGCGGAACAGCCACAGATCCTGGCGCTCGTCGTCCCAGATCGCGTACGCGTACTGGCCGTCGAGGCGCGTCACCGCAGCGGGGCCGTGGCGCAGGAACAGCGCGAGCAGGACTTCCGTGTCGCCCTGGGTCTCGAACGCGTAGCCTGCAGCCGCGAGCTCCTGCCGCAGCTCGCGATAGTTGAAGATCTCGCCGTTGAAGCTGATCAGCGCGCGGCCCGCGCGCATCGGCTGGGGCGAGCCCGTGGGGTCGATGATCGCGAGGCGCCGGTGGCCGATCGCGACCGGCCCGCTGCGAAACTCGCCCTCGCCATCCGGGCCGCGGTGCGCGAGCCTGCGGCCCATCTCGCGCAGCCGCTCCGGCTCGGGCGCGAGCGCGTCGAAACGCCGGATGCCGTAGATCCCGCACATGGGCGCGCCGAGAGTAGCCGCAACGTGGTCGATTCTCTGCGCAGGGCCCATGCTCCGGATCCGCAGCCAGCGAAGCGAGAGCAGATGATCTCGATCGTGATCCCCGCGCACAACGAAGCCAGCGTGATCGGCCGCTGCCTGACTTCGCTACTGCGCGGAGCCCTGCCCGGTGAGCTCGAGATCCTGGTGGTCTGCAACGGCTGCACGGACGCCACGGCCCGGATCGCGCGCGGCTTCGGAAGCGCCGTGCGCGTGATCGAGACGGAGCTCGCCTCGAAGAGCCATGCGCTCAACCTCGGCGATGCGCAGGCCCGCAGCTTCCCGCGCTTCTTCGTCGACGCCGATGTCGTGCTCGAGATCGGCTCGCTGCGCGACACCGCCGCGGCGCTCGCGAGCGGGCGCTACCTCGCGGCCGCACCGCGCCTGCGCGTCGATCTCTCCGGCTGCAGCCTGGCCGTGCAGCTCTACCACCGGATCTGGATGGACCTGCCCTACGTGCAGCAGGGCATGCTCGGCTCCGGGGTCTACGCGCTCTCGGAAGCCGGGCGCGCGCGCGTCGGCCGCTTTCCGGACATCGTCGCGGACGACGACCTGGTGCGGCTCGCGTTCCGGCCGAGCGAGCGGATCTCGGTGCCGGAGACCAGCTTCCTGGTCACGCCGCCGAAGACGCTGCGCAGCCTGATCCACATCAACATCCGGCGCCGCGCGGGCGCGGACGAGATGCGCGCGCTGCACCGGCCGGCCTTCGAGCAGGAGACGCAGAAGCAGTACCGCGCGTTCTGGCGCCTCTGGCAGCGGCCCTCGCTGTGGCCCGCGCTCGGCGTCTACAGCTGGGCGAAGTTCGCGACGCTCGTGGGCTACGCGTGGAAGAAGCGCCTCGGGCGCCACAAGGAGTGGAACCGCGACGCGACGACGCACTGATCCGCGCCGCTCAGCTCTGTTCGCGCCCGATCGACTCCCGCAGCAGCGCCTCGAGGCCCGCGACCTGATCCGCAAGCGAGTGCCGCAGGCGCACGCGTGCGGCCGCCGCGCGGCCCATCGCGCGCAGCGCGTCGCCGCTGGCAAAGGCCGCCTCTTCGATCGCCGCCGCAAGAGCCGAGACGTCTCCGGCCGGCACCAGCCAGCCCGTCTCTCCGGGACGCACCAGCTCCGGAATGCCCGCGATCGCGGTCGCGATCACGGGGCGCGCCGCGGCCATCGCCTCCATGATCGAGACGGGCAGCCCCTCGGCGAAGCTCGGCAGCACGAAGCAGCGCGCTCGCGCGAGCTCCTCGCGCACGGCCGACTCCGCGATCCAGCCCGTGATCCGCACGCGCGCGCCGAGCCCGAGCTCGGCGATGCGCCGTTCCAGCGGCGCGCGCAGCTCGCCGTCGCCCACGAGCACGAGGCTCGCATCGACGCCGCGCTCCACCGCGCGCTGCAGCGCCTCGATCAAGAGCGGCAGCCCCTTCTGCGCGGAGAAACGCGCAACCGTGAGGAAGGGACCGGTTTCGGGCAGCGGCGCGGCGTCGAAGTTGCTCTCGTCGACCGCGCAGCGCAGCACGTGGATGCGCTCCCAGTCGCCCAGCGGGGCCCAGCGCCGCAGCTGCGCGGTCGTGTAATGGCTCACGCCGAGCGTGAACGCGGCCTCGCGCATCCACTCGCCGAGCGCGTGCCCGGGCACCGAGTCGAACTCGTCCGGCCCGTGCACCGTGACGCTGAAGGGCGGCCCGCCGAGCTCCCGCACCAGCAGCGCGACCTTTGCCGCATTGGTGCCGAAGTGCACGTGCAGATGTTCGATGCGGCGCTCGCGGAAGAGCGCGGCCAGCAGCAGCGCCTCCGCGACGTAGGCGAGATGCCGGATCACGCCGCGCTCGCTCGCGCGCGACAGCGCGAGCGAGTGCCGCAACACGCGGAACACGCGCCCGGGGCTCCGCAGCAGCTCCGCGCGCGCGGCCGCGAGAAACGCCGAGAGCGGCTGCTCGAGGCAGCGATGCGTGCGCGCCGCCTCCTCGAGATCGGCCGGATCGACGAGCCCTTCGGGTGACCGGATCGTCACGCGCAAGATCTCGTGGCCGCGCGCCTCCAGCGCGCGCAGCTCGCGCCGGATGAAGGTGTGGCTGCCCTTCGGATACACGGGCGTGAGATACGCGATCCGCATGCCTGGACGCGCTCAGAGCCCCATCGGGCCATGCCCATCGAGATTCGTCAGGAACAGGCCGCGCTGGACGTCGCCGAAGGGCTCGAGCGCGATCGCGAGCGGCTTCGAGGCCGCGAAGAGGCGCCGGCGCGGCAGCACCGCGAAGCCGTTCGCCTGCAGCGCGCGCAGCCAGGCCGGGTGGGATTGGTTCGCAAAGATCAGGTCGACCCCGCGCTCCGCGAGCAGCTCCGAGCCCGCGCGGATCACCGCGAGCGCGTGCGCGGGAGCCGCGAAATAATCGACGAGCAATCCGATCCGCAGCTCGCCGAAGCGCGGATCCGCGGAGAGCTGGCGGTCCATCACGGCGATCCAGCCGAGCAGCTCGCCGCCGCGCGTGACCTTGAGCCGGATCACGGGCGGCCAGCCCGCGGCCGGCATCAGCGCGTTCAGGACCGCCGCGTCGCGCACGGCCAGCGCGCGGTAGCGCGCGCGGCCGCGCTCCCAGAGCTCGTCGGCCCAGGCTCCGAAACTCTCGACGACCTCGACACTCGCGCGTGCCTCGAAGTACTTGGGCAACGAGAGCGCGCCTTGCAGCGCCCGGAAACCCGCCCAGCCGAGCCCCGAGCTCGCGAGAAAGTCGAGAACCGCGCGCCGACCCGCGCGCTGGCGCAGATAGCGGTTGAGCCGCAGGAAGCGCGCCGGCTTCAGCACGCGCAGGCAGAACGGAGTGTCGTGCATCAGGAAGCCGAGGCTGCGCAGCATGCGCGGCATCTCGCGGTCGTAGCCGCCGTGCCCCCAGCTGAACAGCAACGGCTGCAGGCGCTGCATCTCGCGGAACAGGCGCAGGCCGAGCGCCGCGTAGCGCGGATCCACGATGCCCTCGGAGACCGGCCCCTGCCAGTCCGTTACGACCTCGAGCCGGCCGTCGATCCAGAACTGCTGCGGCTTGAGCGCAAAAGCGCCACGCACCTCCGTTCCGTCTTCGACCGCGAGGTAGTACTCGCGCCAGACGCTCTGGCCAGGGTGCGGCGCGAGCCAGTCCGGCTCGTGCGCCGTGTACCAGCCCCACTCCGAGCCCCCTGCCTTCAGGCGCTGGTTGAAGGCCGCAACGGCCGCTGCCCATGCGGGCGCCTGCGGGACGATCTGGATGCCCACGGAACTCCTCTGCGCGCGGGGCCTGGCTGCTCAGGAAATGCGATCGGCGGCCGAATGTACCTGAGCGCTGGGCTTCGGCGCCGAGCTGCAGGGGCGCGGTGATATAGTGGCAACTCGATTGCCCACCTCCCCGACTGCGAACGAGATCCCTGCCGCGCGCACGCCCTGGACGGCGCGCCTCCGCGGCGCCGTCGAGCCGATCCTCGCAAACCGATTCCTCGGTTTTCTCGCGATCGCCGCGCAGCTCTTCGCGGTCGCGAAGGTGATCGAGCGCTTCCAGATCGAGACCGCCGCATTTCGCAGCGTCGTCGATCTCGGCCTGTGGGGCTTCGTCCTCCACTATTGGCTTCCGCGCTCCTGGCAGCTGCCGGGATTCGCGCTGCTCTCCCTGGGATCGCTCGCCGCAGTGCTCGGCATGCATCCGGGCGCGTGGAGTCCCGCGCTCGCGTTCGAGCGCGGCGCCTGGCTCGCGGGGATCGGCGCAGTCCTGATCGGGATCTGCCTCGCGCCGCTCGCGTTGCGTGCGCGGGTCGCGCTGCTCGCGCTCGCAGGCGCGCTGCTGTGCGCGTGCCGGGTCGGGAGCCTCGCGCTGCCGATCCCGGCGGCGATCTGGCCGCTGCTCGGCTCGATGTTCATGTTCCGGCTCGTGGTCTTCGCACACGAGCTCTCGCACACACGCGAGCGCCCCGGCCTGGCGGCGACCGTCGCCTACTTCGCGATGCTGCCAAACGTCTGCTTTCCGCTGTTCCCGGTGGTGGACTTCAAGACCTTCGGCCGCAGCCACTTCGCGCGCGAGCCGCTGGCGATCTACCAGACCGGCCTGCACTGGATGCTGCGCGGCGTCGCGCATCTGATCCTGTACCGCGCGGTCTACTATCACTTTCACCTGAGCCTGGCTCAGGTCGCGACCGGAGCGGACCTCGCGCAGTACCTGCTCTCGAATCTGCTGCTCTACCTGCGAGTATCGGGACAGTTCCATCTGATCGTCGGCCTGCTGCACCTGTTCGGCTTCGATCTGCCCGAGACGAACCGCCGCTATTTCCTCGCGTCGAGCTTCAGCGACTATTGGCGGCGCATCAACATCTACTGGAAGGACTTCATCATGAAGGTGGTGTACTACCCCACCTTCTTCCGGCTGAAGCGGTTTGGAACGAATCGCGCGATGGCGGTCGCGACGCTGATCGCGTTCACGGTGAGCTGGCTGCTGCACTCCTGGCAGTGGTTCTGGCTGCGCGGGCGCTTTCCGATCACCGCGCAGGACGTCGTCTTCTGGGGCAGCCTCGGCGTGGCCGTCGCGGCGAACACGCTCTGGGAGGCGACGCACGGTCGCAAGCGCACGCTGGGACCCCCGGTGTTCGACCTGCGGGAGACCGCGGGGCGCGGGCTGCGCGCCGCGCTGATGTTCGCGGTGCTCTGCGTGCTCTGGTCGATCTGGTCCTGCAGCTCGCTCGCGGACTGGCTCGACCTCTGGAGCGTCGCCGATCTCGACACGCTCTGGATCGGCCTCGGCGCGATGGCTGCGGTCGCGCTCTGCGCGGTCGTGCCGGGCATCGACGCGCCGCCGGCAGCGGCAAATCGCATCGCGCGCGGAGCCTCGCCGCTCGCGGCACTGCCGCGCAAGCTCGCACTCTGCTCGCTCGCCGCGCTCGCGCTCTATGCGGCGTCGCGCCCCGAGCTGCGCAGCCTGCTCGGCCCCGAGCGCGCGAATTTTCTCCGCAGCCTCGGCGAGGAGATCAAGGCCACGGGCGGAGACCAGCAGACCCTCGAGCGCGGCTACTACGAAGACCTGATCGACGTCGGCCTCGTGAACTCGCCGCTCTCCGAGCTCTTCATGCAACGCCCCGCAGACTGGAAGCGCCTCGAAGAAACGCCCGTGATGCGGCCGACGCGCGATTTCCGGATGATGGAGCTGACGCCCGGCGCGGAGCTCGACGTCAACGGCATTCCGTACCGGATCAATGCCGCCGGGATGCGCGATCGCGACTATGCAAGGGCCAAGCCGCCCGGCACCTGCCGCTATGCGCTGCTCGGCGCTTCTACCGTGATGGGGCACGGCGTCCGCGCGGAGCAGGCCTTCGAGCCGATGCTCGAAGAGCGTCTCGAACGCGAGCACAGCTCGGAGCAGTGCCCGCACTTCGAGTTCCTCAACTTCGCGGTCAACCGCTACAGCCCGCTGTCCCAGGTCGTCGTGCTCGAGCAGCGCGCCCTGCCCTTCGCGCCCGACGTCGTGCTCTACTTTGCGCACATCTCGGATTCGTACTGGGCGATCAGCCACCTGTCCCAGGCGATTCGCGCAGGCGTCCCGCTGCCCGACCCTTGGCTCACCGCGCTGGCGCAACGCGTCGGCCTCACACCCACCACCCCCGAGGTGAGCGCCGAGCGCCGGCTGCGCCCGCACTGGCCGGAGCTGCTCGCCTACGCGTACCGCCGCATCGCGGAAGCCTCGCGCCAGAGCGGCGCGATCCCGGTCTGGGTCTTCCTGCCGCGGGTCGCAGACACGGCCGAGCGCTTGATCGAACTGCCGCAACAGCGCGAACTCGCCGCGCAGGCGGGTTTCGCGATCGTCGATCTCAGCGGCGTCTTCGATGCGGTCGCGATCGACGCCATCAGCATCGCTGCCTGGGATCGCCACCCGAATGCGCTCGGGCATCGACTGATGTTGGAGAGCCTCGAGGCCGCGATGCGCGCGACGCCGGAGCTGCAGCGCCTCGTGCACGCGACCCCCGGGAAGCGCTGATTCCCGTGCATCCGCCGCGACCCGCTGGCCGCGAGCCCGCTCCCGCGTCGCTGCGCCGTGGGGATCGAAGGCCCCCGCCGAGGAGCCCCCACGGGGCCGCAACTCGGCCGCGGGAAGCGGGAGATCCCGTGACCGATCTCACACGGAGGCTGACACACCCCGCCGATTCAGGCATCGTGGGATATGTGTTTGGGGCAACCGACCCGGTGTTGTCCGGAAGGAGCATCGTGAGCCAGCAGCAGCGAGCCAGACGTCGTGAAGATCTCCGGCGGGGCGCCGCTCTGGGGCGCGGCCTGTGTGCGGGCCTGCGATGCGCCGGTCTCGCGCTCGTCGCGGTTCTCTGCGTTCCGCAGCTGTCCCAGGCGCGCGACCAGGCGTCGCTCCAAGGCCTCACGATTCCCGCCGCGCGGGTGCCCGATTGGCTCGACATCGAAGCGCTGCTGCCCGACACCGGGAGCTGGACCCGCGTGCCCGTGCACGCGCGCGACTGCGCGGACAACTCGACCAGCGACCGCGACGCGCTGGCCGGCGCGATCGCCTCGGCGCCCGCCCGGAGCGTGCTCGTGCTCGACGGCGGCGGCTGCGTGTACAACATCGAAATCGAGTTCCGGGTCACGCGTTCGGAGCTCGTGATTCTCGGCGCGGGGATGAACCAGACCATCCTGCTGACGCGCGAAAACCAGATCCTCGTCGTGGACGCGGAGGTCCTCGAGCCGGAACGGGCCTGGACCGCGGGCTTTGCGATGGGCACGCGGACCCTGACGCTGGCCTCCGCCGCCGGACTCGCGGTCGGGGACTACCTCAAGCTCTCGGCGGGCCTGCCTGCGGGTGCCGTGGCTCGCCAGGGGGATCACAGCACCTTCGCGAAGATCGCTGCCATCGCCGGATCGCAGATCACGCTGGACATCGGACTGCCGACGAGCTTCCAGACCAGCGCTCAGACCGCCGCGCGCTTCGTCCCTCTGCGGAAATTTGGCATCGAAAACCTCACGCTGCGCCACGGCACGCCAACCGCCAACATGGCCTACCGTCCGCTGCTCCGGCTGCGAGGAGTCGCCGAGAGCTGGGTCCGCGGAGTGCGCTTCGAGGGAATCTGGTCTCACGCGCTCGGGCTCGCGGCTGCGACCCGCGTGCTCGTCCAGGCAAACATCTTCGCAGACCAGCTGAAGCCCGATCCGTGGAACAAGGCGGCGCTCAAGCTCAACGAGGCTACCTCCGGCAACCAGATCGAGAAGAACGTCTTCCAGGGTACCGAGGTCTCGATCGAGCTCGAGAACGGCGCGGCGCACAACATCGTCGCCTACAACTACATTGCGGATCCCGACGGCCCCTGCGAGCGCGGGATCTTCCTCCACAACGACTACGCCGCGGCAAATCTCTTCGAGGGCAACGACATCGCGTGCCCGGCCCAGTGGGACGACTACTGGGGCAGCAGCGGACCGCACAACACCTTCTTCCGAAATCGCCTGCGCGACGGCGCAGAGATGCTGCAGGCGCAATACGCGGGGCGCCTCGGCGGCGAGTACCTGCGCGGCCTCGAGCACCTCGCCTACAACCTGCTCGCGAACCACGTGGTGGACCTCGCGGGCGGTCCGCAGCCAACGCAGAACGTCGACAGCCATGGGCGCGATTTCTGGATCGAGCGGAACGTCTACACGGGCCTCTGCAGCCTCGCTCAGAGCGCGGGATCGGTCGCGCCCGAGTGCCGCAGCAGCGGGCCACCGCTTGCGACGAACACGACCTGGCGCTCGAATCATCACGGCGATGCCGCGCCGAGCGCTTGGTCGGCGGTCTCGATCCCGGCCTCGCTCTACCGGTCGCAGGCCCCGAGCTGGTGGTGCCAGGAGAGCGGTGCCTTCCCGAACGTCGGCGCGCCGACCGACGATGCGAGTGGAAGTCCGCCGGCCTATCCGAAGCTGCCCGCGCAACGGCTCGCGGAAGGTTTGAGCTGCACGCTGAATTCAGCGTCCCTCGCGGCGCCGATCCTGCTCGACCCCTGAACCGCCAGCAGCGGTCGTGCTGCCTACCGCACGCCCGAGCCTACTCGGCCTTGCGATACACGAGCAGGGGGCTCTGTTCGAGCCGATCGGCAACGCTCGGCACCCAGTCGAAGGGGAACCAGCGCGGGCTCCGGGTCAGGGCGACCTCGTCCAGGCGATAGCCCAGCGCCTCGACGCCGCTCCAGCGCGAGCAATCCAGCGCATTCTCGGCCCGCAGCAGCGCTGCGCGAGCGGGCATCGACCGGGCCTCGGCGAGGAATTTCAGCAGGCCTCGTTGCGCGAGGATCCAGTCGGGCCGCGATTCGGGCGCCGCGTCCACGAGCTCGGCGACGGATCGCGCATCGATCTGGAAGCCCTGCGCCTCCAGGCGCGTCTTGCCCGGAACCCGCGGCCAGAGGTCGAGGAGATTGACCGTCCCGAGTCCGGGACCGCGCGGCACGAGGATGCGTTCGGCGACGCGGAGGGAACCGATCTCGAGCTCCGTCCAGGCGAAGCTCGCGAAGACCGCGTTCGAGGCCAGGCCGGCGACGAGCGCAACGCGCCAGACCGCGCGCATCGCGCGGCGGCGCACGAGATCCCGCTCGAGCACCTCGAGACCAAGAGCCAGCGCGGGAACCAGCCCCACGATCGCGGGGGTGAGGAACTCGTCGCTGGCATAACCGAGAGGCAGGATGCCGAAGACGAGCAGGCTCAGTGACGGCAGCAGCGACATCGCCCAGCCGAGAGGTCGACGGGCACACAGCGCCGCGATCGCCACGGCGGCAAGCGGCAACCCGCCGGGGCCCAGCGCACCCAACACGGACTCGGCCACGATCTCGAGGTGCGCCTCCAGCCGGTTCTCTCCGGAGGCGATGCCGAGCCAGACGTCGGGGTCGGCCCCGCTGCCCGCGAGCCAGTGCTGCATGCGCATCCACCAGGTGGCGGGCGCGTAGACGACGTCGAGCAGCAGGTACGCACCCACGCCAGTCGAAAGGGCCAGCACGCACCCGCGCGCGAAGCGGCGCCGCCCGTCGGGGGTGCCGCGATTTCCGCGCCAGAGCGTCACTCCCAGGCCCAGGTAGGGCAGCAGGTACAGGAAGCCGGCCAGCTCCTTGCTGGAGATGGCGAAGACCGCGAGCAGCGAGAGCAGCACGAGCCGTCGCGGCGTCGCTCCCTGCCGCAGGATCCGCGTGTAGGTGCCGAGCGACGCGAGCGCGAAGGCCAGCATCGGGCCGTCGGGCGCCGTGTTCGCAGCGAACGAGGCCACGATGTGATTCGTGCCGGCGCAGATCAAGAAGGCGGCCGCGGCGCTTCCGCTCGAGACCGCGACATGGAGCGAGCGCAACAGATAGGCCGAGCAGCCCAGGAAGATCAGCAGGAAGAGCGCGCGCCCAGCGGCAATCAACGCGGACAGCTGTCGCAGGGGATCATGGAATCCGTACGGAAAATCTGCGCTCGGCGGCCCGAAGGAGTCCGTCGCCCACCACCACCCGAGCAGAGCGCCATAGGGTGGGAGCAGCAGGAAGTTCCGCATCGGGCCGTACTTGTGGAAGTCCGCACCGAGCGAGTCGTAGAACTTGAGCGCCTGCAGCGGCTGATAGTTCTCCGAGGAGTGATCCTCGTAGGCGGGCAACATGTAGGGGAGCGTCGGCGCGGCGAGGATCGCCACGATCAGGCAGGGCAAGATCACGGTTGCGACGCGGGTCGCGCGTCCCAAGCGTGCCCTCAGCGATCCGGCGCAGGCGGCCCGGAGGGCGACCGGGCGAGCAGACCGGGGTGTCCGCGGAGCTGGCCGACCAGATCGCGGCCCAGGATCCCACCCGCGTGCGCCGCGCCCGCCTCGGTGAAGTGGATCCAGTCGTAGTAGTACTGCGAGTCCTTGGGCATCTCCCGCGCCAGATCGACGAGCGGCGTTGCGCGGCGCGCCGCGACCGAACGCGTGACGTCGTTGTACAGCTCGAGGACCGTCCAGGCGAGCGAAGCGCTGGTCTCGTCGATCGACAGCGGGCCGAGCTCGCGACCGCTGGTTGGATCGCGTCCGTCGCCCCAGAGCGCCGGCTGGGTGCACAGGACGACCTCGATCCCGGCGTCGTCGAAGCGATCGAGCAGCTCCTCGAGTCGTTGGCGATAGAGCTCGACGTAGCGCGGACGATGTTTGGCCAGCTCTGCCTCGCGGTCCTCGCGAGCGACGTCGAAGTCCGGGTGGCTGGCGAGGTCGAACTCCCAGTGGGTCAGCTCGAGACGTGCGGTGCGGTGCTTGCGAAACAGCACGAGCGCGGAGGACAGCAGCTCGCTGTGGCCGACGAGCCGATCGAGCCAGGAGCGCTCGGAGAGCCGGAGCCGCGCGTCGAACTCGCGCTCGGTGTCGCGCTTGCGCTCGTTGATCCCGACCAGCAGCAGGACGAGATCGGGATGCAGCGCCGGCAGGTACTCCAGGAGCAGGGTCCGGTGGCCGAAGGTCGACTGCCCCTCCATTCCGGCGTTGTTCAACCAGACGTTCTGGAACTCCGCGTCGAGGACTCTACGCAGCTGGTCCGGCCAGCTCGTGCCCTCCGCCTGCCGCGCCGAATGCGCGGTGCTCGGACCCATCGTGAGGATCTCGAAGGCCGACGCGGAATCCGCCGGGGGCGCGGGACCCCGCAGGCCGAGCTCGTTGTACTCGACCGCGATCTCGCGGGGCAGCCTGGACCCTGACAGCGGATTCTCGAAGACCAGGCGCTCGTTCACCGGCAGGATCACCCGCCAGGCGGGAGACACCAGGCGGAAGGGATCGCCAAGGCGGAAACCGATTTCGATCGCCATGCATGCCAGAATGGCGAGGCCCAGCCCGCCTGCGACGCAGCGCAGACGAGCCCTCCGCCCGCCGCAGAGCGCGGACATCGCTCAGAACAGGGCGTAGATGAACGGCACGGCACCGGTGCCCGAGAGGACCATCAGCCCCCCGTACACGAGCAAGAGCAGGATGAGCGGGATCATCCACCACTTGCGGTTGCCGCGCAGCAGGTTCACGACCTCGGCGAGGAAGGACGGCCGCTTCGCGGCAGCCTGGCGCGCGAACTCGTTCCGGTGGGTCGAGTCACCGTTCGAAGGCTCCATCGCTTCCTGTCTCCTCTCGCGAGCCGGGCCGCGCCCGCGCGGAATCACGCCTGCCGGTAGTAACTCGAGGCATCGCGGCGCTGCGGGCGGCGCACCCAATGCGACCGGAGTTCGGGTTTCTTCAGCAGCAACGGGTCGTGCCCCAGCGCGCGCAGGGCGAATCCGAAGCCCCCGAGCACCAGATGGTAGATCAGCCGCAGCAGCAATCCCGAAATCAGCCAGCCGATCGGCAGCGTGACCGCCACGGCGAACCAGTAGGCCGGCCGCACCCAGCGCGGCGCCAGCAGTCCGACGGCGAAGATCGCCGCGCCGATCACCAGCAGCACCGCCGTGCCCGTCGCGGAGGCCGTCGCCTTCCAGAGCATCCACGCGAACAGGGCGAATGCCGGCAGCGCCGCGGCGGCGAACTGCCGCAGCTGTCGCTGCGTCGGATGCCAGTCCGGAGCGATCACGTCCGAGCTCGCTTGCGGCCGATCATGATGAAGAAGCCGCCCTCACGCTGGCCCGGCGCGAAGATTTCCGAAGCCTGGACGATAAA
>CAYTJA010000302.1:0-2276 GCA_964437835.1 uncultured Spirochaetales bacterium
CGGCGCTCGTGGTGGTCGAGCCCGATGGCCGGATCGGAGCCGTGCACCTGGGCGTGGCCTCGCGAGAACAGCTCCTGGAGCTGATTCGGAACTGAGGCAGCCCGCGAGGACGCTAAAGGGGCTCTCCAGGGGGGTCGAAAACCCTGGCGTGCGCCAAGAACAGCTCGAGCGGGGGACCGATACCGAATTCCGTGTCCGCCACCTGTTCCAGCGCGAGCTCGCTCCGGGGGAGCAGGTCTTCGCCCAGGGCGATCCGGGCGAACAGCTCTTCGTGATCCAGTCCGGACTCGTGGATCTGGTGCGAGAAGAAGCTTCGGGTCGGCGCGTGGTCGCAAAGCTCGGTCCGGGCGACTTCTTCGGCGAGCAGTCGCTGCTCGGCACTGCCGCAGCGCACAGCGCGTCTGCGACCGCGACCCAGTCGACGATTCTGCTCGAGCTCGATGCGGCGATGCTCGAGACGATGTGCGTCGAACAGCCCGAGATCGCGATTCGAATGATGCGCGTGCTGGTGGGGCGCCTGGTCGAGGCCGAGCGGCGCCTCGCAGCGCTCGGCGCGGACGACCTGTTGCGCCCGCTCGTGCGGGCACTCGTCCGCAATGCCGAGCCGCACGAGGGCCGCTCCGTGAGGATCCCGCTCACGCTGCGCGCGCTCGCCGAACAGGCCGGGCTCTCGTTGCTCGAGACGCACCGCGCGCTGCATCAGCTGGTCGAGCGCAAGGCGATCGATCTGATCGACGACGTGTTGATCGCGCCCGATCTCGACACGCTCTCGGCGAGCCTCGACGCCGCGGGCTGAGACCCGCGACTCGAATCCCCCGGCGTAGATGCCGCCGCGGAACCCGCGTGTTAGCGTGGGTCGCGTGGGGGGAGGCGTCGCCAACGCCGCTCGCGGGCGCTCGCGCGCGGGCGTGCGTCGGGCTGGGCCTGCGCTCGGATGTGCCGCGCTCGCGCTCGCTGCTCCGGGCGCGCTCGCCCAGGGGTCGCTGCCGCAGTTCCGCGGGGATTCCGGCGAGCCGGTCGAGATCCGCGCCCAGCAGCTCTCGCTCGACCAGAAGCAGCAGCTCTACGAGGCGCAGGGCGACGTGACCCTGCGCCAGGGCGAGCGCGAGCTGCGCGCCGACTGGGTCGTGTTCCATGCCGAGACGGGCCAGGGCATCGCGAGCGGCCATGTGCGCTTCGAGCAGGGTCGCGACGTGATGACCGCGAGCTTCTTGCAGTTCGATGCGGACACTCTCGAGGGCATCGTCTTCGGGGGGCAGCTCGACGCTCCGGATACGGGCTTCCAGATGCGCGGCAGCGCGATCGCCCGCACCGGAGAGGATACCTATCACTTCGAGGATGGCGTCTTCACGACCTGCATCTGCCCCGATCCCGAGGAGCGCAAGCCGTGGCAGATCGAGGCGGGGCAGGCCGATCTCGAGGTCGGCGGCTACGGCACGGCGCGCAATACGACCTTCGACATCCTCGAAGTGCCCATACTGTGGTTTCCCTGGATGATCTACCCCCTCAAGACCGAGCGACAGACGGGTCTGCTCTTTCCGGACGTCGCGTTCTCGCAACGCAACGGAGCCGAGCTCGGATTGCCCTTCTTCTGGGCCGTGGCAGACCCGCTGAACCTGACCTTCACGCCGCGCTGGCTCGAGAAGCGCGGCCCGAAGGGGGACCTCGACCTCGCGTACGTCCTCGGTGAGAAGTCCTCCGGGAGTATCTTCGGCGCGTTCCTCTCCGACAGCAGCTTCGATACGGGCGACTCTCCGCCCTTCGAACGCCAGCGCTGGACCGTACTCGGACAGCAGGATCTGTGGCTGCCGGCAGGGCTGCGCGCGAAGGCCGAATTCGCGTTCATGAGCGACAACGATTACGCCTTCGACTTCAGCGACCTGCCGGGCAAGCAGCGGGACCGCTTCCTCGAGTCGCAGGCCTTCGTGTTCCGCCACTTTGGCGCCTCGGATCGCTTCGGGGCGGTGCTGTCCGCGGCCTACGCCGACGACCTGCAGAATCCGGACAATCAGGACCGCGACCGCTTCCTGCTCCAGCGCCTGCCTCGGCTCGAGTTCAGCGCGCTGTCCGAGCCGTTGGCGGGCTTCCGCTGGCTCGCGCCCGGATTCGACGCCGAGTACACGCAGTTCCGGCCCCAGGAGCCTGCGGAGCAGGCACTCGGGCTCCCGCCCTTCGCCGGGGATCCGAGCTTCATCGATACGGGCATCGACGGGATCGACACCGGCAACGACGGAATTCCCGGTGCCTCGGGGGGGATCGATCCCGCGGAAGGCGAC
>CAYTJA010000303.1:0-19819 GCA_964437835.1 uncultured Spirochaetales bacterium
TGCAGGTGGCCGAGGCGCTGCATCGCTATGGCCGCGAGAAGCACGCAACCGTGCTGCCCATCTACGGTGGCCAGCACATCGGCCAGCAGCTGCGCGCGCTCCAGCGCGGCGCGGAGGTCGTCGTCGCGACCCCCGGCCGCGCGCTCGACCACATCGAGCGCGGCACGCTCGATCTAGGGGGCGTGCGAGTCGTCGTGCTCGACGAGGCCGACGAGATGCTCGACATGGGCTTCGCCGAGGACCTCGACGCGATCCTGAAGCGCACGCCCGAGCAGCGGCAGACGGTGCTGTTCTCGGCGACCCTGCCGAAGCGCATCCTCTCCATCGCCGAGAAGCACCTGAAGAACCCGGTGCGCATCGCGATCGCCCCCCCGCGCACGCAGGCGGGCGCGGCGCCGCGCGTGCGCCAGGTGGCCTACGTCGTGGCGCGCCCCCATAAGCACGCCGCGCTCGGCCGCGTGCTCGACATGGAGTGCCCGACCTCGGCGATCGTGTTCTGCCGCACACGCCTCGAGGTGGACGAGCTGGCCGAGGCGATGAACGCGCGCGGCTATCGCGCCGAGGCGCTGCACGGCGGCTTCCCGCAGGAGCAGCGCGACCGCGTGATGAAGCGCTTTCGCAGCAACAGCTCCGATCTGCTGATCGCGACCGACGTCGCTGCGCGCGGTCTCGACATCGAGCACGTCAGCCACGTCTTCAACTACGACGTCCCGACCGAGCCCGACGCCTACGTGCACCGGATCGGTCGCACCGGGCGGGCGGGGCGCGAGGGCGTCGCGATCACCTTCGTCGAGCCGCGCGAGCACCGCCTGCTGCGCAACATCCAGTACGCGACCAAACAGACGATCGCCGTCGGCACGCTCCCGACGGTGAACGACCTGCGCAATCGGCGCCTCGAGCTGACGCGCGCGGCGCTCCAGGAGGCGGTGCAGGCCGGCGAGCTCGACCCGTTCCGCAAGCTGGTCGAGGACCTCGCCTCCGAGTTCGACCCCTTCGACGTCGCGGCGGCCGCGGTCAAGCTCGCGCACCAGGCGAGCCACGACGAAGAGGGCGCGCGGGCCGACGAGCAGGACATTCCGATCCCGCAGTTGCCGGAGCGGCGCGAGCGCGGCCCGGGGCCGTCGCGCGAGCGCGGCCCGCGCGCGCAGGGGTCGCGCGGAAAGGAGCGCGGCCAGCCGCGCGGACGCGAACGCGGGCCCGACCGCCGGCAGGAGAGTGGCCGCGGCGAACGCGCGTGGGACCGTGTGCGGCTGTTCATCGGCACGGGCCGGGCCGGCGGGCTGCGCCCCGGCGACATCGTCGGTGCGATCGCCAACGAGGCCGGCGTCCCGGGCTCGGCGATCGGCGCGATCGAGATCGCGGACGACTTCTCGCTCGTCGAAGTGCCCGCCGACGCGGCGGATCAGGTCATCGACGCGCTGCGCCGCAGCAAGATCCGCGGCAAGCGGGTGATGATTCGACGCGATACGGGCGCCTGACGCGCTCGCGACCGAATGCCATCACGCGACTCCTGAAGCGGCACGCTGTGGGCGTGAAGTGGGCCGCTCCGTCAGCGTCTTCGCCTTTGGCTCACGGTGCGGGCGGCCCGGACGGGCACGCGCGGTACACGCGGACGCTGGCGCGCGCGTCTGCTTCTCGATGCGCGAGCGCGAGCAGACCGGCGCGCTCGGCGGCCGCGAGCGCGGCCCGCGCTGCGGCGTCCTGCGCGCGCTCGTCGGCGTAGATCCAGAGGCCCGCGGCCGGTGCGGCGCAGAGCGCGGCCGGCTCGAAGCGGCGCGCGCGTTCGAACCACGCGCTGCGCGCGCGCAGCCAGGCCTCGGGCAGCGCGAGCGCCGGATAGCCGGCATAACCCGGATCGGCGAGGCTGCGGCCGGTGACGGATTGCACATACAGCGGGTCCGGGGACGCCGCGACGACGAGCAGCAGCTCGCGCGGCCCCATCTGTTCGCGCAGCCAGGCGGCCGCGCGCATCGGCGCCGGCCACAGCTCGGCGAAGAGCGGCTGCAGCTTTGGCCCGGCCGGCACTTCGCGGCGCACCAGCGTGAGCACGTAGTCGGGCGCGACGCGCAGCCGCAGTGCGGTGTGCAGCAGCGGCGTCGCGACGCTGCCGGCGAGCAGCGCGGCAACCGCCACTGCCCCGGCGCGGCCCGGAAGCGCTCGGCGCAGCGCCAGCAGGCCGCGGCTCGCGAGCAGCCCGAACGCCACACCCGCGATGCAGAAGAACTTCAGGTTGTCGACGTTCGAGTGCCGGTACCAGACGACGTGCGGCAGCGCGGCCGCGACCAGCGCGACGCAGGCGAGGAAGCCCGCGGGCCCGCCGCGCCCGAGTGCTACGACTGCGACCGGCGCAGCGAGCAGACCCGGAATTCCGAAGCTCGCGAGGTAGTAGGCGGGCAGCTCGGAGACGCGGAGCCGCAGACCCCGGAGCCACGCGAAGTCCGCCGGGTCCGCGGCGCCCGCCGCGAGCGAAGCAGCGCCCCCGGCCGCGAATGCCGCGAGCGCTGCGGCGAGCAGCAGCAGCGCGCTGCCCGGCGCGACGCTCTGCGCGATCCGCTGCCACAGCGAGGCGTCGCGCGAGCCCTCGCCGCGCAGCGCGTCCAGCGCTGCGTGCAGCGCGACTGCGGCTGCGAGCACCGCGAGCCAGGCCACCTGTGCGAGGCCTAGCGAAGCCAGCGCGAGCGCCGCCGCGGCGAGCGCGGCGGGCCGCCGCGCCCGGCACCATTCCGTGTAGAGGATCGCGAAGCCGAGCCCGATCGGGATCCCGAGCGCCATCGGCGGGTTGAAGAAGTAGTGCAGCGCGGGGAAATTCACGATCTCGTGCCCGAGATCCGTGAACGCGCCGAAGAGCCCGGCGCGAAACCAGAACGGCTCGAGGCCCGAGGCGCGCAGCAGCGCCTCGCCCTCGTTGTGCGTCCAGGGCGCGACGAGCCAGGCCGCGCCTCCGCCCAGCAGCGCGAGGCCGAGCGCGAGGCCGAGCGCGCGCAGGCGGCCCTGCGGCGTCAGCAGGCGCACGAGCCAGGCCGCCAGCGCGCTCGCGCACAGCCAGCAGAGCCAGATCAGCGCATCGAAGCGCCACTCGGGGTCGATCGGCAGCAGCGCGCCAGAGACCGCCGCGAGCAGGTCGATCGCGTAGTGGTAGGGGAGCGGCAGCGCGGGATCGCTCGGATACGCGAGCGGAAGCGCGCCGCCCGCGATCGCCGCGCTGTTCCAGTAGTGCGCGCTCCAGTCGCCCGTGTGGTAGCAGAGCGCGATCAGCGCGACGGGAGCGCTGCCGGCCAGCAGCGCCGCGAGTTCCGAGACGCGCGGGGCCACGCTTCCCGTGGCTCCCACGCCCGCGCTGCCGCGCAAAAAAGGCAGCGCGTGCGCGAGCAGCGCGAGCGCCGCGGACACTGCCAGCGCCGGCTCGAAGCCCGGAGCCGCGAGCCGGGCCGCTGCTGCGCAGCTCCAGGCGAGGCCCGCGCTGCCGAGGGCTGCGGCCAGCGCGGCGCGGTCGACTGCGGCCGATTCCGGCGCGGCCGCGCGCGCGAGTCGCCACGCGAGGCTGGCCCAGGCGACGAGAGCAGCTCCCGCGAGCGCGGCATGCAGCGGGGCGTTCAGCAGAGGCCCACCTGCGCTTTACAAGCTCCGCGCGATCCGAGACGCTTGGTGCGGTGTGCTGGCTTGCGCTCGGCGCGGCGCTGTTCGTGACAGGCGCAATCCCCGCGGTCGCGGCGCTGCAGTGGCTCCGGATTGCGAAGACACTCCGAGCGCTCGCCGCCGCGATCTGGCTGGCTTGGCTGCCCTGGCTCGCGGCCGAGGTCTACTTCCAATATCTGTGGACCGAGAGCGATTCCTTCGGCTGGCTCTCGCGCAATTTCGCTCGCCGGCACTATCACGCCGATGCCTACGGGCTGCGCGATTCGGGCCTGCCGCTCTCCGCGCGCGGACCGAATGCGCTCGTCGTCGGCGATTCGCTCGCGTTCGGCTCCGGGCTCGCGGAGGTCGGCGACCGCTTCGGCAATCGGCTGCGCGCGCTGCTGCCCGACCTGCACGTGGTCGTCCTCTCGAGCGTAGGCGGCGGACCTCTCGAGCAGGCCGAGCTGCTGCGGCACTTCGCGTCCGGGCCCGGCGCCGTCGCTGCAGCCGTGCTGAGCTACACCGCCAACGACATCCTGGACGCCGCGCCGCGCGACTACGCGGCGCCGCCCGCGGGCCGCGCCGCGTGGCTCCCCTGCTTCGAGCGCGTCGAGCTGCTGCGTCACTTCTATCACCGCGTCTGGATTTCGCCCGGCGCCTACGACGCCACCCTCGGCGAGCGCATCGCAGCGGCCTTCTCCGACCCGGAGATCTTCGCACGTCACGCAGAGCAGCTGCGCGCGCTCGCGGCGCTGGCGAGCCGGGGAGGGCGCGCGCCGCTCTGGCTGCTGCGCTGGCCGGATCTGAGCCGGCCCGGCGAGGAGCCCGGCTGGGCCGCGCTGCGGGCACTCGCCCAGCGCGAGGGCTGGCGCACGCTCGACGTGGGCGAGCTTCTCGAGGGGCGCGCGAGCTCGGAGCTCGTGGTCAGCGCGCGCGACCGGCATCCGAATGCCGAGCTGCATCGGCGGGTCGCGGAGCGCCTCGCCGCCGAGCTGCAGGGCGTGCTCGAGCCGCCGCCGTGAGCGCTGCGGGCGGGGGTGCAGGCGATTCCGCGGCGCCGCGCGCGGATGCGCAGGGCGACGCCGCGCAGGCGCGCGCCTGGCGCCGCGCGCGGCTCGGCCTCGCGGGGCTGCTCGCGCTCTCGGCGCTGCTGCGGGTCGCGCTGGTCGCCGGTGGCGGCCAGGGCTATTGGCCCGACGAGAACCGCTACCTGCGCAGCTGGTCGCTGCTGCTCGCGATCGCGGGCGGCGATCTGCGCGCGGCCTGCGAATCCCTCGCGCTCTCGCCGGACCACACGGGCTTTACCTTGTTCGGTGTCTTCGCCGCCGCGGTCCAGGGGATCTGGATGGCGCTGCAGGGCGAGCCGGTGCGTCATGCCGCGATCGAGCGGACGGCCGGAGCGGGGGCGCTCGTGCTCGCCTGCGCGTCGTTGGCCTGTATCGCGCTCGTCTTCGGCCTCGCGCGGCGCAGCGGCGCCGGACCCCGCGAGGCGCTCTGCGCCGCGGGCCTCGCGGCCGCCTCGAATTCGCTCTTCTACTACTCGCGACACCTGCACCCCTACGACCTCTCGCTCGCGCTGAACCTGCTCGCGCTGTGGCTCGCGCTGGAGCCGGCGCGCAGGGCGCGCAGCGGCTTTGCGGTCGGCTGCGTCGCGGGCGCCGGCTTCATGGCCTACAACGGTGCCTGGCTCGGCAGCGGCCTGGCCGCCGCGGTGCAGGTATTGCGCGCGCGCACGCTCGCCGACGCGCTGCGCAGTGGCGCGGGCTGCGCGCTAGGGCTCGCGATCTGGCCGCTCGGCTTCTCGCTGCTGACGTGGCCGCTGACCGGCGAGCCGCTGTGGGTCCAGACCGCGCGCTTCAGCGAGCTCGCGCGCACGCAGGCGGATTTCTCCGAGGGCGCGAGCCTGCCCTTCGCGTACCTGTGGGCCGCCGAGCGCGGGATCGCGCTCGCCTTCGCGGCGGGAGCCGTCGGGGCCGCGCTGCTGGCAAAGCGCCGCGGGCCGGACTCCGCGCGCGCGGGGCTCTGGCTCGGCCTCGCGCTCGCGATCTACGCCGCGCTCGCGTTCTTCTCGCTGGGCCTCGAGCGGATCGGCGTCTTCGGGCGCCAGGTGCGTCAGGCCGTGCCCTTTCTCTGCCTCGCGTCCGCGGTCGCGTGGGCGCAGCTGGTGCCGCGCGCGCTCCGGCGCCGCCTCGGTCCACCGCTTGCCGCGGCGCTCTTCGCGCAGGCGGCCTGGAACTTCGCGGAGCCGCTGCGCCAGGTCTTTCCGGCAGACTTCGCGCGCGAGGCCGCGCAGCGCTTCGGCCGGCAGCGGCGCGAGCTCACGCTGGTCGGCCCGAATCTCCGGCGTCCTGCCTTCGGCGGCGCGATGCCGGACCGCAAACAGGCCTGGGATCCGGCCGCGCGCGTCGTGCTGCTGAACGCGCAGCATCTCTACCCCGTGCGAGGCACGCGCGAAGCCCCGGCCGGCCGGGTGCTGCTGCAGGCGGAACACCCGATGGCCTTCCGGCCCTATCAGTACGAGGGCTACACGCCGCCCGAGCGTGCCTGGCTGCGCGAGGCGGACCTCTCGATGCGGGTGCTGGAGCTCGCGCCCGACCCGGGCTCAGGCGAGATTCGTTAGTCCCACATTGCGCGCGTGCGGGCCGCGCCGCGCCTGGTCTTCGCCGTAGGCGAGCGCGGTCGCGGCGCGCAGCGAGACCGCCATGATCGTGAGCGTCGGGTTCACGCCGGAGAAGGTCGGGAAGCTCGAGCCGTCGCAGACGACGACGTTGTCTGCGCCGTGGATGCGCCCGAAGGCGTCCGTGACCGAGCTGCCGGGGTCGTGGCCCATGCGCAGCGTCCCCGCCATGTGCCGGCTCGCAGAGAGGCCCTCCGCCCCGAGCAGCCCGGCCGGCGTGAAGTAGCTGCGTTCGACCCCTGCCGCCTGCGCGATCTTCTGCAGCCGTCGGCCCCAGATCCACGACGCCAGCTTCTCGTGGCGGTGCAGGCTGTAGCTGATACGCGCGACCGGTACGCCGTAGACGTCGCGGATCTCCGGGTCGAGGTCGACGCGGTTGGCGAGCTGCGGCAGGTCTTCGCCGAGCATCTGCAGCGCGAGGTTGCGGTCGCGCACGGCAGAGCTGCGCATCAGATCCTTGTGCGAGGAGCGCGGCTGCGGGAGCGCGTCGTAGGTCAGCGCTTCGTCGAGCAGGTAGGGCGCGCCGCCGAGCTCGCAGACGCCGCCGCGCACGAAGGGCAGGCCGGCCCAGCGCGCGAGCGTCGACTGCGTGTCCGGGATCGCGGGCTCGAGCAGACAGTGGCTGGTGCTGCGGCCGCGGTGCGCGTGCAGGCGTTGCGGCAGCGTGCCGCCCGCGAAGACCGAGCTGTGGAAGCAGAGCGTGCGGCCGACGCGGTCGCTCGCGTTGCCGAGACCCGAGGCATGCGCCGGGCCGCGCGAGAGCAGCGCGAGCCGCGCGCTCTCGATCGCCGAGGCCGCCAGGATCACGACGTCGGCCGGGATGCGCTCCGGGCGCAGCTCGGGGCCGGCGAGGTACTCGACGTGGGTCGCGCGCCCGGAGGCGTCCGTCGCGATCTTCGTGACACAGGCGCGCGTCACGAGCTTGGCGCCCGCCTGCAGCGCGCGGTGCACGAAGACCACCGCCGCGCCGCCGCGCGCGTTGATCGGGCAACCGTGTCCGGAGCAGTAACCGCAGTTCGTGCAGGCCGGGCGGCCGTCGTAGAAGCGCGAGTTCGCGGCCATCGGAAAGGGCATCGGCTGATAGCCGAGCGCGGCCGCGGCCTCGGCCCAGACGAGGCTCGCGTACATCGGCGGGCTCGGCGGCATCGGGTAGGGTCCCCGCGGCGCGTGCCGCAGCACGAATTCGGGCGTCGCCGCGAGGTCGCCCTGCACGCCCATCAGCGCCTCGACGGCGTCGTAGTAGGGCGAGAGCTCGGCGTAGGCGAAGGGCCAGTCGGCGAGGTCCGCGTTCTCGATCGGCCCGTAGCGCGAGCGCATCTCGAAGTCGAAGTCGAAGAAGCGCGGGACCTTCGCGTCCCAGTGCGTGGTGCCGCCTCCGACGGTGTTCGCGAGGTGGTTTACGTCGCCGACGCTCGAGCGCGCGACGCCGTCCTCCGCCTCGCTCTGGCTGCGCGCGGTGCGCGGCTCCGCGAGCGGGTCGACGCCGGGCAGGTTGCGTGCGGCGCGGATCTCGTCGCCGCCGAAGAGCGGCAGCGATGCGGCGCCGGGCTGGCCGAGGCCTCGGAAGTAGTTGCGGCCCTTCTCGAGCAGCGTGACCTCGAAGCCGGCCACGGCCAGCACCCACGCGGCGACGGAAGCGCCGGCACCGGATCCGATCACGACCGCGTGCCGGCTCATGCGCGCACCGCAGTGCGCGCGGCCGCGCGCGGCTGCGGCGGCGGGCCGGGATCCGGCACGCGCGGCGCGACCTCCTCGCCCTCGCGCGCCTCGCGTGCCGCGCGGCGCGCCTGCGCGACCTGCTCGGCCTGGTCCGCGTCGGGCTCGGAGATCTCCGCATCCGAGTAGTGGTGCGGCTGGTGATCCCCGGGCCATTGCGTGTAGGTCCAGCCGACGCGGTCGCGGTTGCCGCCGTACTCGGGCGCGCCGTAGGTGCCCTCGAGGGTGTGCGCGAAGGCCAGATCGAGGAAGTCGCCGAACTCCCCCCAGGCGAGGCGCAAGAGCCAGCGCGCGCGCCATTCGGAGAGCTCCGAGAAGCGCTCGGCGCCGAGCCGGCGCGCCGCGCGATCGAGCGCGGCGAGACCGCTGCGGTAGCGCTCCTGCCAGCCGACGACCGGCCCGTTCCACTCGCGTTCGGGCAGGCCGCGGCTGCCCTCGATGCGCGTGCGCCAGATGCGCTCCTCGAGCGCATCCAGCGGGATGAATTCGGCGAAGGAGTTCGGCCCGCTGCCGTCGCGCTGGCTGAAGGGGCCGCCGGCGAAGAGCGGGGGAGGGTTGCGCGTGAACGCGCCTAGCATCAAGTCGATGTACTCGGCCGCGCCGGCCTCGGCGGCGCCGGGATCCGGATCTCGCGGTGGCCCGGGGATGAAATGCGCACACAGCGCGCGCAGACACTCGAGCTCGGCGGCTGCCAGAAACACGCCCGGCTGGCCGATCTGCCCGCGCAGCGCATCGGTCGCGGCGGCGATAGCAATGCGCGGCAACAGCGCGAGCAGGCTCAGATCGCGCGCGCCGCGCAGCAGATCCCGGCGTCGCAGCAGTGCGGGAGGGCGAGACACGGCGCGGCTCATCGGAGCCGCAGGGTACGGCGCGCGCGGTCGCGGGGGAAGCGCGTTCTCGCGCTCCGCGCGCGCTCGGACGTGTACCATGCGCGGCCACGCCGATCGGGAGGTCCGCCATGCAGCCGCAGGGAGTCGCAGTCGTCACCGGAGCCAGCCGCGGTCTCGGGCGCGCGATCGCGCTCGACCTCGCGGAGGCCGGCTTCGAGGTCGTCGCGACGATGCGCGACCCGCAGGCCGGCTGGGATCTGCCGGGCCTCGCGGCCGATCAGGGCGGCTCGCTGCGCGTCGCAAAGCTCGACGTCTGCAACCCGGGCTCGATCGAGATCCCGCGCGGGCTGCGCGTGCTCGTGAACAATGCGGGACTCGAATGTGAGTACCTGCCGGTCGAGCACCAGCCGATCGAGCAGTGGCGCGCGATCTTCGAGACGAACCTGTTCGGCCTGCTCGAGGTGACGCGCCGCGCGATCCCGGCACTGCGCGAGAGCGGCGGCGGCGTGATCTGCAACATCACCTCGAGCTCCTACCTCGCGGCGATCCCGTTCTACTGCGCCTATCGCGCGAGCAAGGCCGCGGTCGGCATCCTCTCGGACGGATTGCGCGCCGAACTCGCACCCTTCGGCATCCGCGTGGTCGAGATCCTGCCGGGGCCGATCGAGACGGACATGCTGGCGAACTCCGAGCGCATGCCCGAGGCGGCTCGGTACCCGGAATACCGCGCGATGGCGGAGAAGATGAACTCCGCGCGCGAGGGCGTGCGCGCGCACTACACGCCGGCCGCGGTCGCCGCGCGCGCCGTGCGGCGCGCGATCCTCGACGACGGCGCGCCGCTGCGGAACGGCTGCGATCCGCTCGGCCAGGGCCTGCTCGACCTCTGGCGCAAGCACAGCGACGAGGAGCTGATGCGCAAGACCGCGGGCGACGCCGCGGAGTACCGGCGAGCAGTACCGGATTGATTCCGGCGCAGCTCAGGAGAATTCCCGGAGCGGCCTCGGGGTTTCACCTTCAAGTTCGCGTCCGGGTGCACCGAATCCAGCGACAGCGCAATTCGGGGCGCATATGCCGCGCAAACCCAAGCTTTCCGACTGGCTCGAGCGGTACGTCTCCGCTGGACTCTCTCGCGACGAGTTCGACAGCGGAGAGCAGCAGCGCTACCGACTGATCCGGATCGCGTCGCTCGTACTGTTCGTGTTCGGCCTCTGCGAAGCGATCGTGGTCACGAGCCAGGGAGCCCCGATCTTGGCTGCGTGCGTCGCGGCTGCGACGCTGCTGTACCCGCTCAACTCGTGGTGGCTGCAGCGCACGCGCCGGGTCGACCGCGCCGCCTGCGTGCTGTGCGCGATCGTGTACGCGGGCCTCGTCGGGTCTGCGACGCAGCTGGGCGGGCTGCGTTCTACGGCCTTCGAATGGCTGGCGCTGCTTCCAATGCTCGCGGGGGTCGTCTCCGGTTCGAGGGGCACGGCGCTCGGGACGGGCATCGTGATGCTGACGGCGCTCGGATTCTGGGGCGCCGAGCTCGCGGGCGCCGCGCTGCCGGACCCCCTTCCGCTGCAGCAGGACGGCGTGCACCTGCTCTTCGACTGCATCAGTGCGACGGCTGCCGCGGGAATGCTCAGCTGGGCCTTTCTCTTCGCAGGGCGGCGCGCGGAGATCCAGCTGCAGCGTGCGAGCGTCGAGATCCGGCGCGAATCGCGATCGGTCGAGCTGCTGCGGCGGACCGCTACGGCAGCGAACGCGTCTACCTCGCCGGAGGCCGCGCTGCGCGTCTGCCTCAGAGAGGTCTGCCGCTTCACGGGTTGGCCCGTGGGGCACGCCTATCTGCTGGGCCCGGACGCGCGACTGATTACGTCGGGTCTCTGGTCCCTCGACGATCCAGAGCGCTATGCGAGGATCGTCGCAGCGTCGAACTCCATGAGCTTCGCGCCGGGCGTGGGCCTCCCCGGGCGCGTGCTCGCGGGAGGCCAACCCGAATGGATCGAGAATGTGATGGTCGATCCGAACTTTCCCTGCAATCGGGCCGGCGAGCTCGGAGTTCGCGCGGGGATCGGCCTTCCCGTGCTCGCAGACGGTGAGGTCGTGGCGGTGCTCGAGTTTTTCCATCCGGAGGCGCTCGCGCGCGACCCGGGGCTGCTCGACCTGCTCGGCGACGTCGGGAGCCAGCTCGGGCGCGTCTTCGAGCGGGAGCGCGCCGCCTCCCGCATTCGCAGCCTCGCCTACTACGACGGCCTGACCCAGCTCCCGAACCGCCGGCTCTTCCAGGAGAACCTGGAGCGCGGGCTGCGCCGCGCGCGGCGCGACGCGACGGGCATGGCGCTGCTCTTCCTCGATCTCGACAGCTTCAAGCACGTGAACGACAGCCTCGGGCACGACGTCGGAGATCAGCTGCTCTGCGAAGTCGCGCGGCGGCTGCGGCGAGCCGTACGCACGAACGACGTCGTCGCGCGCAACCTCGCGCCGGGCGCCGACGACGGCAACCAGCTCTCGCGCCTCGGCGGCGACGAGTTCACGATCCTGCTGCCGGAGATCCAGCAGCCGCAGGACGCCGCGCAGGTCGCGCAGCGCGCGCTCGCGGTCTTCTCGGAGCCGATCGAGGTCGCCGGCTCGCGCGTGTTCGGCTCGGCGAGCATCGGCATCGCGCTCTACCCGCACGACGGCGAGGATTCTGGAACCCTGCTCTCGCGCGCGGACACCGCGATGTACGCCGCGAAGCAGGAGGGCGGGGGCTACCGCTTCTTCGACGTGGCGATGAACCGCGAGAGTGCTCGGCGGATCGAGATGGGCGCCTGGCTGCGCGAGGCGCTCGAGCGCGACCGCTTCGAGCTGCACTTCCAGCCGATCTGCGATGCCGCGACCGGCGCGGTGCACTCGGCCGAGGCGCTGATCCGGATGCGCGGGCCGGACGGGACCCTGGTGCCGCCGGACCAGTTCATTCCGGTCGCGGAGGAGATCGGCCTGATCGGGCCGATCGGCGAGTGGGTGCTGCGCAGCGCGTGCCGGCGCGCGGTCGAGTGGCGCGAGGAGCTCGGCCGCCCGCTGCGCGTCGCGGTGAATGTCTCCGTGCAGCAGATCGCGAGCGTGGATTTCGTGGCCACGGTCGCGCGCGCGCTGCGCGACGCCGGCCTCCCGGCCGAGGGCCTCGAGCTCGAGATCACCGAGAGCACGATCATGCGCGACGACGCGCCGACCCGCGCGGCCGTCCAGGGCCTGCGCGCGCTGGGCCTGCAGCTCACGCTCGACGACTTCGGCACCGGCTACTCGTCGCTCTCGTACCTGCGCCGCTTCCCGCTCTCGCGGATCAAGATCGACCGCAGCTTCATCTCCGACATCCCCGGCAACCAGGCCGACGTGACGCTGACCTCGGCCATCCTCGCGCTCGCGCAGAGCCTGGGCCTGCGCGCGGTGGCCGAGGGCGTCGAAACCGAGGAGCAGCTCGCGTTCCTGCGCCGCCACGGCTGCAGCGACGTCCAGGGCTATCTGCTGGGCCGCCCGCTGCCCCACGAGCCCTTTGCCGAATACCTGCGCAAGCACTTCCAGGGCGAGCCCTGAGCGCTGCCGGGCGGGCACTGCTGCGAGCTCTGGGCCTTGCGCCCCGGCGGCCCGCGATTAGGCTCTTGCCCGATTCGGGGGCGATCGGTTTCGACGGATGGTCGAAGGTCGTCGCTGCGTGCCGACGTCGTCGTACCGTCGCTAAACAGGCGGCAAGTTGGTAGTGATAACTGCCGACACTGACTACGCTCTCGCTGCCTAGCTGAAACTAGCGTAGCGACATCCGTCCGCGACGCCTTCTGGCGGGTAGCGGGTGTCATCAGAAGGCTGGCTCCGGGCACGCGGCTCCTAGTCGCCCGGGGCGAGAATCACTGGAGCTGGGTGCGGGCGCGCGTGGCGCCGAGCCAGTCCGCACCGAGAACCGATCGGAGCCTACGCACGTAGACGCGGCGTCTGGACGCCATGCGGACGCGGGTTCGATTCCCGCCGCCTCCACCACTCCGATCCGCCTCGCGCGCGCGGTCGGGTCTCTAGAGAGCTCGCGCATGTGGCTGCTCGGCTGGATTCTGTTCTGGCTGGCGGCCGCGGCCGCGGCGGAGCCGGAGATCGACGTCGGGGCGCTGATCGCGAAGCGCTGCGGGCCGGCCGGCTACCAGCTCGATTCGGGGTGCACGGTCGCGCTCGGGGACGGGAGCTTCGAAGTCTCGGAGACGATCTCGCTCGGCGGCTGCAGCACCGCCACGGTGCGCAATTCCGTGATCCTGCAGGGCAGCAGCGCGGGGCTGATGACGACCGTGCCGCGCTTTCCGACGGCCGGCACGACGCTGCGCTGGACCGGGCCCGCGGGCGGCACGATGATCGACGTCTGCGGCGCGAGCTTTCTCTCGCTGCGCGATTTCACGCTCGATGCGCGGGGCGCCGGCGTCGGCGTGAAGATCAGCGCGGACAACGCCGCCTCGGCGATCTCGCACTTCGTGAATCTGCGGGATCTGGTGATCGACGGTGCCGAAATCGGGATCTACGTGACCGGCCGGCGCTTCGCGGACCAGAGCGACTTCGTGACCCTCGAGCGCGTGTCGATCGGGGGGGTTGGCGTGGGCTACCTGCAGGACTCCCAGCAGTCCGTCGGCGGGAAGCTGCAGACCGTCGAGGTGGTGGCCCGCAAGAAGGGCTTCGAGATCCGGAACGGCTCGCTGCACTGCGATGGATGTTATGTCGGAACGGCAGGCGAGGCCGGGCCGGACTTCATCGCGTTCCACCTGACGCGCGGCAGCGAGGCCGAGAAGCCCTGGGAGGCGCACCATCAGGTCGCGATCGAGCACAGCCACATGGAGCTGCAACAGGGGCGCTTCGTCGTCGAGGACGCCGGGGCGCTGTTTCCGATCTCGCTGATCGGGAACAGCTACAGCCTCCAGTGTCGGACGCCGGGCTGCGAGATGCGGGTCCTCGATTCGCGCAGCCGCGGGCCCGTCGTGATGATCGCGGAGGCAATCCAGGCCAGCAGCGCGATGAACCCGAAGGCGCGCATCTGCCACCAGGGCGGCGAGCTCGAGCGGATCGGCGTGTTCCGGAAGCCCGAGGTCGCGGCGCTCGAGTGGAGCTGTCCCGGGCCAGTACCGGCGCCCCCGCCCGCGCAGTGAGCCGCAGGCGAACGAAGGAAGTCCTAGACCGCCTCGATGCGCGCCGGCACGTGCTTGTGCCAGGGGGTGCCGGCGATCCAGTCGCGATCTTCGCTCGCGGTCAGCTCGTTCGGCGCGACGCCCTGCGCAACCAGGCGGCCGCTCTCGTCGGGGTTCGAGAGGCCGAGCCCGTTCGGAAGCGACGCATATCCCGGCTGCAGCGTGTCGCTGAGCTCGACGACCGCGAGCGCGCTCGCGCGCTTCGTCGTGATGCGCGCCCGGCCGCCGTCGGCGAGGCCGAGGCGCGCCGCATCCGCCGGGTGCATGCGCAGCGCGCCGGCGGCGTCCTTTTTGCGCCAGCCCGGGTCGCGGAAGATCGTGTTCGCGGTGCTGGTGCGGCGTTCGCCCGCGGCCAGCACGAAGGGAAACTGCGGGTCGCGCCGCGAAGGGTCTTCGCTGCGCAGCGCGGCCAGCTCCTCGAGCAGCTCCGGAATCTCGAGCTCGACGCGGCCGCCAGGAGTCTCGAGGCGCCGCCACGTCTCCGGGTAGTCGTCGACCGTGAATACCACGCCCGAGCGCCTGGCCAGGATCGCGTCGAAGAGCGCCTGGCCCTGCGCGCTCGCGTCGCCGTCGAAGCCCGCGCGCCGGAGCGATTCCGGGTAGGACTGCGCGCACTGGAGCGCGAGTGCCAGCAGCACCGCGGCGGGTGCCGCGCCCTCCGGCAGGGTCGGGCCCAGGGTTTCGTAGAGGAGTACGGGCGCGCTGGCGGCGAGCGCGGGGCGCGCCGCCAGCAGCTGGAAGAACGCGCGCTGATAGGCCGCGCGACCTTCCGCGGCGGCGGCGTGCAGCGGTGCGAGGTCGGCGTCCGTGTACGCGCCGAGCGCGCGCAGCAGGCGGCTGTGGATCTCCGCCTCGGGCAGCGTTCCCGGGAGCGCGGGCAGCAGCGGCGCGCGGAGCTGGAACACGTTGCGCGGGAACTCGAGCGCAAAAAAAGTAGCCTCCCACTTCTCGAGCTGCGAGGCCGCCGGCAGCACGTAGTGCGCGCAGCGGCCGGTTTCGGTCAGCGCGACGTCGATCACGACCACGAGCTCGAGCGCCGCGAGCGCCTCGCGCATGCGAGCGCTGTCGGCGAGCGAGTGCGCCGGATTCGCGCTCTCGACCAGCAGCGCGCGGAAGCGGCGCGGATGATCGGTCAGGATCTCGTCTGCGATCGCGTTGCAGGGCAGCATGCCGGCGATCACGCGCTGGCCGCTGACGGGACTGCGCCGTTCGCGGCCGCGGCCGACCAGCGCGCCGAAGTGGCTGTGCAGGTTCATCGCGCCGCGCTTCGCGAAGTTCCCGGTCAACAGATAGATGAGCTTCTCGAGATAGGAGCCGAGCGTGCTGTGCGGCGATTGCTGGAGTCCGAGGTCCTCGAGGATCGAGACGCTCTGCGCAGCGCTGATCCGGTTCGCGACCTCGCGCAGCAGCTTCTCCGGCACTCCCGCGCGCGCGCTGTAGTCGGCGACGGGAAGCTCGGAGAGCAGGTCGAGGACGCGCGAGGCTCCATTCGTGTGTTCACGCAGGAAGTCGCGATCGAGGCGGTCCTCTTGCACGAGCGTTCCGAGCAGTGCCGCGAGCAGGAAGGCATCGGTTCCGGGGCGCAGCTGCAGGTGGTAGTCCGCGAGATCCGCGGTTTCGGTGCGGCGCGGGTCGATCACGACCAGCGCGCGCTTCGGATCGCGCGCGATCTCGCGCAGCACTGCGCGCGCGCGCGGGAAGCCGTGCGATTGCCACGGATTCTTGCCGACGAAGACGGCGACCTCCGCGTGCTCGAAATCTGGTGCCGTGTGGCAGCTCGGGTTGCCGTAGAGGTGCCCGTCGACCCAGAACTCTCCGGTCTTTTCCTGCGCCAGTGCATTCGAGGCCCAGACGGAGCCGAGCGCCGCGCGCGTGGCGCGTGCGTAGGCGCCGGGCAGGTGGTTTCCCTGACCTCCGCCACCGTAGTAGAGGATCGACTGGCCACCGTGGCTGGCGCGGACCTGCTGGAAGCGCGCGGCGATCTCGGCGATCGCGGTGTCCCAGTCGATCGGCTCGAAGCTCCCGTCCGGGCGCCGGCGCAGCGGCTGCGTCAGGCGGTGGCGCCCGTTCTGGTAGTGGTCGAGACGCGCGGGCTTCTCGCAGGTGTAGCCCTGCGACGCGGGGTGCTGTTTGTCGCCGCGGACGCGCGCGATGCGCCGCCCATCGAGCTCGATCTCGATGCCGCAGTTGATGCTGCACAGGATGCAGGCGCTGCGCTGCCAGGCCATCGGGCTGCTCCTCGCGGGCGCGCGAGTGAGTGCCCAGCATCGGGGCGCGCAGGGCCGCCGTCAAGGCGCGCGGGCGATCCCGGCCTCGCGCAGCGGCGGCTACCAGCTCCCGACGTTCGGCAGCGAGGCCCAGGGCTCGCGCGGCGGCAGCGCCGGGCCCTTCTGGAGCAGCTCGATCGAGATTCCGTCTGGGGAGCGCACGAAGGCCATGTGCCCGTCTCGCGGCGGGCGATGGATCGTGACGCCCGCGCTGCGCAGGCGCTCGCAGATCGCGTAGAGATCGTCGACCTGATAGGCGACGTGACCGAAATTCCGCCCGCCCTGGTAGTCCTCGGCATCCCAGTTCCAGGTCAGCTCGATCTGTGCCGATTCATCGCCGGGCGCGGCGAGGAATACCAGCGTGAAGCGCCCGGGCGCGACCTCGTGGCGGCCGAGCTCGACCAGCCCGAGCTGCTTGCAGTAGAAGTCCAGCGACGCTTCGAGATTCCGGACGCGGACCATCGTGTGGAGGTACTTCATGCGGCCTGCATTCTCGCCGGGAGCCTGCTCGAGATCAACGCCCGGTCGGGGGCGCCTCCGGCGGCAGGCCGCGGACCTCGACTTCGATTTCTGCGCGGACCCGATCTGCGACCCGCACCAGGCTCATCACCGTGGGCGCCTGGAGCCCGAAGCTCTGCAGCGAGACCTCGAAGCTCGCGAGGAAGTGCAGGCTGCCTCCGGCCGCTTCCCGCCAGCCGGAGAGGCGCGGAACGACGCGGCGCTGCTGCGCGCCGATCTGCAGCTCGAACGCGAGAGCCTCGGCGGGAGCCATTTCGGCCGCCGCGCGCCGCAGCGCTGCGAGGTCGAGATCGGTCGCGGAGGCGCGAATCCGCGGGAAGCGCTCCGCGTCGAACATCTCGCGCATGCGCGCGTCTCGCGCGGCGATGCCGGTCGTCAGCTGCGCGATCTCGATCTCGACGACCGCCGCGAGGCCGGTGCCCTGCGCGCCCGGCGCGATCGCGACGCTCGCGCAGGGCGCCTCGCCCTCGAAATCGTGCAGCGTCGAGCTCGCCGCGAAGCGCAGCGCGCAGCTCCCCTCGATCCCGTCGGCCCGCAGCCCGCCGGGGCCGAGCCAGACGAGCGCGCAGGCGCAGAGCCGCGCGATGCGCCGCGCGCTCATGCTCCCGTTTCGCATCGGAAGCGCGCTAGTCCGGGTTCTCGTAGAACACGTAGGACGTCGAGTAATCGCTGATCTCGAAGTAGACCTTCTTCTCGCCCGGATCCTTCAGGCCGTTCAGGTTCGCGTCGAGCACGCCGTAGCCGAAGCGGAAGGGGCGCGGAGCGCCGTCGTGGGTGCCGCTACCGGTCGTGAGCTTGTCGATGTCGAGGAAGCGCTTGACCAGCTTCTCGCCCGCGTAGACCTCGAGCACGCCGTCGGTGCCGGTCCAGTTCTGGACCGCGCGGCCGAACTCGTTCTGGGTTTCCTGCGTGCAGCCGACGAGCGCCGCGAGCGCGGCGCTGGCAGCGAGCGTGGGAGCATGGCGCATGGGTTCCTCCGTCGCGCGGGATGCTATCAGCTCCGGGCGTGCAAGCCGCCTCGGCGCGCAGCGAGCCAAGGGCGAGCGGGGGCGCCGGGCCGCTCCCGGACCGGGACCACAAGGCTCTACTGCGGGAGCTGCGTCGCGAAGCGCGCGGCGCGGATCGCGCGCGAGAACGGGATGAGGCTCCGACCGTGGCGCGCGAGCACCGGCTCGATCTCTCCGCGCAGCTCCAGGGCTTCGGCGTCGCGCTGGCGGATCGACTCGGCGTTCATCGGCCGCGGCTCGCGGGCGACGCCCAGATCGCCCATCACCTTGCGCTCCTGGCTCCCGGCTTCGTGATACTGGAGCTGGCGCGGCTCGAAACGCATCCCGAGCACGGGCATCAGCTGCGCGAGCAGGGCCTCGGGCTCTTCGGCCAGCGCCTCGTACGAGACCAGCCCGCCGCCGCAGCGCTCGAAGAAGGGGCGCAGCTTCGCGAGCGAGCGCTCGGCGCCCTGCAGGAATTTCGTGAAGCTCTCGGCGTCGAAGCGCATGTTCTCATGGCCCCACCACTTGCGCGCGCCGTCGATCAGCGAGAGCGCGACGTGCACCGGGTCGCGCACGATCCAGATCACGCTGACCGGGCATTCCCGCGCGGCGGCGCTCGCGGCCGCCTCCATCCAGGCGACCGACTCCGCCGAGATCGTGGTCTCCTTGAATCCGGTCGCGCGCAGCTCCCCGCGCGGGCGCAGGCCGTAGAGCGCTGTCATCTGCTTGCGGAACTGGCTCACGCTCTCCGCGATCGCGGGCGGCGCGTTCTTGTGCGCGTTGTAGGGCTCGAAGAAGAGCTCCAGCTGGCTGTGGGCGTCGAGCTGGGCCGCGAGCACAGTAGTGCCGCTGCGCGGAAGCCCGGTCACGACGACAAAACGCTCGATCGGCATGGAAGCGTCCCTGGTGGAGAAAACGCGCGCACCCTAGCAGCGGGGCCCGCAGCTGCCCAGCCCGTTCCGCTGCGCCTGCGCGGTGTTACCAGCAGTCTCGCCAGCGGCGGTGCCAGCCCCAGGCCCACGGATCGCAGCGGCCGCCGGTGTAGACGTCGTAGGGATGGGTGGTATGCCCATATCCCCAGTGGTGGCGCCAGGAGCGCCAGCGGCGCCGCTCCTCGGCGCGCGCCGCGGCTTCGAGCGCGGCCTGCTCGCGCGCTGCCTGCGCCTCGGCTTCGAGCTCGCGCTCGTGTTCGAGCTCGCGCTGGATCCGGTCCAGCTCGGCATCGGTGCCGGCGGAGTCGAATGTGTGCGCCACGGCGAGCACCTGTGCGGCGCGCAGGTGGTCGAGCAGCAGCGCGGCAGTGCCGGGCTCGTCGAGCACGTGCTCGCAGGCGCTGCGCGCGTCCGGCGCGAGCTCGGCGAGGGCGGCCCCGGCGCGCACCGCGCAGCGCTCCTGGAGCTCGTGCAGCGCCTCGAGCTGCTCTTGTTCGCCGAGCAGCGCGTCGCGGGCGCTCTGCTGGAGGTCGGCGGGATAGGTTGCGAGCGCTTCCTCGAGCGCGGGTTCCGAGAGCGAGAGCAGCGCCGCCACGAGATCCGGGTGGGCGGCGAGTTGCTCGAGCCGGCTGCGCGCGTCGGCGCTCTGGCCGAAGAGCAGGCCGGCGAGCCGCGCGTCGAAGTCCGAGCGCCAGCTCGGTACCCGGACCAGGAACTCCGGGTGCCGTGCGCAGGCGAGCGCGGCTTGCCGCAGCTCGGGCGGGAGCTCCGCGATTGCCTCGAGGCCCCGCTGCGCGGATTCCGGCAGCCCCGCCGCGAGCGGGGATTCGAGCGCCAGGACCGCGGCGCCGGCGAAGGTCAGGTGCGACGCGGCGATCGCCGATAGCCAAAGGGATCGAGGCATCGCGCAGAAGGTTAGCGAGGCTCCGCCTCAGACCGACGAGCATGCAAGCCGACGGAGATCGCAAGCCGTTTCGGCGCGCAGCGAGGCGAAGCCGAGCGGAGAGCGGGTGGGACCGGGCCGCTCCCGGACCGGGACCCGCAAGGCCCGGCGCGCAGCGAGGCGCAGCCGAGCGAAGCGGGGTGGTCCGGGCTGCGCC
>CAYTJA010000304.1:0-6854 GCA_964437835.1 uncultured Spirochaetales bacterium
TGAACGCAGGGTTGATGCCGGAGCCGTGGAAGCTGGCCTTGCCTGCGAGTCCGGCCTGCTGGAGCTTGTCGTAGACGCCCGCGCCGTAGAACTGCGGATACACGTTGCTGGCCGTCGTGACGACGTTCACGCCGCGCCGCAGCAGACCCGCGATCTCGTCGTAGTCAGCGACGATCGGGCAGTAGAGCACGCAGTCGCCGGCCCGCAGCGGAAGCTGCGCGGGATCCCGCACCGCGCGGATGCCGGTCGCCGGACGGCCGCAGAGCGCGCCGGCATCCTGCCCCGCCTTGGTGTCGCTGTAGACCTTCACCCCGACGAGCGCGAACTCCGGATTCGACAGCAGCTCGCGCAGCGCGATCGCGCCGACGCTGCCCGTGCCCCACTGGACGACCCTGTACGTCATCGAATCCTCCCGAGAGCGCGGAGTATCCACTGTGGCCGACGCCGCCGGCAAGATTTCGACTGCCGGCCGTCACCACGGAGGTCCCACCGATGGCGGCGGCGTCAGATCTTGGGCAGCGGCTCGAGCCCTGATTCGAGCGGCACGCCGGTGGCGTTCGCCACCATCGACAGCATCGTGTACTGCCCGACGACGAAGGGCAGCTCCACCAGCTGCGCGTCCGACAATCGCTTGCGCAACTCGGACCAGGTCGTGTCGGAAAGCTGTTGGCGTGCGTGCAGCTCGTCGGCGGCCCGCAGCCACAGGCGGTCGTCGTCGGACCACCCCGGAGACTCGGGCCCGGCGGCGATGCGCTGGATCTCGTCGTCCCGCAGGCCTGCAGCCCTGGCAAACACCGCGTGGTGTCCCCACTCGAAGGCGGACTGGCAATTCCAGGCGGCGCGCAGGGCCAGCAGCTCCGAGACCCGGCGCGAGAGCACCCCCTGCAGAGCGAGGGCGCCGGCGAAGCCGAGGAAGGGACCCAACAGCTTCGGATGGTGCGCGATCGTGCGCAGGATGTTCAGGGTGCCCGAGGTGTCCTCCCCCGCCCCGCCAACCGCGCGCTCTCCCTCCATCTCCGCCACCGGAGCCGCGGTGCCCGCCAGGAGTTCGCGCACCGCGGGGCTCCACTCGTCGCGTCGCAGCGGTCGCAATCGCTCGCTGATCGTCACGGAGTCCTCCTGGGTTCGGGTCGGAGCGGAATCACGTGGCGCCCACTTTGCCTGCGGCGAGCCGACGCGAGATTGGCCCTGCGTCGCAACCCTCCGCTCGCCGGCCGCCGCCACCCGAGAGACACTCCCTGCAGCTGCGGCGCCGTCGAACCGGCGTTTCCGATCCTCCCACGCGAGCTTCCAGCGGTCAACGGCGCTGGGAAGCGGGTTGCAGGTCGTTCGGGGCATCGCGCGCCGCGAGTCGCTTCGCGACGCCCGGCAGTGAATCCGGGGTGAGCGAGATCGAGTCGATGCCGATCGAGGCGAGCCACTCCGCGAATTGCGGGTCGTCGCTGGGCGCCTGGCCGCAGAGGCCCACCGGCCGCCCGCAGGCGTGCGCGCGCCGGACGACGTCTTCGATCAGGCGCTTCACACCCGGATCGCTCTCGTCGAATAAATGTGCGAGCAGCTCCGAATCTCGGTCGACGCCGAGCACGAGCTGGGTCAGGTCGTTCGAGCCGATCGAGAAGCCGTCGAAGAGCTGGCTGAACTCCTCGGTGAGGATCACGTTGTTCGGGATCTCGCACATGACAAAGACCTCGAGGCCATTGCGCCCGCGCTCGAGGCCGTGGCGCGCGAGCTCCGCGAGCACGCGGCGGCCCTCCTCGAGCGTGCGGCAGAACGGGATCATCAGCTTCGTGTTCACGAGGCCCCACTCCTCGCGCACGCGGCGCAGCGCGCGACACTCGAGCGCGAAGCCATCGCGGTAGCGCTCGTCGTAATAACGCGAGGCGCCGCGGAAGCCGAGCATCGGATTCGCCTCTTCGGGCTCGAAGCCGGCGCCGCCCTGCAAACGCGCGTATTCGTTGGTCTTGAAGTCCGAGAAGCGCACGATCACGGGGCGCGGGTGGAACGCGGCCGCGATCAGGCCTACGCCCGAGGCCATGCGATCGACGAAGAAGTCCGCGGGCGAGGCCGCGCCCGCCGCGCGCTTCAGGATCTCGGCGCGCAGCGCCGGGTCCGCGACGCGCTCCGGATGCGCGAGCGCCATCGGGTGGATCCCGATCCAATTCGTGACCAGGAACTCGACGCGCAGCAGCCCGACGCCGCCGCTCGGCAGCTGCGCGAGCCGGAACGCGTGGTCGGGATTCGCGACGTTGAGCAGCAGCGGCACGCGCGGGGCCGGGAGCTGCGTGGGGTCGACTTGCTCGCGCCGGAACGGAACGCGCCCCGCGTAGACGTGTCCCTCGTCTCCCTCCGCACACGAGACGGTGACTTCGCGTCCGTTCGCGAGCTGCTGGGTGCCCGAGCCGGTGCCGACGACACAGGGGAGACCGAGCTCGCGCGACACGATCGCCGCGTGGCAGGTGCGGCCACCCTGATCGGTCACGAGCGCGGAGACGCGCGCGAGCACGGGCTCCCAGTCGGGGTCGGTCATCTCCGCGACGAGCACGTCGCCCGCTCGCACCTGCGCGAGCTCCTCCGCGCCGCGCACGAGCCGCACCGGCCCGCTGCCGATCGCCGCGCCGACGCTCTTGCCGCGCAGCAGGCACTCGCCCTTGCCCTCGAGCGTATACAGCGAGAGCTGCGGCGAGCCCTGCCTCGCGTGCACGGTTTCGGGCCGCGCCTGCACGATGAAGAGCTGGCCCGAGTTGCCGTCCTTCGCCCACTCGATGTCCATCGGCGTCGGTCGGCCCGCGGCGCGCGAGTAGTGGTCTTCGACCGCGAGCGCCGCGCGCGCGAGCTCGAGCACCTCGTCGTCCTGCAGTGCGAAGCGGATGCGCTGGTGGCGCGGAACCGGCAGCTCGCGCAGCGCGCGCGCAGCACCCTCGCCGTAGGCGAGGCGCGTGCGCTTCTCGCCGCACTCGCGGCGCAGGATCGGCCGGAAGCCCGCGCGCAACGTCGCCTTGTGCACCCAGAACTCGTCCGGGTTCACGCGGCCCTTCACGATCAGCTCGCCGAGGCCGTAGGCGCTGGTCACCAACACGACATTGCGGAAGCCGCTCTCGGTGTCGAGCGTGAAGATCACACCGGAGCACGCGAGATCGCTGCGCACCATCTTCTGGACGCCGACCGAGAGCGCGACCTCCGCGTGCGGGATGCCCAGCTGATGCCGATACACGATCGCGCGGTCCGTGTAGAGCGACGCCATGCAGGCGCGGATCGAGCGGTCGAGGTCGGCGGCGCCGCGCACGTTCAAATAACTCTCGTGCTGCCCCGCGAAGGAGGCGCTCGGCAGATCCTCGGCGGTCGCACTCGAGCGCACCGAGACGTCGGTCTCCGCCTCTCCGTGGCGGACCGAGAGCTCGCCGTAGGCGCGCTGCAGCTCCTCGGCCACGCGTTCCGGCAGCGGCGGCGTGGCGATCGCGTGGCGGATCCACCCGCCGGCCTGCGCGAGCGCGCGCAGGTCGCCGACGTCGAGCTGCGCGAGCTTTTCCGCGATCGGCTTCTCGAGCCCGGCCTCGCGCAGGTGCGCTCGGAAAGCCTCCGTCGTGACCGCGAAGCCCCCGGGCACGCGCACGCCGGCCGCACCGAGATTACGGATCATTTCGCCGAGCGACGCGTTCTTGCCGCCGACCCTCGCTAGCGACTCGAGCCCGACTTCCTCGAAGGGCAGGACCCACACCACGTTTCAGCCTCCTCGCGGCCCCTGCGGCCCGCACGCAGGATTGCACGTGCGATGCCAGCTCGCGTGCCGCGCCTCACGGGCCCCGACGCTCGCGAGGCGTCGCGACCCGCTCTGAGGCGTTCCGCCTCGCCCGAAGCCGGACGCCACGAGCGCGCGCGACTCGTCTGGCACGTTTCCTGCGCTGACTCCGCCGCAATGGACCCGACCGAACGCGAGCGGGCGATCCGGCGCGTATTGTGGCTCGAAGGCGCCTCCGACGTCGCGCTGTTGATCGCGAAGCTGGCAGTCGGCCTCCGCAGTGGCTCGCTCGCGGTGTTGGGCGATGCGGCGCACTCCGCCGCAGACCTGATGAACAACGTCTTCGCGCTGATCACACTCCAGATCTCACAGGCGCCGCCGGATCGCGAGCACCCCTACGGGCACCGCAAGTTCGAGACGCTCGCGGTCTTCGCGCTCGCGATGCTGCTCGGCGTGCTCGCGCTCGAGCTCGTGCTGCAGGCGCTGCGCGGGCACGCCGCGGAGGTCGTCTGGCGCCCCAGCGACCTCGCGCTGATGAGTGGCGTGCTGCTCGTGAACGTCGGCATCGCGGCCTGGGAGGCACGCCAGGCGCGCCGGCTCGACTCGGAGCTGCTGCGCGCCGACGCGCGGCACACGCTCTCGGACGTGCTCGTGACGCTCTCGGTGATCGCCGGCTGGCGCCTCGCGGCGATGGGCTGGCGCGGCGCAGACACTGCTGCGACCTGCGTCGTCGCGGCCGTGATCCTCTGGCTGGCCTACGGCCTGCTCCAGCGAGCGGTCCCGGTGCTCGTCGACCGCGCGGGCGCCGACGCCGAGCGCGTGCGTGCGAGCCTGCGCGAAGTTCCCGGCGTCCAGCGCGCGCAGCGCATCCGCTCGCGCCGGAGCGGCGCCGGCCTGCATTTCGACGTCGTCATCTGCGTCGATCCCGAGCTCACGACGCGCGAGTCGCATGCCATCGCCGACGCCGTCGAGCGCGCGCTGCGCGCGGACTTCGGGGCCGTCGAGGTCGACGTGCACATCGAGCCCGAAGCCGGCCAGGAGGCCTAACTGAAATGCCGCGTAGTAAGTGGATGCTCGGTCAGCCGCGGCTCGAGTGCGGCGAGCTGATCCATGGTGTCGAACAGCCGATCGACCTGCCGCTTCTTCATGGCCTCGCGCAGCAGTTAGCCCGCGCGCTCGCTGCGCTCCCGTCAATCGACCGCCCAGAGAGTCTCGTAGTTGACTATCGGGCGCTCGAAGCGCACGCCCTGCTGAGTGAAATCCTCCGCGAGCGCCTGCATGGGGCCGAGCGTTTGCATCTGCTGTGCGTCCGCCAAGGATCGCCAGACGCTTACGTTGACCATGGTACTGGACTCCCGGTCGATCGCAGCGAAATAGTGGAGGCATCCGGCGAGCCGTCGAATCGCCGGAACCAGGGACTTCTGGGCCGCATCGAGCCGAGTCTTGATGGTCTCGTATTTTTCGGGCGCAAAGGAACCTCGTGAGATTCTGACGATGGGCATGGGAGCAGCTGTCTTCTGAGCGCGAGCGCCTGGTGCGAAGCTGGCCGAGAAGAGGAGCGCGAAGAATCCCTGGACTACTCGACGGCGACCGACAGAATCGGAAGAGACGCTGTATGCCTTCAACGGATTCCTCGCCAACCGTGGCTTGAGCGGAATAACAGTCATCCGCCTGCTCTCCCGGCAGCCCGGGCCGCGCGCTGGGCAGCGCTGGGGGCAGGGTGTGCGAAGAGCAGGCTGCCTCGAGCGCAGTCTAGCGCTGGGATCGGGTGGATAGGCTGGGGGCTCGTGCGGACGTTCGCGGCGTGCGCGTACCGAGATGGGCAGCGATCTGCCCGCCCCGAGTGCGGCGGTACGGGGCCCGGTGCCTCGGGGGCGTTGCGTGGGTGCAGCCTTCTCGTGGGGCGCACTCGGGCGCGCGTGCGGCGAGGGATCGCAGCTCGCGGGCGGCCGGGCGCGGCGCCGCAACCGCCGCGCCGCCCTCGGCCGCGGGCAGCAGCGCGATCACCGCGCCGATCTATCGGCGACATGCTGGCGCGCCACCGGGGTACCCTGGAAGAAGTGCTGTATCGGCTGCACAGCCGCCCTTGGCGATCGGGCTGCTGGCTCCGAGTCGGTCTGCTACCCCGTCGCGATCACGCTGTAATCCTCACGCGGGAAGTGGACCACCACTTCTCCCACTCGCTCGGTCTGCCGCCGCACGGCGATCTCGTGGAGTCCGGAGGCTGCCAGCGCGCCGGAGACCACACCGGAGCCGTATTCGTCGGGGACTACCACCACCGGAGCGCCGAGCTGCATGCCCTCGGGCAGCACCGGCTCGCCCTCGAAGGCCGCCGGCTGCGCGGCCCGGGCGATCGCGATGGCCTCACTGGACGACAGCGGCGTCGGCTTGCCGTGCCCGATCGCGCGCACCCGCTCCATCCAGGCGGAAACCCGTCGCAGCGGCGCCAGCAGCGCGGCGGTGCGCGGCTGGCTGGCGAGGAACAGCAGCGGATGGAACGCCGAGAGATCCGCGAGACACGGCTCCGAGCCGAGCAGGAACGCCCGGCCGTCGGCGAGTTGGCGCTCGAGGCGATCGAGGTTGGCGCGGATCTGGAGCAGCTTGGTCGGCAGCAACCGCTGCGTCTGGTCGAGGTCCACGCCCGGCGGCACCATCGTCTTGCGGCGATCTTCGACGAACGCCTCGGGGAAGACGCCGCCGATTCCGAAGAACGCGAGCACGACCATCATGAAGGTCGTCTCGGCCCAGCGCGAGAGCGCGTGCTCGACGGTCTCGAAGCCGCGCGGCGAGAGCGGAGGATCCGGGTAGAGGCGATCGAGCGCCCGGGCGATACCGTGCGTGTCGCAATAGATGTCGGCGCCGATCTGGAGCACCGGCACGCGCCGATAGCCGCCCGTCAGCTCCACATGGTCGGGCTTCGGCATCACCATCGGCGTCGGCACCGACCGCCAGGTCAGCGCCTTGCGGCCGAGCGCCAGCCGGATCTTCTCTGCGTAGGGGGACAGGTCGTAGTGGTGGAGGATGATTTCGTGCATGGCCGGGAGTCTGCGGAAAGCCGCGCGCGGCCGCTAGCGAAATCCGGCTGCGGTCAGCCCAGCTCGAGGTTGGCGTAGCGGGT
>CAYTJA010000305.1:0-30660 GCA_964437835.1 uncultured Spirochaetales bacterium
GCCTGCCGGCAGCTCGGCTCCTATCGCCGCTGGATCGTGCTGTGCGCGCGACTGCAGGCGCTGTGCTTCGCGCCGCTGATCGTGGGCGCTTGGACCGGCGGAATCGAGAGCGGCTGGCTCGCGATCGCGACGGTCGCGTACTGGTCCTTCGGGATGGCGGCCGCGCCGGCCTGGAACGCGTGGGTCTCGAGCCTGGTGCCGCACCGGATCCGCGCGCGCTTCTTCGCGCACCGCACGCGCGCGGCCCAGATCGCGCTGCTCGTCTCGATGCTCGGGGCCGGCGGCGCGCTCGAGCTCGGGCGGCGTACCGGCTGTGAGCTGCAGGTCTTCGCCGGGCTCTTCACGCTCGCACTCGGCAACCGCTGGGTCTCGTCGCTGCATCTCGCGCGCCAGAGTGAGGCGCCGGGACTGGTCTCGAGCCACCGCAGCCTTGGCCCGCGCGAGGTCTGGCAGCGCATTCGCGCCGCGCGCTCGACGCGCGTGCTGCTGTACCTGCTCGCGATGCAGCTGACGGTGAATCTCGCCTCGCCCTTCTTCACGCCGTACATGCTCGGCCCACTCGGACTCTCGTATGCGGAGTTCACGCTGCTCTCGGCCGCGGCCTTCGCGGCGCGCATCGCGGTGATGCCGCTGCTCGGCCGGATCGCCGAGCAGCGCGGCTCGCGCTTCCTGCTCTGGATCGGCGCGTTCGGAATCGTCCCGTTGCCGGCCTTCTGGCTCGTCTCCGATCAGCTGGCCTTCCTGCTCGGACTTCAGCTCGTCTCCGGCGCCGCGTGGGCGGCGCTCGAGCTCGCGACGCTGCTCGCGTTCTTCGACGGCATCGAAGAGCGCGATCGCGCGAGCGTGCTGACGCTCTTCAATCTGCTGAATGCGGGGGCCGCCGCGCTGGGCGCCTGGTGCGGCAGCCGGATCTTCGCGTCGCTCGCGCTGGTTCCCGAGGCCTACGCGGCGATGTTCGTGGCTTCGGCGCTCGGACGCCTGCTGACGCTAGGCCTGCTGCGCGGCGGCCGGGCCTTGCGGGTCCCGGTCCGGGAACGGCCCGGCGCTCCCGCACTGCGCTCGCCCGAAGTTGGCTGCCCGCCGGGGCGGCTTGCGCAGGCGGCTTGCGCTGGCGAGCCCGCCGCTCAGCGCTTCCAGCTCGAGCGCTGGGCGCGGCCCGAGCCGAGGCGGCGGTTCGCGAAGCTGCGCGCGATCGCCTTCTGGCCCTCCGGGGCGCGCAGGGCCAGGCCCCAGAGCAGCGCGAGCTCGGTGGCGTCGATCTCGCCCGCGCCCGGGTCGAGCTCGCCGCCACCCGCGAGCTCCGGGAACCAGCTCGCGAGCTCGCCGAAGTAGGCGCGGTCGTGGCGTTCACACCAGTCGCCTAGCACGCTGCTCGCGATGCTGTGATCGCCCGCTTCGTCGAAGGCCCAGAACGAGACGCGCGTCTCGGGGCGGATCTCCTTCTCGAGCCGCGTCCAGGGGCGCGCTTCGCAGGCGAGCGCGTCGGTCGCGCAGTAGGTGTCGCCGAGGTCGCGGAACACGATCGCGCCGGTCGGCAGCAGCTCGCGGTCGAGCTGGAGCAGCAGGTTCTGCGGATTCGGCGTCTCGAACCAGAGGCCGTAGCGCGCGAAGAGCCGGGCCTTCGCGCGCCCGACGCTCGCCGCGTAGTGCAGGCCGAAGAAGTCGGCGAAATCCGCGCCGAAGCGCCTTGCCAGCTGTGGGCCGACCCACGGCAATGCGGTGCCGGGCAGGTAGTGGTGCCCGTCCTGGAACAGTCGCAGGTCGCGCACCAGGCAGCCCGCTTCGGAGTCGTGGGCCAGGATCACGATGCGCTCGCGGATCAGCTGCAGCTCGGGATCCGGGCCGCCGAGCCAGCGGTCGGCGCGATCGACGAGGTCGACCCAGGCCAGCGTCCAGTTCGCTTCTTCGCGCAGCTGCGTCTTCTCGGGCTGGTGCCAGTCCGGGTGCGGATGGTCGGTCGCGAGCTTGACCGAGCAGAGTGACGCGCCGGGGGCGACCGGCAGCGCGAGCGAGCGAGAGGAGGTGCAGCGCGCGCTCCAGCGCAGGGCCTCGGGCGCGGCGAAGAAGGGAACCTTCGCGTCTCGATTCAGCGGGTGCCGCGGAAAGCGGACGCGGTCGCCCCGCAGGAAACGAGCGACGAGGTCCGGGGGCGTGTGACGGTCCACCGCGACGCTGACCGCGGACGCGGGAACTTCTGCGATCGAGACCTCGATCGGCTGCGTTTGGGTGCGGAAGCCCGGGAGGTTGGCTTGCTCCTCCCACAGCAGCCACTGCTCCAGCGGGTTCGAGCACAGCTCCAGCGGCTCGTCCGGCGCGTAGTGGCGCAGCGAAAGCTCTGGCGGATACGGCATTTGCGGCACTCCCCGCGCTGATTTCCCCGCGGGGTAAGCCCCGCGCATGTGAAAGCCCGGATGCCCGACTGTGACGTCGCGCACCCGGGCTCGATTCGGAACAGCCTATCGGATTGGCTGCAGCTCGACGCGGCGGTTCAGCCGCCTCTGATCCCGCGAGTCGTTCGGAACCGCGGGGTTGGCCTCGCCGCTGCCGGTCGCTTCGAGCCGGCTGGCCTCGAGCCCGGCATCCGTGAGCCGGTCGAGGACCGATTCGGCACGGCGGCGCGACAGGGCCAGGTTGTAGTCGTCGGGGCCGGTCGAGTCGGCGTGACCCTCGACGCGAAGCCGCAGTCCCGGATTCTGGTCCAGCACTCGCTTGATCTCGCTCACGGTCGGATCGACCCCGGCCGGAACTTGCGCGCTGTCGAAGTCGAAGCGCGACTCCGGCACCACCCAGCAGCCGCGCGGGTCGACGCGCGCGCCGCGCGGCGTGCCGGGGCAGCGATCGACCGGGTCGCGAATGCCGTCGCGATCGGCGTCCCCTGCCGCACCGACCGCGGGCAGCCCCTCGCCGCCGAAGAAGACCGTGCGACCGAAGCGCTCGACTGCGGCCACGCTGAAGGTTTCCGTTGCGGTCCGGAAGCTGCCGCATGGAGTCAGCGCGGAGATCTCGCGCAACAGCGCAGCCCCCGAGCTGCTCGCGCCGACTTCGACGGTGTGGAAGCACACCTTGTCCTTCAGTGCGGTCTTCAACGCGCGCGCGCCCGCGATCGCTCCACTCGGATCGGAATCGATGCCTCCGGAGTCCGTCGGCTCCCCATCGGAGAAGAGCACGATCGCAGTGAGGCCGCCGCGCCCGGAGAGCACCTGGCCCGCTTCGGCGAAGATCTCCGCGAGCGGAGTCGATTCGTCGAGGTGACGGATCTGGCGCACGCCGTCGCCGAGCCGCGCGCGGTCGAAGCGCTGCACCGGGACGCTGATGCGCTCGTCGCCGCCAAACGCGACGACTCCGGTCTGGAAGCCGCCCTCGGGCATCGCCGACACGAAGGACTCGACGAGCGCCCTCTCTTCGGGGAACTCGCGCGCGACCGAGCCCGAGGCATCCACGATCACGAAGGTCCGGGCGATCCGGATCTGCTCTCCTGCTCGGGGCTGGATCGGGGAGACCGACAGCGGCTGTCGGGCCGAGGTCGTCGCGCAGCCCACCCCGAAGGCTGCGAGGGCGGAAATCACCGCCACGAATGCGAGGCGCAGGTCGCGCATCGAAATCTCCTTCGCTCGAGTTGTAGAGGGGGGTAGCCGGAGTGTGCCGCGTCAGCGCGATTCGATCACTACCCGCTCGCCATCGATGTGGATCCGGTAGCGGTTTCCGTCTTCGCAGCGCACGAGGTAGTCCTGCTCCGCCTGCTTCTGGGCCTCCAGTACGCGGCCGCAGGGTTTCCCCCGCAGCGCGAGCACGCTGAAGAGGTCGCGGGACAGCTTGTCGCCTTCTCCGCTCGGACTCGGATCGGCCGCGCTGGCCGGGGCAGCGCTCCCGGCCGCCAGAAGCAGCCCCGCGAGAGCTGCGCGCGCGGCCGCACGCACGCGCGCTCCGATCCAGATCGGATCTGAAAAACGCTGTAAAGACAATGTCATGGCTTCTCCCCGGGGTTACAAACGGCTCAGCTGGACGGGATCCGCGAGCAGGGCCCAGAGCGAGTCCCGCGAGGCAGCGACCTCGGCTGCGAGTGCGGGGGCGTCGTCCTGGAGCAGGCTCAGGAGCTTCAGCACCAGCAGGTCGAAGCGCTCGTGCACGCGCTCGAGCGACGGAACTCCGCGCTCGTGGCTCGCGCGCGCTTTCTCCACCAGCTCGTCGATCTGGCTCTTGAGCTCGAGCTTCGTGAACAATCCGATCGCCGAGGTGTCCTTGAGGCGCTGCGTCAACTGGTCGAGGTCGACTGGCCGCACCGGGTTCTCGGCGGAGGTTTCTCCGCTCGCGTCTGGGGCAGGGGGCGCGGCGGCGGACGAGGGCGTCTCCGGGGCTTCGGGCGGCAGTTCGCCCGGCTCGGGCGGCGCCGGAGGGGTTGCAGGTTTCACTTCTGCCGTGGGCTCGACACGATCCTCGGGCACCTCGGTGGGTACCGCTGCCGGGGAAGCCGCCTCCACACGCTCTGCAGATGCCGGCGGCGCGGCATCCGCAGCTGCCGACTCGCGTGCCGACTGCTGCGAAGTGCAGGCCGCGAAGCCGCTGGCGCAGAGCAGCGCCGCAGCGAGCGCGATCCGGGCGAGTCGCCGGCGTTGCATCGTCTTCCTCCCGGGCGGAGAAATGCTACCGAAGCCGTGTCCGCCAGCCCCCACCCCCGCTCCCGAGCGCGTCTCCGACGCAGCAACGGGCCTTCGGCTTCGACGCCGGCGTGTCAGAATCCGCGCCATGAGCGAATTCATCGGCTTGAAACAGGCGCGCGGTGCCAAGGGACTGCGACTCGTGCTGCTGCGCGGCGTACCGAGCCCCTGGGGCCAGGCCGCGAAGGGCATCTTCGAGTGGAAGCGGATTCCGTTCCAGAAGGTGCAGCTGCTGCCGGACGAGCCGCGCGAATGGCTTCGCGAGTGGACGGGTCAGGACTCCTTCCCCGCGGCGATGTTCGACGCCGAGCGGCCGCGCACGGGCTGGGCGGAGATCTTGTTCCTCGCCGAGCGGCTCGCGCCGGCACCCGCGCTGATTCCCGCGGATCCCGCCGAGCGCGCTCTGATGTTCGGCCTCGCGCACGAGATCTGCGGCGAGCTGGGGCTCGGCTGGTGCCGGCGGCTGGTCGCGCTCGGGATGGGGATGCGCGCGGGCGCGAATCCACAGCTCGCCGCGATGGGGCAGAAATACAGCTCGAGCGGTCTCGAGGAAGCGCGCGCGAGCGCGCGCAGCGCCGAGGTGCTGCGGCTGCTCTCGCAACAGCTCGAGCGCCAGCAACGCGCGGGGAAGCGCTATCTGATAGGCGACGCGCTCTCCGCGCTCGATTTCTATTGGGCGACGATGAGCAATCTCGTCGTGCCTCTGCCGCCCGAGCAGCTGGTACTTTCCGAAACGCTGCGCCCCGCCTTCACCTCCCGCGAGCCCGAGGTGCTGGCCGCGCTCACGCCCGAGCTACTCGCGCACCGCGATTTCATGTACGCCAATCACCTGCGGCTGCCCGTCGAGCTCTGAATCCTCGGAGGTCTCGTCGCCGCTAATACTTCTGCAGCACGTCGTCGGCGAAGCGGCGCAGGCCGTCCAACTTTTTGCCGAGATCCGGCGTGAGGCCGTGAGTGAAGACCCAGGGCATCGTCAGGATGTGCGTGACTCCCGCATCGCCGAGGCGGCGATAGCCGTCGAGGTTCGCGGCGTCGCTCGCGCTCGCCATCACGTCGAAGGGAGTGCCCTCGCGGCCCAGCTCGGCGCGGAAGCGCTTCGCCTTGGCGATGCAGCCGAGGATCTCGGCCGTGGGCTGCAGGTCCGAGAGCCAGCCGTCGTTGCGCGCGGCGCGTCGCAGCGCGGCGTCGGAGATGCCGCCGGCCCAGATCGGGATGCGCTTCGCGGGCGCGGGGTTCATGCGCACGCGCGGCACGTCGTAGAACTCGCCGTGGTGTTCGATCATGGTCCCGGTCCAGAGCTTGCGCAGGATCTCGAGCATCTCGTCGCAGCGCCGTCCGCGATTCTCGAAGCGCTGGCCGAGCAGCTCGAATTCGATCTTCGACCAGCCGACGCCGACGCTCATCGATACGCGGTCTCTCGAGAGGCAGGCCGCGGTCGAAATCGCCTTCGCCGCGGCGAACACATTGCGCATCGGCAGCACGAAGACGTTCGTCGTGAAGCGCAGGCGCTCGGTGACCGCGGCGAGTGCGCCGATCGTGACCCAGGGATCGGGAAAGTCGGAGCTCTCGTCGTAGCGGCGCGATCCGTCCGGCGTGTAGGGGTAGGGCGTGTCGAGCTTCTCGGGGTAGAGCACGTGGTCCGAGAAGCTCAGCGCCTCGTAGCCGCATGCGTCCGCGCAGCGCGCGAGCTCGAAGAGGTGGGCGGGCGGCTGGAACGCGGCCGAGATCACGAATTTCATCGAGTCCTCCGGTGCGGCGCCGCTGCCGCGGAGCGCGGATTCTGCGCGTCTGGGCACCGGGGCGCAATTCTGCCACGCGCTGCGTTCCGGCCGCATGCGAGAATCCGCAGCGGGGAGCTGCGATGATCCACTACGACCCCTACCTGCCGGAGATCCAGCGCGATCCGCTGCCGCTCTACGCGCAGCTGCGACGCGAAGCGCCCGTCTACTACCTCGAGCGCTTCGACGCCTGGGTGCTGTCGCGCTTCGAGGACATCTGGCAGGCGTCCCAGGACGCGCGGCACTACTCGGTCGCGGCGGGCACCGCCGATCGCGGCTTCCTCGAGCGCGAGCCCCCGCCGATGGAGGTGCTCTCGTCACTGGATCCACCGGCGCACACCGAGCTGCGCACACGGCTCTTCCCACTCGTCGGTCCGACTGCCGCGCGCGCTCTCGAGCCCGACGTACGCTCGTGGGCGCGCGTGTGCCTCGAGCGGCTGCGCGGAACCGGCCGCATCGACGCGGTGCGCGAGCTGGCTCAGCAGGTCGCGGTGCGCGTCGCCTGCCGCGTATCCGGCTTCCCGGTCGAGGACGCGGATTTTCTCGTCGACGTCGTCGCGCGTTTCTTCCAGCGTGAACCCGGGATCGAGGGCATGCCGCCGGCGGGCCTGCGTGCGCGCGACGAGACCTGGGATTATCTCGAACGCGTCGTGCGCGCGAGGGCCGGCAGCGGAGCGCGCGGCTCCGACGCACTCGGCGTCTTCTTCGCGCAGTTCGGCGACACGCCGGAGAGCCAGCTGCGCATCGCGCGTCACCTCACGCTGCTGCTGATCGGAGCGACCGAGACCTTCCCGAAAGTGTTCGCGAGCGGACTGCTGCGTCTGTGGCAGCACCCGGAGCAGCGGCGCGCGCTGGTGCGCGACCCCGCGCGGATCCCGACCGCACTGACCGAGATCCTCCGCTACGACATGCCGACGCAGTGGCTCGGCCGCCGCGTGATCCTGGACCACGAAGTCGGCGGGAAGCGCTTCCGCGCCGGGCAGGTCGTGCTGTTCCTGTATCCGTCCGGAAACCGCGACGAGCTCGAGTTCGAGCATCCGGACCGCTTCGACATCCAGCGGAACCCGCCGCGCATCCTGAGCTTCGGCCACGGCATCCACCGCTGCCTCGGCGCGTTCATGGCGCGCATGGAGGGGCGGGTGCTGCTCGAAGAGACGCTGCACGCCGCGCCGGAATACGAGGTACTCGAAGCCGAATGCGTGCGCCCGCCGACGGACTTCGTGCAGGGTTATTCGAGCTTCCCGATCGCGCTCGCGCATTGACTTCGTTCGCCTGCGGCTCACTGCGCGGGGCAAGGCCCCTTGCGGATCGACCCTCGTTCGCCTGCGACTCGCGCTGTATTTTCGCTCAGCGGAGCGAGAGCCTGCGTTCTTCTCCTGCAATCACCTCCCGCTCCGAGAGCTCGAGATTCGCGACCCGATCGCCGGCCTCGATCCGATAGGGGCCCTCGGCCCGCGTCACGCGAGAGCGGTCGCCGCCGCGCTCGCTCGCATAGGGGAGCACGAGCCGCGCGCGGCCCGCGGCGTCGGCGCTCGCCGTCTGGCGGTACACGAAGTCGCGCCCGGAGGTCGTGCGAAGTGGGATTCGCGCGGTGATCGGGGCGCCCGGAGCGGCCTCCACCTCGAGCACGGCGCCCGCCACGCGTTCGAAGAGCTTGTATGGAATCGAGCGGTAGCCCGGCGCGCCGTCCGGGAAGTCGTGCCACAGCGGGAGATCGCCGGGCTCGCTCTCGGCGAGCAGCCGGAACTGCTGCAGCGCAGGTGCGCCGCCGCGCTCGGAGCCGTCGAGGCGGTGCAGCTGATAGGCAAAGATCGTCTCGCGCATCCGGCTGTAGTCGAAGGAGAGCACGAAGCGCGCACCGAGCTGCTCGGCGATCGCGACCGCCCCCGCTTCGCTGGTGACCTCCCCGAAGAATCGGCGCACCAGCAGGAATTTCTCCGCATCGAGATAGGGGCCGAAGTTATTCGCCGCAACGGGGCGCCGCGCGGCGTAGACCACGACGCCGCCGTGCCCGGGATTGCAGAGCACCGAATACTCGGGCGGAATGCCGGCATCGAAATAACCCGAGGTCTCGGGCGTGAGCTCGCGGATCCGGCGCGCGAAGCGGATCAGCGAGTGGCCGGCGATGTCGTGCGGGACCGCGGGCGGCGCGAGCGAGCGCAGGCCGAGCTGCCCGAGCAGCGTCCGCGCCGGATCCAGATACGAGAGCCAGGCGCCCGGCAGGCACAACAGCGCAGTGAGCGCCGCGCAGGCGAGGCCCGCGGCGCGCGTCCCGAGCCGCGGCGCGAGCCGGCGGCGACCCCAGTCGAGGGCTAGCGCGGAGCCCACCGCGGCGGCGGGTGCGAAGTCGTTGCCGAAGCGCAGCTGCAGCACTGCGAGAGGTGCCAGGACACAGGCAAAGACCGCGAGGCAGAGCGCCGGGCCGCGCCGCGCGGCGTCGCATGCGACCCGCAGGAACGCGATCGGCACGATCGGAATCAGGTACAGGAAGCCGCCGTAGAGCTGGTGCCCGATGCCCAGCAGTGGGCGCTCGATGCCCGGCACGCGGATCCAGCCGACGAGCGGCATCTGCTCCGGATTGTTCGAGGCCCAGCTGTCATCGCCCGCGAGGAACGCGGCGCCCGGACGCAGGCCCTCCGCGAGCTCCGGGAAGAGCGCGAGCGCGACCGCGCCGACGAGCGCCGCGAGCGCGGCGGCGCGCAGCCAGCGCGTGCGGCTCCCGCGCGGCGGCCACAGCGCCTCGGAGCCTGCGACGAGCGCGGTCGCGGCCGCCGCCGCGGCGAGCGCGACGACGTGCGTCCACGAAAGCGTCGTGGTCGTGAAGGGGCCGCCGCGCGGCGTCGGGCACGCCGCGACGACGCCCGCGGTGAACCAGGCGCTGAGCGCGAGCCCGGCGGCGTTCGCCGCGAGCCGAGCCCGGCCCGGCGTCGCGAGCAGCGCGATCGCGATCGCGGCTTCGAGCACCCCGAGGTAGAGCAGGCTGCCGCTCCAGGTGGTGGCGAGTGCGCAGCGCGCGGCGGCGAGGCCTGCGGCCAGTGCGGCGCAGCGCTTCAGTGAGCCCTCGCGCAGTGCTAGCTGCGCGGCGAGCGCGAGATAGCTCGCGCCGAGGAACGCGACCGCGGCGTGATGATCGGCGTCGCCGAGCCGCTGCCACTGCGAGGCCATCGGGAGCAGGGCGTAGATCCAGGCGGAGAGGGCCGCGACGCTGCTCCCACCGACGAGCATCCCTATCATTGCGATCGGAACTGCGGCCAGCGTGCCGAGGATCGGACTCACCAGCGCCGCGATCCATTCGAAGCTGCGCAGGCTGCCGCCGAAGAGCCTCGCAGCTCCGCCGAGGGCCCAGTCGTAGAAGGGCGGCATCGGGACCACGGCGCCGTCTGGATACGCGATGTAGCGATCGGTGAGGAGCGCCTGCGGAAAGTTGACGGCCGAGTAGAGCGCGCGGCGCGCGTGATACGAGGAATCGGCGCGGTGCAAGAAGATGTCGAGCTGGCCCTGCGCGTCCGTCGCGAAGACCTCGCCGACCCCGAGGCTGCGCACCAGCAGCCCGGCGAGCAGTGCCGCGAGCAGCGGTCGCAAGGGAAGGTTCTTCATCGTCTCCTGGGTTCCGTGGAGCACACAGCGAACGCGCGGAGCCTAGCGCGGCGGCGGCACGGCGAAGCGGGCACCCGCGGCGACGAGCGGAACGCCAGCGCCCGCCGGCTGCCGCTGCGCCGCGCGGGGCGCGGAGCCTCGCGAGCGAGCCCGAGCCCTCGCCGCGAACTCCGGTAGCCTTTCAGGAGCTTCAGGGGGAATTCACCGGGATGCCGCTGCTGGGTACGCAGGTCCTGCTCTCGCGTCCCGAGCTCGGCGTCTGGGTAACCTATCACGCGAATTATCTGCCGCGCGCCGCCGCCGACGCGCTCTTCGCCTGGCTCTGCGAACACACCCCGTGGCAAGCCGAGGCTCCGGTCGTCTTCGGCGTGGCGCATCCGGTGCGCCGGCGCAGCTTCGCGTACGGCGCGCCCGGTGCACGCTACCGCTACTCCGGCGTCGACCGCGATGCGGCCGCCTGGCCCGCCCCGCTCGAGCCGATCGTCGCGCGTCTGCGGCACGAGCTGTCGGCGCCCTTCGACTTCGGGCTCTGCAATCTGTACCCCGACGGCGAGGCGCAGCTCGGCCGGCACGCCGACGACGAGCGCGACATCGCGCGCGACAGCCCGATCGCGGGCCTCTCGCTCGGCGCGACCCGCGACTTCGCGCTCTACGAGCGCGCGGGCCAGAAGCTCGGCACGCAGGCGCTCGAGCACGCATCGCTGCTCGTGATGTGGGGCTCGACGCAGCGCCATTTCAAACACGCGCTGCCGCGCCGGCGCCGGGTCCGGGAGCCGCGCGTCAACATCACGTTCCGAGTGCTCGCGGAGCGCGCTCGGGCGAGCCCGGGCTGGAGAGCGGGAGGCGGGTGAAACCAGGCCGCCTGGCCGCTGGCGGCAAGCCAGGGAAACGCGAGAATGGGGTTCCCCGAAGGAGCTCCGCCGATGAAATTCGCACTCTTCTACGAGATCCCCGTCGCCCGTCCCTGGACGCCCGGCAAGGAGCAGAAGGCGCTCAAAGACACCATCACCCAGGCCGTGTTCGGCGAGGAGATGGGCTTCCACAGCTTCTGGACCGTCGAGCACCACTTCCTCGACGAGTTCTCGCACTGCTCGAATCCGGAGATCCTCTACGGCGCGATTGCCGCGCGCACCACGAAATTGCGCATCGGCTACGGCGTGAGACTCACCCCGAAGCCCTACAACCACCCGGTGCGCACCGCGGAGAGCGTCGCGACGCTCGACAACATCAGCGACGGCCGCGTCGAGCTCGGCACCGGCCGCTCCGCGACGCGACTCGAGCTCGAGGGCTTCGGCATCAACCCGCACGAGACGCGCGCGATGCTCGGCGAGGCACTCGACCACATCGTCGGCTGCTGGACGAACGACGAGCACGAGTTCAATGGAAAGTTCTGGCAGATGCCGAAGCGCCGCGTGCATCCGAAGCCGGTGCAGAAGCCGCACCCGCCGATCTGGTCGGCCACGACGAGCATCGACGGCCACTTCGAAATCGGGAAGATGGGCGTGGGCCTGCTCTCCTTCGCGGTCGGCGTGCCGCCGGAAGATCTGATTCCGCGCGTCGAGAGCTACCGCAAGGGCCAGGCCGCCTGCCTGAAGCCGAAGGGCCTGTTCCGCAACGAGCGCGTCGCGACCTTCACGATGGCGCACTGCGCGGACACCAACGCGAAGGCCTTCGCGGAGGCCGAGGAGTCGATGGTCTGGTATCCGAAGTACGGTTCGAAGCTCGTCGCCGACACCGCGGATTACGCGCGCCAGTTCCAGCAGGACCTCGGCACCTACCACTACACCGGTGATATGCAGAAGCTGGCCGAGAGCGGCACTCTCGACCAACTGAACTTCGAGTACATCAAGGAATCGGGTGCCGCGCTGGTCGGCGACCCGGACCGCTGCATCGGGCTCGCGAAGCGCTACGAGCGCGCCGGCTGCGAGCTGCTCTTCTGCCTGCTGAATCCCTACAAGATCCCGCACGAGCAGGTGATGCGCTCGATCGAGCTGATCGGCAAGCACGTGATCCCGGAGTTCGAGCAGGGCTGAGTCGGGGAGCTGCGTCCGCGTTGACAGCGCCCGCGCGCGCGGCGGATCATGCCGGCTGCCGCGCGCCCCCGCGCGGGAGGAGCCGCCGATGAGCGAAGCCGGAGCCCGCCCCGACTTCTCCGTGATCGACGCCGACGGTCACGTGATCGAGCCGCCGGAACTCTGGAAGGAGTACAGCGAGCAGAAGTTCTGGAACCGCCTGCCGCGGCCAGTGCGCGATGAGAACGGGCTCTTCTGCTACGCGGTCGGCGAGCGGCTGATGATGCGCACCGCGAGCCGCATGACGATGGAGCCCCGGCCCGGCGAGAGCGGCGAGCTGCGCGCGGGCGGCTGGGATGCGAAGGCGCGCCTGGCCGACATGGACCTCGACGGCATGGACGTCGCGTTCCTGTATCCGACGCTGGCGTTCTTCTTTCCCGAGCTGGACGACCCCGAGCTGCACGCGGGCCTCTGCCGCGCCTACAACCGCTGGCTCGCCGACTACTGCAAGGCCGATCCGCGGCGACTGATCGGCGTCGCGCTGCTGCCGCTCGAGGACGTCGACGAGTCGATCCGCGAGCTCGAGCGCTGCGTGCGCGAGCACGGCTTCCGTGGCGCGTTCGCCCGCCCGAACCCGTATCGCGGCCGCCCGATCCAGAGCCCCGCCTATGACCCGCTGTGGGCGCGCGCGGCCGAGCTCTGCGTTGCGATCACGGTGCACGAGGGCATCTCCGATACGCTGCCGACGCTGGGCCGCGAGCGCTCGGAGAACCCTGTGTTCCAGCACCTGATGTCGCATCCCTTCGAGCAGATGGCGGCCTGCGCGGGTCTGATCCTCTCGGGCGCACTCGAGCGGCACCCGCAGCTGCACGTCGTCTTCCTCGAGAGCGGCTGCGGCTGGCTGCCCTACTGGCTGGAGCGCATGGACGGCCACCAACACAACTGGCGCAAGCACCTGCCGCGCCTGAAGCTGAAGCCCTCCGAGTACTTCAAACGCCAGTGCTTCGTCTCGATGGATCCCGACGACGAGTGCGCGCCCTCGGTGCTCGCGCAGGTCGGCGCGGACTGCGTCGTCTGGGCCAGCGACTATCCCCACACGGACCACGAGTTTCCCGGCGCGGTGCGCTCGACGCTCGAGATCCTCGCGCGCGCGGGCCCCGGCGCCGCGCGCCAGGTGCTCGAGCAGAACCCGCGCCGCCTCTACCGCCTGTAGACCCCGCCAGCGAGGACCCGAACCGCATGGAAGCGCACATCGAGATCGAAGCCATCCGCCAGCTCAAGTACCGCTACCTGCGCGCGATCGACACCAAGGACTGGACCCTGCTGCGCACCACGCTGACACCCGACTGCGTCAGCGCCTACGACAAGGGGCATTACGCCTTCGAGGGCGCCGACGCGATCATCGACTTTCTCGAGACGACGCTCGGCCACCCGGGCGTCGTCTCGCTGCACCAGGTCCACCATCCGGAAATCGAGATCCTCTCCGACACCCGCGCGCGCGGCCGCTGGTACCTCGTCGACTACGTGATCAACGTCGGCACCAGCCACCCGGTGATGCCGGACAAAATCGAGCTCCACGGCGCCGCCTTCTACGAAGACGAATACGTGAAGCAGAACGACCAGTGGCGCATCAGCCGCACCGGCTACGAGCGCACCTTCGAGCAGCAGCGCCCGCTGCCGAAGAAGGGTCATCACTTCCGGAGTCGCTGGACCTCCTAGCCGGAGGTCGCCCGGAGCTTGCCGAGAGGCTGCCGTTCGCCGAGGCCCGAAACCCGTCCGGCCCCGAGCCGGATCCGGCCGCGGGCCGGGTAGAATGCGCCGGTTCTCTGCGTCTGGATTCGCGGCCGGCGTCGCTGCCGGCTGCCGGAGGATTTTCATGGCCGAGGCAGCGGCGCGCCGCTTGCGCGTGATCCAGTGGTCGACCGGCAACGCCGGGAGCAAGGCGCTGCGGGGGATTCTGCAGCACCCGGAGCTAGAGCTCGTCGGAGTGCACGCGTTTTCCCCCGCGAAGCGCGGACGCGATGCCGCGGAGCTCTGCGGTTGGCGCGAGAAGACCGGCGTGATCGCGACCGACGACGCCGAGGCGCTGCTCGCGCTAGGCGCGGACTGCGTCGTCTACACGGCGCAGGGCGAGACGCGGATTCCGGACGCGCTCGGCGAGCTGTGCCGCATGCTCGCGTCCGGTGCGGACGTCGTGAGTACCTCGATCGTCTCGCTCTGCTACCCGCCGGCCGCGAGCCGCAAGCTCACGGACAAGCTGAAGGAAGCCTGTAAGGCCGGCGGCAGCACGCTCTACACCTCGGGCTTCGACCCGGGCTGGTCCGGCGACGTGATTCCGCTCGCGCTCGCGGCTTGCTGCGAGCGCGTCGATCGCGTGAAGGTCGCCGAGGTGATGGACTACTCGACCTATCCGGATCCCGGCTTCACGGGCGTCTACTTCGGCTTCGGCAAGCCGCTCGATTTCGACGCGCCGCTGTTGCGCCCGGGCATGCTGCGCGGCGGCTGGGGCTGCATGCTGCACCTCGTCGCCGACGCGCTCGGCGTGAGGCTCGACGAGATTCGCGAGCTGCACGAGCGCCTGCCGGCCCCGGAGAGCTTCGAGTGTGCGATGGGCCGCATCGAGAAGGGGACCTGCGCGGGGCTGCGTTTCGAGGTGCAGGGCATCGTCGACGGGAAGCCCGCGATCATCGCTGCGCACGCGAATCGGATCCACGCGGCGGTTGGCCCGAGCTGGGAGCGCCTCGCGCCCGGCAAGGGCTCGGGCTACCAGATCGAGATCACGGGCTCGCCCTCGTTCCGCTGCGAGATCGAGCCCGTCGGCGAGGACGGCGACCACAACACTGCCGGTATCCTCGGCACAGCGATGCGGGTCGTGAACGCGATTCCGACGGTCTGCGCGGCTCCCTCGGGCCTGCTCTCGACGCTAGACCTGCCGCTCTTCAGCGCGCGCGGCCTGTTCCGTCGCTCTGGCGCGCGGCCCGCATGAGCGTCTCGCTCGACCCCGAATCGATCCTGGCCGAGGCGCGCGCGAAGTCCGGCCTCTCGGATTTCGGCGACGAGGCGTTTCGCGAGCCGCTGCGGCGCCTGCTGCACGGGCTCGACACCGAAGCGCGCCTCAACGAAGTCGGGCGCGCGATGCAGCGCCAGCGCACGCTCGACATCCTGATCTCCCGTGCGCGAGTCGAGGACGCCTACCGGCGGCATCCCGAGATCGCGCAGGAGCAGATCGGCGCGCCGCTCGTGATCTGCGGGCTGCCGCGCACGGGCACGACGATGCTGCACCGCGTAGTCGCAGAGGACCCCGGCTTCGACTCCGCGAAGTGGTACGAGTGCCGCTTTCCGGCGCCCTTCGACGGCTGGCGGCCCGAAGCTCCGGACGCGCGCATCGAGGCGGCCGAGGCCGAGGTGAAGCTGACGCTCGAGATGGCGCCGGAGCTGATGGCGATCCATCCCTTCGACGCGCGGGGCCCCGACGAAGAGATCATGCTGCTCGAGCAGTCCTTCATGAGCCGCACGGCGGAGGCCTACTGCCGGCTGCCCGAGTTCGGGGCCTGGCTCGAGGCGCAGGATCAGCGGCCCGCCTATCGCTACCTCACCCGGCTGCTGCAGTTCCTGCAGTGGCAGCACCGCCAGCAGGGCCGCGCGCGCCCGCGCTGGGTGCTGAAGTCTCCGCATCACATGGGCTTCCTGCCGGAGCTCTTCGAATGCTTTCCCGAGGCGCGCGTGGTGCAGACGCACCGCGATCCGCTGCAGTCGATTCCGTCGATCTGCAGCATGAGCCTCTACCTGTACCGGATGGGCAGCGATCAGGTCGATCCGCATTTCATCGGCAGCCACTGGGGGCGCGGCTGGGCGCTGTATCTCGAGCGCACGCTCGCCTACCGCGACGCCGGCCACGACGACCGCTTCCTCGACATCTGGTATCTCGACTCGGTGCGCGATCCGCTCGGCGTCGTGCGCCGGATCTACGACTGGCTGGGCCGCGAGCTCACGCCCCTGGCAGCCGACCAGATGCGCCGCTGGACCGAGGAGAACGCGCGCGAAAAGCGCGCCGCCCACGCCTACACGCTCGAGCAGTTCGGCCTCTCCGAGGCGAGCATCGCGCGCGATTTCCACAACTACCGCGAGCGCACCATCCTCTCGCGCGAGCAGCGAGGACGGGAATGAGCATGAAGATCGGGCTCTGCTTCCCCTACTACAGCGAGCAGAGCGAACCCACGCGTGAGTTCATGCAGGAATTCTTCCGGCGCGTCGACGAGGGTCCCTTCTCGAGCCTCTCCTGCGGCGAGCGCATCGTCGGGCCCTGCGTCGAGCTCTCCTCGACACTCGCGGCGGCGGCGCTCTACACGAATCGCGTGCGCATCGTCCCGACACTCTACGTGCTGCCGATGCACTCGGCGATCTGGGTCGCGAAGCACGCGGCGATGCTCGACATGCTCTCGGGTGGCCGGGTGACGATCACCGTCGGCGTCGGCGGGCGCGATTACGACTACCGCGCGATGGAGAAGCCGCGCGAGAAGCTGCAATCGCGCATGCAGCAGCAGGTCGCGGAGATCCGGCGCATCTGGCGCGGCGAGCCCGCGTTCCCGGGCAAGCAGGCCGTCGGTCCCAGGCCGGTGCAGCCGGGCGGGCCGCCGATTCTCGCGGGCGTGATGGGTCCGAAGGCGATCCTGCGCGCGGCGCACTGGGCCGACGGCGTGTACTCGTGGTCCGGAAACGGCGACAAGGCTGAGCTGCAGCACCAGCGCGACCAGGTACGCGCCGCATGGGACATTGCGAAGCGCGAGCGGCCGCCGCAGTGGGTGGCCGGCTTCTGGTACTCGCTCGCGCAGGACGCCGGGCCGCGGCTGCGGCAGTACGTCTACGACTACGTCGTGCACAGCGCGGGCGACGCCGGCGCGCGCGCGATGTCGAAAAACATCGACCGCTGCACGCGCGACGCCGTGCGCGCGTCGCTCGACGCCTACGAGGAGCTAGGCGTCGAGGAGTGCCTGCTGAATCCCGTCACGCGCGATGCGGCCGAGATCGACGAGCTCCTGGAAGTGATTGCGAAGCGCTGAGCGATCGGGGGCTCGCCCTGCGGGCCGAGATCGGGCCCGCTGCCTGCCCGCGTGCAGCGTGCTCCCGCCGCGTGCGTTGGCGATCAGCGACGGAAGGCCGCCGTCAGGGTGTCCTTCGGAACCTCGGATTCCGAGAGCGGCACGCGGATTTCCTCGGGCGTCGGCCCGCACTTCGCAGCCAGCGGCGCGAGCTTCGCGAGGTCGAAGCCGTAGAGCTTCGCCGCGTTTCCGCCGAGCATCGCGCGCGTGTCCTCGGGTTTCACGTCGTGGAAGGTGTGGCGGTACGAGAGGCGCGAGTAGGGATAGGTGCCCTCGTAGTGCGGGTAGTCGCTGCCCCACAGGATGTGGTCGACGCCGATGATCTCGCGGTCGCGGAGCTCTCTCGGCGAGGGTGAGCTCGCGCCGTAGTAGCAGTTGCGCTTCGCGTAGAAGCTCGGCGGCTCGGGCGGCATTGCGCCTTCGGCGAACTGGAACTCGCCCGCGACGCCGCCCCTCACGCGCTTCCAGACGTCGTCGAGCTGCGCGAGCGTCGACGGCACCCAGGCGCAGCCGGATTCCGTCAGGATGTAGCGGAGCTTCGGGAAGCGCTCGAAGACGCCGGAGAGCAGCAGGTGGCCGTAGCTGCGGATCGAGAACCAGCTGGTTTCGAGCAGGCGGATCGGCAGCGAGACCGGCCACTTGCCGTAGTCCGGTGAGCCGGTGCCGCCGTGTTGGTTGATCACGAGGCCGAGGTCCTGGATCAGCGCCCAGAGCCGGTCGTACTCGGGTGCGTAGAGCGGCAGGATCTGCGTGCAGTCCGGCGGCACGTGCGGCAGCAGGATTCCGCCGCGCAGGCCGTGCGCGGCGATCCACTTCACATCTTCGATCGCGTCGTCGAGGTGGTTCAGGTAGATCAGCCCGATGCCCGCCCGGCGCTCCGGGAATTCCGCGCACCAAGCGGAGAGCCAGCGGTTGTGGGCGCGAATTCCCTCGTGCCAGAGCGGGTAGTCCTGCTGGGAGGGATTGCCGCAGATCAGCACGCTGGTGCGGAAGAAGGGCGGCACGGTGTTCGGGAAGATGATCTCGCCGACGACGCCGTCGCTCTCCATGTCTCGCATGCGCTCGGCGTCGTCCCAGTTCTTGTGCTTCTTGCTGCCGATGTGCTTCTGCTGCGGGTTCCGGTAGCCGCCGCGCCAGTCGTCGAAGAGCGCCTGGTGCTTCTGATCCAGGTAGGTGCGGTAGGTCTCGATGTTCGCGCCGGCGTGGGTATCGGCGGAGATCACGGTATAGGGGGGCTGGGAGTGGGTCGGAGCGCTCATCGCGGAGGGGGCCTCGCGTCCAGGGTTTGAGGGGTGACCCCAGGATAATCCCGGGCCGGGGGCGAGGAAAGGCGCCGCTCGGGCTATTCCCGAGGCAGTCCGAGCGCGGCCAGCGCCGCGAGCGCGCAGGCGGCGTCGCGCTCCTGGTCGGCCCCGGAGACGCCGATTCCGCCGAGCAGCAGCCCGCCCGAGCGCACCGGATAGCCGCCGTCGGCCGCGATGTAGCCCTCGATCCCGTCGATGATCGCCCGCTCCGAGGCCGGGATGCTCTCGACGTACTGCTTCCAGCGCAGCGTCGACATCCCGGTGTTCACCGCGGTGAAGGCCTTGTGGCGCGCGGTCGTGGCCGCAATGCGGGGTGCGCCCTCGAAGGAGAGGAAACCGACCAGCTCAGCACTGGAATCCATCACGGCGATGTGGACGAGGATCTCGAGTCGCTTCGCTTCCTCGGCGGCCGCGTGCAGCAGCGCCTGGGTGGCTTCCGTCGAGAGGGTTCCGCGCGCTGCCGCGATCCGCATCGGATCAGGGTTCCTCTCCGGCGCCGCGTTGCGCGCGGGCTTCGTAGCAGACGCGCAGCTCGACCAGCGAGCGCAGCGACAGACCCGGAGCGTGGCGGATTTCGGCGCCGGGCGCGAGGCGCAGCCGATCCAGGCGCTGCACCAACGCGCGGAACGCCGTCTGGAGCTCGAGGCGCGCGAGCGGCGCGCCGAGGCAGTGGTGCTCGCCCTGGCTGAAGGCCAGGTGCGCGCCCGCGTTCGGCCGCTTCAGATCGAGCGCGTCCGGGTTCTGGAACTGCTCCGGGTCGCGGTTCGCGGCCGCGAAGCGCAGGTGAACCATCGAGCCCTTCGGAATCGGAACCCCGCGAAGCTCGGAGTCCACGAGCGCATAGCGGAAGAAGCCCTGGCTCGGGGATTCGAGGCGCAGCACCTCCTCCGTGAAGTTGCGCACCAGCGCCGGCTCGCGGCGCAGCGTGTCTGCGACGTCCTCATGCTCGATCAGCAGCTTCAGTCCCGACGCGAGCGCGCTCGTGACCGTCTCGTGCCCACCGACCAGGATGTGCTCGGCGAGGCCCATGCGCTGTGCATCCGGAAGTGGAGAGCCGTCCGGGAGACGTGCGTGTGCGAGGTCTGTGAGGATGTCGGGTGCCGGCGTGCGCCGCTTCTCCTCGAACTTCTGCGTCAGGTAGCGCTGCAGCTCGACGCCCAGCCACGCGACCTCGACCTCGCGCGCTTCGCTGCAGCCGAAGCCCAGCGGCTCGATCCACGCGTCGGACCAAGCCTTCAGCTGCGGCACGTCCGCGGAGGGCAGGCCCAGGCGCTCCGCGATCACGCGGATCGGCAGCGGCGAGGCGAAGGCGCTCACGAACTCGCACTCGCGCGTCCGCAGCAGTTCGCCGATCAGCTCGTCGGCCACGCGCTGCACGAAGGGCGCACTCGCCTTGACGCGGCTCGCAGTGAAGGAGACGTCGACGAGCGAGCGGTACGCGCGGTGCTCGGGCGGATCGCTCGAGAGCATCGTGTTGCGCGCGAAGCCGTGCTGCTCCAGCACCTCGCGCGCGGCCTGGTGCTGGAACATCGAAGCCCCCGCCTTCCCGAGCAGGTCGATCGACCAGATCTCCGGGTGCGCGATCACGTGCTGGATGTCGCGGTAGCGGCTCACGACGTAGGCGCCGGTGTCCGGCATGCGATAGACCGGTGCCTGTTCGCGCAGCGCCGCGTAGTAGGCGTAGGGATCTGCCTGGATCGCGGGATCCATCAGGCTGTGGTCTGCGACGCGCAGCGCGCTGGGGCTCATCGCGGCTGCGGGGTTCGCGCAGAGCGCCGCACGCAGAGCTCCCGCGGCGCGCGGATGGTCGGGTTGTCCACCCGCCAGCAGACCGGCGCGGCGAGCTCGAGCTCCGGGGCGGCGTCCAGCAGCGCGCCGAGTGCGACCTCGGCCTCGAGCTTCGCGAGCGCGGCGCCGAGGCAGAAGTGGCGCCCGCCGCCGAACACCAGCAGCTCGCGATCGGAGCGATCCAGGTCGAAGCGGTCCGGGTCGCGGAAGCGAGCGGGATCGCGCTGCGCGGCCGCGATGCAGAGCAGCAGCTGGCTGCCGGACGGCAGCGTGAGACCGCCGAGCTCGACTGGAGCCACCGCGCTGCGGCTGGCCGAGAGCGCCGAGGGCTCGTAGCGGAGCGTCTCGAGGACTGCATCGGCCAGGCGCGCGCGCTCGGCGCCGACGCGGGCCCACGCGCCGGGCGCCTCCAGCAGACACAGGATCGCGTTGCTGATCAGGCCGGCCGTGGTGTCGATCGCCGCGCTGACGAGCAGCACCGCGTTCGCGACGACCTCGAGCTGCGACAGGCGGCCGTGCAGGGCGTCCGCAGCCCCGAGCTGTGCGAGCAGGCCCTCGGGGTCGCCGCCGCCCGCGCGCAGGCGGTCGCGGAAGACCTCTGCCAGCGCGAGCAGCGGCAGCGGCTCGCCCGGCTGGAACAGCGCCTCGACGTCCCGGGCCCACTCGTCCCGCGGGATCCGGAACAGCTGCCGGATCACCTGCGAGGGCAGCGCGAAGCCGAGCCCGCGCGCGAGCTCAGCAGTGCCGGGCTCGGCGCGCGCGAAGGCCTCGGCGATCAGCCGTTCCGACTCAGCAGCCATGAAGCCGCGCAGCTCGGCGACGCGCCGCGCGGTGAAGGCGCGCGCGACGAGGCTGCGCGCGCGCTCGTGCGCGGGCCCATCGAGCGACATCAGCCAGCTCTCGATCACCTCGCGCAGAAAGCCGGTCGCGCCGAAGGATTCGGCGACGCCGCGGCCGGATTCGAGCGCGGGGTCGCGCAGCGCGCGCTCGCAGAGCGCATAGCTCGTCACCAGGAAGACGCCGCCGCCCGCGTCGTAGATCGGCGAGCGCTCGCGCAGCGCGCGCCACTGCGGGTGCGGATCGGGTGACAGCGCGATCTGATACACGTTCCAGCCCGCGCTGAAATCCACTGCCGCGGGCCGCGCCTCGACGCGGCCGTCGGACGAGCCAGCGAATTCGCGGCTCATGCGGCTGTTCCCGAGTGCGGCACGCGTGCGCCGGAGCGCCGGCCAGCGACCCACAGCACCGCGACCGCGGTGGCGAGCATCGCCGCCGCTCCCGGCTCCGGAAGCAGGTAGACCTCTCCCGCCAGGTCGATCGGGTAGATCTCGCCCTGCGCGTCGGTGCCGAAGGCGACGATCCCGTCGATCGAGCCCTGGTCGGGCCTGAAGAGCGCCGAGCGGTCGACGACGCCGCCGACGATTCCGTTCACGGGGTCCCACTCGAAGCTCCAATACTCCTTCGAGTTCAGGTCCGCGAAGAAATAGTGACCCTGCAGGCTCGGGATGCGGCTGCCGCGGTAGACGACGCCGCCGGTCACGGCGCGGCGCAGCGGGCTCGCTGGGTCCATCCGGGCGTAGTCGACGACGGGCGGCAGCAGCGGTGGGCCGCAGGGGGGCTCGCTCGCGGGGTTTGGCCCGCGGCACACGATGCCCTCCTCGACGTCCCAACCGAAATTCAGCGGCGCCGGCTGGCCGAGATCGACCGCGGAGAGATCCTCCGCCGCGACGACGTCGATCTCCTCTTGCGCAGCCTCGCCGACGTCGCCGATGTAGAGATCCCCGGTCAGCGAGTCGAAGGAGAATCGGAACGGATTGCGCAGACCCTTGGCTACGACCTGCGGCGGCGGGTTCGCGAGCGCGACATCGAAGCGCAGCAGCTTTCCGAGCAGGCTCGCGTCGTTCTGGGCATTATTCGAACTTCCGGCGCCGCCGCCGTCGCCGAGCGCGAGGTAGAGCCAGCCGTTCGAGAACGCCACCGTGCCGCCCTTGTGATTCGTGGCCAGCGGCTGGACCAGCGAGAACACGATCTCCTCGCTCGCGGCATCGGCGCTGTTCGAGGTCGCCGGATCGCCGATCACCTGGAAGCGCGAGACGCGGCTCACCTGATCGTTCGGAATCGCGGCATCCCCAGCGGTGTAGTAGACGTAGAACTCGCCGTCGCTCGCGTAATCCGGCGAGAACGCGAGGCCGAGCAGGCCGCCCTCTCCTTGAACGTCGACGCAGTCCGACAGGGTGCAGTTCGTGAGGTCGAGGAAGGGAGTCGGCAGCAGCGCGCCGTTCTGCACGATCCGGATGCGTCCGGCGCGCACGACCACGAAGAGGCGGTTCTCGCCGGGCAGATCGGGCGCGGCCGCGAAGATCGGCTGGTCGAGGCCGCCGACCAGGAGCGTCGTCTGCGGCTGCGCGGCGGCGCGCTCGCCCGATAGCAAGCCCGCCGCGAGCGCGGACCCGATCCGACTGAGCCTGAAACGCATCGGATTCTCCAGGTGGGGAATTCCGAGTATTCCATCACCTGGCTCGCCTCGTGACCAGAGGGGAAATCCGCGCGCCTGCCTTCGCGCAGCGCAGCCCGCGCTGGAGGCTGCGCGGGGAAATTCCGTTACTCAATAGGGATGGGGCCGCGGCGGGCCGCGCTACGCGATCCAGCGCTGGAGCCCGCGCGTCACCGAGAGCAGCTGCGCGCGCAGCAGCGGCTCCGACGAGCGGTGCACGACCGAGGTGCGGCGCAGCAGCAGCGGGCGGAGCCGGCGCAGATCGTTGATTCCGCGCCGCGTCGTGAACGCGAGCTCGAAGCCCTCGGCCGCGATCGCTTCGAGCGCAGGCGCGTCGAAGCCGCCACTCGGATACGCGAAGATCGGCAGCGTCTTGCCGATCTCGCGCTGCAGGTCGGCATGCGATGCAGCGGCTTCCTCGCGCACCTGTGCGGCCGGCAGCCGGTGCAGCAGCGGGTGCGTTCGGGTATGGGCACCGAGCGTCACGCCCTCGTGCGCGAGCCGACGCAGCTCGTCCCAGGAGAGCACGAGGTTCGGAGAGGGGGCGGCGCCGAGCTGGCTGCAGAGCGCATCCACGAGCCCCATCGCGACCTCGTGCGGCAGCGACTTGACCTTCTCGCGCAGCACCGCGTACGCATGCCTTCGCTGCTGCGCGCTGTGCAGCGGCAGGATCGCCCCGTCACAGTCGAGCGAGTCTCGCTGCGAAGTCGAGAGCGCCTGGTGGATGCGATCCCACCAGAAGGCCCGCGCGGGAGCGTCGGGATAGGCCGTCGGAACGAAGAGCGTCGCAGGCAGTCCGAGCTCCCGCATGACGGGCCAGGCGTGCTCTGCGAAATCGCGGTAGGCGTCGTCGAAGGTGAGCAGCAGCGCGCGCGGCGGCAGCGAGCGTCCCCCGCGCACCGCCTCGAGCACCTGCTCGACCGAGACCACCCGGAAGTGCGCTTGCAAGTACTGCATCTGGGCCGCGAAGTCCGCCGGCGTCGCGCTGATCAGCGAGGGGCAGGGCTCCGGCCGTGCCTCGGGATCCTCGATCCGGTGATAGGTCAGAACGCGCAGCAGCGAGGCTCCATCTCCGGGAACGCGATCCAGCCACCCGAGCACGCCGCTCGCATCGGCCTGCGCGGCAATCGCGGTCGCGACGCGTTTACGCCAGCCCGGACGCGCTGCGTCCATCAGTAGGCTCCGCGCTGCGCGAAGACGGCCGCGATCGTGCGCCACAGGATCCAAAGGTCGAGTCGCAGGCCGCGGTTCTGGACGTAATCGATGTCGAGGCGGACGCGCGCGTCGAAGTCGATGTCGCTGCGGCCCGAGACCTGCCAGAGTCCGGTGATGCCCGGGACCACCTCGAGGCGTTCGGTGTGCCAGAGCGAGTAGGTGCTCGCATCGAAGGAGGTCGGCCGCGGGCCGACCAGGCTCATCTCGCCGCGGATCACGTTCAGGAGCTGCGGCAGCTCGTCGAGGCTCGTGCGCCGCAGCCAGCGCCCGGCGCAGGTGATGCGCGGATCGTCGTCGATCTTGAAGTCCGGACCGCTCTGGTGGTTCAGGTGCAGCAGCTCGCGCTTGCGCGCCGGAGCGTCGGTGCCCATGGTGCGGAACTTGTAGAGCCGGAAGCGCCGGCCGTGCTTGCCGGTGCGCAGCTGGCGGAAGAAGATCGGGCCCTTGCTGTCGAAATTGACTAGCAGAGCACACAGGGCGATCAGCGGGATCAGCAGCGGTAGGATCGCAGCGCAGGCGAGCAGGTCGAGCACGCGTTTCACGCGGTCGTAGCGCAGGTAGAAGACCCGCAGCGGCGGCCTCACGAACACGCGCGCTCGCCTCGCCGAGGGACTCGCCGCGGGACGGATCACGAGCCGGCGGATCAATCCGGGGCTGGCAGGGCGGAGCAGCTTTTTTGCGGGCGAGGCCATAGGGGGTGTTCCGTCGACCATTTCGCCACGCAATCGGGAAAATGTCAACGGAGCGCCCCGACATCGTGAAGAGAGTTGACGCTTCGCCGCGATCGGCAGAGCTGGAGAGCTTGCTTCCCGGCCAGGAAAATCGGAACCTATCGTTCTCGCAGATGAGTCACATCGACTTCGACATCCACGGATTGGCAGGCGTGCGGCTCGTCGGGGCGAGCCCCGCGGACGCCGCCGCCGTCGCACGCCAGCTCGGGCCGCTGTCGAAGCCGCTCGCGGGCACGCCCGACCTCGTGCTGCGTTTCGTCGATCGCCTCGAGCTGCGCTCTCCGCTGCGCTACGTCGGCCTGCACGAGGCCGGCTTCACGGACGACGCCTTCCTCGTGCTGCGCTCGAAGTACAAGGCGAATGCGCGGGTCCAGATCCCCTTCGAGCGCGTCGGCGAGCCGCTCGAAATCCTGTGCGAGCGCGGGCTGCCGGCGGTTCCGTTGCTGATTCCGATCCTCAATCTTCGGATCCTGAACAAGGGACATCTGCCGCTGCACGCGGCGGCCTTCGAGCACCGCGGCACAGGTGTGTTGTGCACGGGCTGGTCCAAGGGCGGCAAGACGGAGGCATTGCTGGCCTTCATGGGGCAGGGCGCCTCTTACGTCGGCGACGAGTGGGTCTACATCTCCCGCGATGGCGAGCAGATGCACGGCATTCCCGAGCCGATCCGCGTCTGGAACTGGCACCTCGAGTCGCTGCCGCAGCTGCGCAGCGCGCTGCCGGCGCGGACGCGCGCTCGGCTGCGCGGCGTCGGCGCGGCGGTCCAGGCCGCGCGCGCGGCCGCGGCGCTCGGGGTTGGAGGCGCGCGGCGGATGGCGGGCTTCGCCGAGCGCCAGCACTTCGCAGACCTCGCGCCCCACGCGCTTTTCGGAGCGGAGCGCTGCGCCCTATCGGCGCGGCTCGATCGGATCGTCTTCATCGGCAGCCACGAGCGCCCCGAGCTCTGCCTCGAGGCGATCGCCCCGAGCGAAGTTGCGAGCCGGATGCTCGCGTCGCTCCAGGAGGAACTCGCGCCGTTCCGCTCCTACTACCTGAAGTTCCGCTTCGCGTTTCCGCGGCGGCGGAATGCGTGGTTCGAGGGGGTCGAGGAAGTCCAGCGCAAGGCACTGCTGCGCTCCTTCGAGGGCCGCCCCTGTTTTTCTCTGCAACATCCCTACCCGGTGGAGCTGCCGAAGTTGTATGAAGCCCTCGAACCGCTCTGCGATCGCCCTCTGTCCGAACCCGCTCGAGTTGCGGGCGCCGCGTGAGCGGCAGCCTGCCGCGGAGCAGGAGGCGCCGCGCGACATGCGAGCCAGGAGCTTCAGCGCCGCCCTGATCGGTGCCGACGGCGCGGGCAAGACGACGGTCGGGCATGCGCTCGAGCACTCGCTCGGGCTGCGCGTCAAATACCTCTACATGGGCAGCAATCCCGAGGCCGCGAGCCACAGCCTTCCGACCACGCGGCTGTTGCGCGCGCTGCAGCGGCGGCTCGGAAACGACGCGGATCGTCACGGCCCGCCGGACCCCTCGCGAGCGAAGCAGCGCCCGCGGGGCGGGTTCCGGCGGGGGCTGGCTTCGCTGAAGTCCGCGCTGGGCCTCTGCCAGCGGCTCTCCGAGGAGTGGTACCGCCTGGCCGTGGCCGCGAGCTACCGCTGGCGGGGCTACATCGTGCTCTACGATCGGCACTTCTACGCCGACTACTACGCGCACGACATCGCGGGCTCGCGCTCGCTGCCGCTCGCGCGCCGCATCCACGGCTTCGTGCTCGAGCGCCTCTACCCGCGGCCCGACTTCACGATCCTGCTCGATGCCCCCGCGGAGCTGCTCTTCGCGCGCAAAGGCGAAGGCACGGTCGCGCTGCTCGAAGAGCGCCGCCGCGAGTACCTGGCACTTGCGGAGCGCGAAGCTGCCTATGCGGTCGTCGACGCGAGCCTGCCGCGGGATCAGGTGGTCGAGCGGGTCGCGCAGCTGCTGCGCGATTTTCAGTCCCAGCCCGGCGCGCTGCAGCGCGCGGCTGCGCGCTAGTACCGCCGCCCGAGCGCGCGCCTCAGCTCGCCGGCACGCTGAGGAAACGGCGCGCGAGCGGAAACTTCGCCAGCTCGGGGAAGGTCTCCACGGCGTTCAGGTAGCGGCGATTGAACCAGGGCAGAACCAGCGAGGCCAGCGTCACCGCTGGCAGTAGCAGCAGGGCGCTGTCGCAGAGCGTGTACAGGGCCGAGAGCAGCGCCACGGCGACCAGCACGGAAGCGTAGATCCTCCGGGCCGGGGGCGGAGCGATCCCGACGCGGGTCGTCGCGATCAAGCCGATTTGGTACGCCACGTTGCGGATCACGATGGTGGCGGCCGTGGCCAGCGCGCCGCCGACAGCGCCGAAGCGGGGGATCAGCAGCAGGCACAGGCCAACCCCCAGCAGCCCCGAGAGCACGTTGATCAGGACGATGAGCCCCACGCGCGCGTGCACCTGGAGCGTGAAGGTATTCATCCCCATGGCCGCGTTGAAGTACTTGCCCACCGCCAGGATCGCCAGGAGCACGCCCGCGCCGGCGTACTCGGAGCCGAACACGAGCACCGTGATGGGCTCGGCCAGGAAGAAGCAGACCGCGAAGACGGGGAACGTGACGATGGTCATCCAAGCGGCGCTCTGCCAGTAAAGGTCGCCGAGCGCGGCGTCGTCGCCGCGCGCGAAGAGACGCGCGGCCTGCGGACGGAACAGGATCTTCGAGTTCTGGAAGACCACGAGGCACAGCGCGGCGACCTGTGCGGCTACGCGCAGGTCCGCGACCTCGAGCGTGCTGCGGAATCGCTCGAGGAAGATCACCACCATCGGGGTCTCGACGGCCAGCAGCAGGTCCGTCGTCAGCAGCGGCAGGCTGAAGCCGAACAGGCTGCGCGCCGGGAAGCTCATGCTGCGCGGGCGCAGGTGCACTAGCAGACCCTGCTGCGCGAGCAGCCGCCAGAGCAGCAGCACGTAGAGCGCGATCCCGAGGGCGCCGGCGATCAGGTAGGCCGCGGCCAGCTGTTGGACGCTCCCCTCGACCGACATCACCAGCGCCACCGCGGCCAGCTTGAGGCCCGGAGCCAAGACGTAGCGGCGGAAGAAGATCGCGCGCGCCTTGGCGAAAACCGCCATTAGCGTTTCGAAGAGCGCGTCGAGAGCGTCGATGGGGACCAGGCCGATCAGCACGAGCAGGAGCCCGACTGACACCTCGCTCTCCACGTGCCCCGCCAGCAGCCCGTGCAGGCCCAGGACCAGCGCCACGACGAAGAGTCCGAGGCCGAAGACCGTCCCCAGCGCCAGGGTCAGCGTCCCGAACATCGCGCCGTACTCGCCTCGCTCGTGGTACATCGCCGCGAAGCGCGCCACGCCGCGGTTGAGTCCCAGCAGCACCACCTGGGCGCCCATCGCCGCGATCGCTTGCGCCCAGGCGAACGCGCCGTAGTCGCTCTTGGCGAGGTAACGGACCGCCAGCACCTGGACCAGGAAGTTGACGCCGATCGCGAGTACGCGGCCGACCAGCAGCAGGCTCGAGCCGCGCAGGAAGCTCTTCGCGGCGTGCTGCCCGCTGCCCGAGGTCTCTTCCGCGTTCGGCTCGGTCTCGACTGTGGTCAGCGTCGCGCGCACGGTGCGGCCTCTGTGTGTAGTTGCTTCAGGGATGATCCAGGCTCATGCGCTTCTCGGGTCGGAGCTCCCGCGCCGGGAGGTACTGCGCCAGGCTGCGCTGGATGGAGCCGGCGAGCTCCGCCTCCGGACGCAGGCCGTCGAGGATCTGCGCGCCGAATTCTCCGCAGAGCGCCTGGTATTCGCGCCGGCGCGCCTGCAGAACGTCCAGCGTTTCCCAGTGATAACGGCCCTTTTGGCGCGAGCGCTGCATCGTCACCTCGGCCGGCAACATCAGGCAGAACGAAGCGTCGGGGCGCACGCTACAGCGGAGCAGCAACCGCCACAGCCAGGACTCCTGCACCCGGTCGGCAGGGAAGTTGACGCGCAGATCGACGAGTGCATCCAGCAGGTAGCGATTGCAGACCACGTCCCGTCCGCGCGACCGGAGCCAGCGGATCCGCAGGCCGTACAGCCACAGCAGATCCAGCAAGCCGACCGTCAGCCACAGCTTGCGCCGGAGCGGGTGCCCCAGGTTGCTGGCCCGCCGCGGATAGCGGCCGGGCTCCCGCGACACGCCGCTGCGCGCGGACTGCTTGCGGCCGGTCAGTCGGTTCAGCGTGCGCCGAACGAACCTCAGGCCGGGCGAGTAGCCCGGGCGGCGGTAGACGTTGAGGGGCGAGTGCCCACGCGCGCGCAGCTCTTCGACCAGCAGATTGCGCTGCGTGGATTTGCCCGAGCAGTCCACGCCGCAGAGCGCGACCACGATCCCGCGGCGACTCACGAAGCCATCCCACCCCGCGCGAGGGGCAGCCCGGAGACGGCCTCGGGCTCCGCAGGCGTCCGCACGGGCCCGGCGTAGCCGAAGAACGGATCGAGCGTCTCACGGATCTTGCGCTCCATCCACGCGATCTCGTCCGGGCTCAGGTAGTCGACAAAGCCCCCGACCTTGCCCTTGCGCGTCTTGAACGACTCCGTGTCGCTGGGATCGCGCGGCCGCAGGCGGCCCGTCTTGAGCGCGTCGGCCTGCTCCATCGCGCGCATGCTCTCGAACGAGGCGAAGCGGGTCGCCTCCTCGACGTGCGCGTCGACGATGGGATCGAGCCCGGCGAAGCGCAGGATGCGCTTCAGCTGACCGGAGGTGTCGCTCTTCAGGTCCTCGTAGCGGACCAGACACAAGCCCGAGAGCCGCGCACGCTCCCGCGCCCAGATGTTGTAGTAACCGAGGATCGTGTCGAGCGAGCCCTTCGGCTCGTGCAGGAACTCGTGCAGCGTGCCCTTGTAGGCGAGCTCGCGCCGGGTGCGCTCGAAGTACATCGAGACCACCACGTCGCGCGGGTCGCGCACCAGCAGGATGATCTTCTTGTTGCGGTACTCGCGCTTCGAGCGTCCCAGCTTGCGGACCGTCTTCCAGTGCGGATTGTCGTCGTGGCTGATGCGGATGTGGGGCACGCCGGCGACCGCGCCGCCCAGCAGATCGGTCGCCAGGTAGTCGACCTCCCCGAGCCCCGCGTGCGAGGCCATCGCGCGCGAGAGCAGCATCGTCAGCCAGGTGCGACCGCACTTGGGATAGGAGATCAGCAGGGCGTCGGCGCTGCGCTCTGCGCGCAACGAGCGCAGCGACAGCGACGCGCGCAGCAGGCGCAACCGGATGATGTACTCCCGGCCGGCCCGCTCCGAAAGTCGTCGCTTCAGCTTGCGCAGGAAACTCACTTGCGAGCGACCTCATGCTTCCGAAACTTCGCCCGACCGGTGAGGGCCGTACTCATCTTGTGGTAGGGGAGTCCCATTTTACTCGACAAGTTCCTGCGACCGTGAAGAATCGCGCCCGGAACCGGTCGCTGCGCACGGCAAGAGAGGCATTCCTCTCGAGCGGCGCTCCGGGCCTGCTTGCCGCCCCGGGTCGTGGGCAGCTACCGCAACCCGTGCCGCGGGTGATCCGGTGGTGATCCAGCTGCCGCCCTCCTGCTAGTCTCCTGCATATCCGGTGGATCGAGCGGGTCGAGCCGGGGCTCGAGCGCGGCGGCGTAGCGTACAATGTCGACTCACACCGAGATCCCGCTTGCGCCAGTCCAACCTACTCGTCTTCAACACGCTGCTGCTGTTTTCGCGCACGGGGCTCACCTTTGGCATCGGCCTGTACTGCACCCGGCTGCTGGTCCAGCTTCTGGGACACGCGGACTTCGGGCTGCTCTCGGCGCTCGGAGCGAGCGGCACCCTGCTCCTGATCACCTCCCGCTCGCTCGAGTCGAGCTCCCAGCGCCACCTTGCGCACGCGATCGGCAGCGGAAACCGCGACCAGCTCGGCCGCGTCTTCGCGAACACCCTGGCGGTCTTCGCGGGGCTCTCGCTGCTGCTGCTCGCGCTCGCAGCGCTGGCCGCGCCCGCGCTGCTCGGAGCGCTGAACATC
>CAYTJA010000306.1:0-16026 GCA_964437835.1 uncultured Spirochaetales bacterium
CTTCTCGTCCTCGCTCTCCGCCAGGTGGATGCCGGCCCGAATCATCGCGGCTGATCATGCCCTGGATCGCTTCCGGCTGCAGCACACGGAGCAGGTCGATCAGTCAGCGCAGCACGCGACCTGCGGAGGCGGCCCCACCACACGCCTACCCGTCGTCTTCGGGATCGGCGCCGAAGAGCTCGTCGACGCGCAGTTCGACGGCTTCGAACGGTTCGGCACGGACCTTCTGGCCGCGGTGAGCGACGAGAACGAGCGCGTAGGCGAGGTCGGTGCGACGCAGCACTTCGAGGGTGCCCTCGACCGGGTCGAGCAGCCAGTAGTGAGGCACGCCGGCCCGGAAGTAGCTTTGGAGCTTCTCTACCCGATCCCGGTCGGCGTTGCTGGACGAGAGCAGCTCGCACACCCAATCGGGCGTGAGGTCGACCGGCCGCCCGCGCACCGGCTCCGGCATGCGCTCGCGGCGGTAGGCACATAGGTCGGGGCGGAAGATCTCGGCGCCGAGGCGAACGTCGAGTTCAGTGAAGAACCACCATCCGCCGGGCGCGCGTCCGCCGGGCCGGCGCTGGAACCGCTCGGCCAGCCGACTGGTGGTGGCCGCCTGCGCGGCCGAATGCTCCGCACTGGGTGCCGCCTTCTCGACGATCGCGCCTCGAATCAGCTCGATGTGTTCGCCATCGGGACGCGCGAGGAAGTCTTCCACCGTGGCCGGCGGAAGCTTATTCGCGGCTTGCATGGGTTGACCATAGCGCCGCGGCGCGCCGGATGAGCGGTTTCGCAGGGCGGGGTGACGAGAGATGGAAGACCGGTTTCTCCCATTGGCACGGGCTGCGCGGCTCGAAGACCTGGTTCCGGCCGTAGCGCATCTATACTCGCGGATCCGTGACACCGGAGGAAACGATGCGCACACTCAGGCCCCGCGACCCGCGGAGGCACCCTGCGTTAGCGGCCGCGTGCGCACTCGTCGCGCTCGCGAGCGCTGCGGCGGAGGCCGCGCCGGCTCCGCCGCCGGCCGCGGCGATCGCGCAGCGCGCGCTCTGGGTGCCACGCGGGGGAGAGATCCGCCCGCTCGCTCTGCGCCCGGACGCCTCGATCGAGTCGTTTCGCTTCGAATTCCGCGGCGCGACCTCGAGCCTGCTCGAAGCGCTGGAGGGCGATGCGACCGACGGCTTCCTCGTGATCCGCGACGGCGCGATCGTCTACGAGCGCTATTTCGGCGACTTCGGCGCGAGCGATGCCCACCTCTGGGCCTCGTGCACGAAGTCCCTCGTGGGTCTCGCCTTCGGCCTGCTCGCCGCCGAGGGTGCGGTGGATCCGGCGCGCCGCGTCGAGGAGGTCCTGCCCGAGCTGCGCGGCAGCGGTTTCGGGCGGCTCACGCAGCGGCAGCTCCTGAACATGGTCGCCGCGCTCGACTTCGACGAGGACTACGGCGTCTCCGATCCCGCGGCCCCAGCGTTCCGCTACTTCGCGAGGCTCGGAATGCTGGCGGCGCCGGGTTCGCCGAGCGCCCCCGGCGAGCCGCGCGGGATCCGCGGCTTCCTGCCGCAGCTGCGTCCCGCGGCGAAGCTCGAGCCGGGCGCCGTCTTCGACTACCAGTCGCCGAACGTCGACGCGATCGGTTGGATCGTCGAGCGCGCGAGCGGTCGGCCGCTGCAGCGCCTCCTCGCGGAGCGAATCTGGTCGCGCCTCGGCGCCGAGCACGACGCCTTCCTCTCGGCCGACGCAGACCTCGTTCCGATCGCGACCGGCGGCTTCCACTCGACGCTGCGCGACGCCGCACGCTTTGGACTCGCGGTGCTCCACGACGGCCGCGTCGCAGGGCAGCAGGTGCTGCCGCAGGCCTGGATCGCCGACACCCTCGATGTCACGGCTGCGGACCGCGAGGCCGCGCGCCGCAGCATCTTCAAGACCGAGGGGCACGCGGCCTACGACGTCGAGCTCGAGGCCTATCGCAACTTCTGGTGGATCCTCGACTCCAAGCGTGGCGAGCTGATGGCCCGCGGGGTGTTTGGTCAGTACATCTACGTCCATCGCGCGAGCGGCGTCGTGATCGCGAGTTTCGCGAGCGCAGCGCCGCCGTCGAACGCGCGCCGCGACAGCTTCAAGCGAAAGCTGCGCGCGACGCGCGCGCTCGCGGAGTGGCTCGGGAGCCCGCACGCGCGCCGGGCCTTGCGGGTCCCGGTCCGGGAGCGGCCCGGTCCCACCCGCTCTCCGCTCGGCTTCGCCTCGCTGCGCGCCGAAGCGGCTTGCGATCTTCCTCGGCTTGCATGTCTCGTCGGACTGAGGCGGAGCCCCATTTATCGATCTGCTCGCAGCCGCCCGCGGGCTTGCATGCGCTGCACTGAAGGCGCGGTTCCGGCGACGATCAGGCGGTCGCCGGGCTGGAGGGTCTCGCTGCCGCCGGGCGGCAGCAGGCGTTCCTTGCCCGGACGCTCGAGGATCATGAAGGCGACGCTGCGGCCCTCGGATCGGCCGTAGCCCGCGAGCTCGACGCCCGCGAGCTCGGAGCCCTCGCAGACGTTGACTTCCGCCAGCACGACATCGCCACGCCCCGAGGAGGCTGCGAGCAGGAAATCGGTCAGGTGCGGGTTCAGCACCGCTCTCGCGGCTTCGAGGCCGCCGCTGCGGAACGGCGAGACGGTGCGGTTGACGCCGGCCATGCGCAGCTTGCGCACGTCGCTGTCGCGCTCCGCGCGCGCGACGATCGCGATCTCGTGGCGCAGCTCGCGCGCCGAGAGCGCGATCACGATGTTCTCGGTCTCGGAGTCGGCGACCGTGATCAGGCTGTCGGCGCGCGAGATGCCAGCCTGCAGCAGCGGCTCCTCGCCACAGCCGCTGCCGTGCACGGCCAGGTAGCCGGCCCCGATCGCGCGTTCGAAGGCGCGCTGATCCGGCTCGAGGACGACGAAATCGCGGCCGGCCGCGCGCAGCTCTTCGCAGACGGCTTCGCCCATGCGGCCGAAGCCGCAGACGATCACGTGCCCCTGGAGCTGGTCGATTCGCCGTTGCATGCGACTCCCTCCCGCTCCCGATTCGCGCTTCGCCGCAGGGCCGGCGCGCGGCGCGCGCCGGCGGCCAGCTCGAAATGGATGCATCGGCAGTTGCGCGCTGGCGGAGCAGGGGAGGAGGCCCGGGGCCGCGCTCAGGTCTTCCCTGGAGCGGTCCCGAGCCGAGGCGATCCGAGGCCGCAGCCGATCGCGTCAGGTGTCGAAGAGCGGGTGGAGCTCGCGCTTCACGATCTTGTTCATCGCGTTGCGCGGCATTTGGGGCGTGAAGCGGATCTTCTCGGGCACCTTGTAACGCGCGAGCTGCTCGAGCGCGTAGGCGCGCAGCCCCTCTTCGCTTGCGCTCGCGCCGGGACGCAGCTCGACCGCTGCGACGACGCGCTCGCCGAGGCGCGGATCCGGCCGCCCGAAGACCGCCGCGGCGGCGACCGCTGGATGGGCCTGCAGCACGCGTTCGACCTCGGCCGGATACACGTTCGCGCCGCCGCGCAGGATCAGCTCGTTGCGGCGGCCGCGGATGTAGAGATTGCCGTCGACGTCGAGGAAGCCGAGATCGCCCGTGTGGTAGCGCCCGCCCGCCAGCGCCGCGCGGGTCGCGTCGGGCTTGCCCCAGTAGCCGAGCATCGGGGTGTAGAGGCCCGCGAAGGGGCCCTCGCGCGCGGGCGAGACGCAGATCTCCCCGATCTCGCCCTGCGGCAGCACGCGGCCCTCGGGGTCGAGGATCTCGATGCAACACTGAGGCAGCGGACGGCCGCAGAGGCCCGGCATCGTCGGCACCTGGCCGTCGCTCCAGGTCACGGCGGTGGGCGCCTCGGTCATGCCGTAGCCGATCGCGACGCCCTTGCCGAAGCGCGCGCGGTAGAGCGCGACGGTCTCGGGCGGGACATCCGAGCCTCCCATGCCCGGCTCGACGAGCGACGCGAGCTGCTCGGGACGCACGTCCGGGTGCGTCAGCAGATCGTGGAAGATCGTCGGCACGCCCGTGAAGCTGCCGACCTGCTCGCGCTCGACCCACTCGGCGAGCCCCGGCGGGTCGATGCGGTCGATGCAGACGCAGCAGCGCCCGTCGACGTACGCGACCAGCACCTCGAGCACGAACAGGTTCAGGATCGTGAGCGGCAGCACCGAGGCCTGTCGGATCCCGGGCGGAAACTTGTGCGTCAGATGCGAGACCGCGCCGGGAATCAACAGGTTGTGCTGGCTGTGCACGGCGCCCTTCGGATGGCCGGTCGTGCCGCTCGTGTACGCGATGGCCGCCGGGGCGAAGGGGTCGATCGCGACGGCCGGTCGCGGCGGCGCCGTGATTGCGCGCAGGCGCGCGCGCCACTCGCAGCGATCGCTATCGGGATCGACCCGCAGCAGCGCTTCGAGCTGGGGCAGGCTCTGGCGCAGCGGCGCGAGCTGCTCCACGGCTTCCGGCATCGCGAGCAGCACGCGCGCGCCGGAGTCGTTCAGGATGTAGACCTTCTCCGGCGGCGCGAGCGGGCGATTGATCCCGACCCAGAGCGCGCCGAGGCGCTGGGTTGCGAGGAACGCGATCACGATGTCGACGTCGTTCGGCAGGCAGGCCGCGACGCGCTCGCCCGGACCCACACCATGGTGTGTCAGCACCGCGGCGGCGCGGTTCACCTCGAGGTCGAGCTCTGCAAACGTGAAACGACCGTGGCGACCGATCAGCGCGAGCGCCCCCGGGCTGCGGGCCACGTGAGCGTCGAGCACCGCGGCGACCGTCTGCGGCAGGCCGTCCGGGATCTGCGGCCGGGTTGCGGGCGCGCACAGGCCGCGCGCGTCGGGCTCGGAGAGCGGTTTCGAAGCAGTGGCGGACATCGGTGTGGGTCTCGGCGCGCAACGCTACCACCGCAGCCCGCGCGCGAGCCAGCGCGAAGGTGAATTCTAGAACGCAGTTTGCAGCCGTGCTCACGCGCGCCGAGCCTGCGCCACCCGAAGCCGGAGCTAGACTCCCCCTTCATCCCGACTCAGCAAGGAGGTCCGCCATGAGCTGGGGACTGTTCGCGATCGTGGGCATCACCGCGATCGGCGGCGCGTTCTTTCTCGGCCGCCGTTTCTCGGCCGACACTCAGCGCGCGCGCGAGCTCGAAGTCGTGATCGAGGATCTGCGCAAGGATCACGAGTGCGCGCTCTCGGAGCTCGAGGTGACTCGCCACGAGCTGAAGCGCGGCGAACGCGAGCTCGAACGCCTGCGCGCGGATCTCTCGGATCACTTCAGCGGCACGGCCGACCTGCTGCGCGGGCTCTCGCGCGAATACCGCGCGGTCTGCGATCACCTCGCGCAAGGCGCGGAGCTGCTCTGCCCCGAGCGCGCAGCGGCGATCGAGGCCTCGCTCACGCCCGAGCTGCTGGCGGAAGGCGCCGAGCCGGCGCTGCGAGAGATTCCTCGCGCCGGCCTCAGCGAGGCCGCGGCGACGTCTCCGCCGCCGGTCTGAGCGCGAACGCCCGAGGCGACTCCCGGATCAGGACTTCGCCGGCGGCCCCAGCGAGCCCGTCCAGGCGGTGCCGCGCCCCGTCGCGGCGCGCTCGGCCTCGTGCTGCTGGATCGCGCGCCCGATCCCGCTGCCGATCGCGGCCGCGAGGCGCGGGCCGTTCGCGTGCGCCGCGGCGAGGCTCGCGGCGCGGCCGCGGTTCAGGCGGTTCAATGCCGGCATCACGTAACGCGCGAAGAGCTCGTAGCTCTTGTGCGTGGCTTCCGGGCTCGCGCAGTCGTGCGCCATCAGCAGGAAGGTGCCGAAGCCGCCCGACTGCTGTTGCAGCATCTCGATCTGCGCGATCGCGTCGTCCGGCGTGCCGACGGTCGCGACACCGAGGATGGTGAAGCCGCCGGTCGTCCACTGCTCGAGCGCGGCGTCAGCGGAGCGCCCGAAGGGCAGCTGCGTGCCGCCGAGCATCTCCATGTAGCGGACCAGAGACAAGATCCCGTAGCGGAGATCGGCGCGGGCCTGCTCGCGGGTTTCGGCGAGGTGCATCGGCGCGACGACGCGCCAGCTCGCGCGCTCGACGCGCTTGCCGTGCTGAGCCGCCTGCTCCTCGGCGACCGCCCAGTGCATCGGCAGCGCCTTGAAGCCTTCGGCGTGGCTGGCGGCGAGGGACAAGAGTCCGATTCCGTGCGTGCCGGCGGCGCGCGGCCCCGTCGGCGAGATCGCGCCGGCGACGGCGACCTCGAGGCGCGGGTGGGAGTAGGGCGCGAGCTGGAGGCGCGCCTCACAGAGCTCGTACCAGCTGCCCTTGCGCGTGACGACCTCGCCGTCGAGCAGCGCGAGAACCACCTCGAGCGCCTCGTGCATCCGCTCGCGCTGGAGGTTCGTGTCGAGTCCGAGCATGAACGCATCCGAGGCGAGTTGCCCCGGTCCGACGCCGAGCATCGCGCGCCCGCGCGTCTGGTGGTCGAGCTGCTGCATGCGGGCGGCCACCATGTAGGGGTGGTGATAGGGCAGGGACACGACACCCGTCCCGAGCCGGATCCGCTGCGTGCGCTCGGCCGCGGCCGCGATGAAGAGCTCCGGGGAGCCGATGATCTCGTAGGCCCCCGAGTGATGCTCCCCGATCCACATCTCGTCGAAGCCGAGGCGATCGAGGTGCTGCGCGAGCTCGAGGTCGCGCTCGATCTGCAGCGTCGGATGCTCGTGCTCCGCGTGGAAGGGCGCCAGGAACGCGCCGAAGCGCAGCGGGGGGGCGTGGCTCATCGGCGCATGATACCCGCGAGCGCCTTGCCCGGGCCGCGCGCGTTGCCCACCCTAGGGCCCGCGCGAAGCGGGTCACGGGAGGGATGCGTGAGGGTCCAACAGCTCTTCGATCTGAGCGGGCGCTGCGCGCTCGTGACGGGCGGCGGTCGTGGCCTCGGGCGCGCGATCGCGCTCGGGCTCGCCGAGGCCGGTGCGGATCTCTTCATCGCGTCGCGCAAGCGCGAGAACTGCGAGGCGACCGCGCGCGAAATCGAAGCGCTCGGGCGGCGCGCGTGGCCGCTCGAGGTCGATCTCGGCGACCCGGCGTCGGTCGAGGCGCTGGCCGATCAGGTACTCGCCGCGACGCCCCGCCTGCACATCCTGGTCAACAACTCCGCGCTCGCGTGGGTCGCACCGACGCTCGAGTACCCGCTCGAGGCCTGGGATCGGACCTTCGACGTGAACGTGCGCGGCATGTGGCAGCTGACGAAACGCGCGGCAGTGCACATGGCGCAGTGCGGCGGGGGCTCGATCATCCAGATCAGCTCGGCAAATTCGTACCAGGGCGATCACGAGCAGCGGCAGGCGATCGTCGCGTACAACGCGAGCAAGGGCGCCGTGCGCGCGCTGGTCAAGGACCTCGCGGTCAAGCTCGCGCCGCAGCGGATTCGCGTGAATGCGATCGCTCCCGGCGCATTCCAGACCGCGATGATGCGCGGCGTCGACAGCGATCCGGTGCGCCGCGAGCTGCTGCTCGGGCGCATCCCGCAGCGGCGCATCGCCGGCGACGACGACATCAAGGGCGCGGCGGTCTTTCTCGCGAGCGACGCCTCGGCCTACGTCACCGGTGCGACTCTCGTGGTCGACGGCGGCATGCTCGCGCTCTAGCGGCGGACTCCAGCAATGAGCGACGCGAATCTCGAAGCAGTGCGCAGTTGGCTGCTCGACCTGCAGGACCGCATCTGCGCCGGTCTCGAAGCCGAGGACGGCAGCGGGCGCTTCCGCCGCGACGAACTCGATCGACCCGGCAGCGGGATGTCGCGGCCCCGCGTGCTCGAAGATGCTGCGGTGATCGAGAAGGCCGCCGTGAACTTCAGCCACACGCGCGGTGAAAAGCTCCCCGCGGCGGCGACCGAGCGGCGCCCCGAACTCGCGGGCTCGGAGTACGAGGCGGTCTCCGTCTCGCTGATCGTACACCCGCGCAATCCCTACGCTCCGACCTCCCACGCGAACTTCCGCTACTTCAGCGCCGGAGCCGGCGCTGCGCGCGGCGAGCGGGCCTGGTGGTTCGGCGGCGGCTTCGACCTGACGCCCTTCTACGGCTTCGAGGCCGATGCGGTCGACTGGCATCGCTGTGCGCGCGACGCCTGTGCTCCCTTCGGCGACGACCTGTACCCGCTCTTCAAGCGGCAGTGCGACGAATATTTCCATCTGCCGCATCGCGGCGAGCCGCGGGGCGTCGGCGGTCTCTTCTACGACGACTTCAGCCGCTGGGATTTCGCGCGCTGCTTCGCATTCCAGCGCAGTGTCGGCGAGGCCTACCTGGCTGCGTACCGGCCGATCCTCGCGCGCCGCAAGCACACGCCCTACGGCGAGCGCGAGCGCGAGTTTCAGCTCTACCGGCGCGGTCGCTACGCCGAGTTCAACCTCGTTTGCGACCGCGGCACGCGCTTCGGGCTGCAGGCCGGCGCGCGCGTGGAGTCGGTGCTGGCCTCGCTGCCGCCGCGGGTGTGCTGGCGTTATGACTGGCGCCCGGAGCCAGGCACACCCGAGGCGCGCCTCGGCGAATTCTTCCTGCAGCCGCGCGACTGGCTCGCGCCCGGCATGCCGCGCTGCGGCCCGCAGGCCGCCGCCGCGGGCTGACTCGGGGTCTGCGCGGGCGGGGCTATGCTCCGCCCGCGACCGCCCGGGCAGTCCGCACGCGAGGAGAGCCCCCTGTGATCGGCTTCGATCCCAGCGACGAGCAGCAGCTCATCATCCAGACGCTGCGCGAGTTCGCCGCAGAGCAGATCCGACCGCTCGCGCGCGAAAGCGACGAATCGGGGAAGCTGCCGGACGCGCTGCTCTGCCACGCGCACGAGCTGGGTCTGGTAACGAACTCGCTGCCCGAGAGCGCGGGCGGCGGTGGCGCGCGCAGCGCCGTGACCGGCTGCCTGATCGCCGAAGAGCTGGCCTGGGGCGATCTCTCGCTCGCGGTGGCGATTCTCTCCCCCGCGCTGGTCGCGCTGCCGGTGCTCGATCACGGCTCGCCCGCACAGCAGCAGCAGTGGCTACCGCGTTATGCGGAAACGCGGCCGCGGCCCGGGGCGCTCGCGATCGTCGAGCCGGCCTTCCGGCGCGACGCGTTCCGCCCGGCGGCGCGCGCGCTGCCCGCGGCGGACGGCTACGAGCTGCACGGCGACAAGTGTCTGGTGCCGTGGCTCGAGGGGGACGAGGTGGTGCTGGTCTCGGCCAGCTGCGCGGGTCGAGCGGAGCTGTTCGCGGTCTCGCGTACGGCGCCTGGCCTCAGGGCGACGCGCGAACGCAATCTCGGTCTGCAGGCGCTGCCGACGGTCGAGCTCGAGCTGCGGGGCGTGCGCGTGCCGGCTTCGGCGCGGCTCGGCGGCGATGCCGGCTCGGATCTCGCGGCGCTGCTCACGCGGGGGCGCGTCGCGCAGTCCGCGCTCGGCGTCGGCGTCGCGCGCGCGGCCTTCGAGCTCGCGCGCGATTACGCGAAGCAGCGTGAGACCTTCGGGGCCCCGATCGCGACGCGCCAGTCGATTGCGTTCAAGCTCGCCGACATGGCGATCGAGATCGACGGCGCCCGCCTGCTGACCTGGGAGGCCGCCTGGCGCCTCGACCAGGGCATGCCCGCGCTGCGCGAGGCGACGCTCGCGATGCAGCAGGTGCGGCGCATCGCACTCGAGGTCTGCGACGGCGCGGTGCAGATCTTCGGCGGCTACGGCTACACGCGCGAATATCTGCCGGAGCTGCTGTTGCGCAATGCGCGCGGCCTGGCCGTCTGCGAAGCGCTGGCGCTGGTCTAGCGGGGGCACAAGGAGCGTCGATGCCGATCTCGTTCGAAGCCACCGAGAACACGCTCGCAGCGCAGACGCACTTCCACCGGATCGCCGCCGAGCAGATGCGGCCGCTCTCACGCCGCTGCGACGACGACGAACACGCGCTGCCGCACGAGTGGGTCGACTGGTACTGGCAGCACGGGCGCAACGGGCCGGGACGCGTCGGCGCCGCCAGCGACGGCTTCGTGCAGGTCTGCATCCAGGCCGAGGAGCTGTGCTGGGGCGACGCCGGGCTATACCTGCGCATGCCGACGCCTGCGCTAGGCGGCTCGGCCGTAGCGGCGGCCGGAACCGAGGAGCAGAAGCAGCGTTTCCTCGCGCGCTTCCGGGAGCCGGGCGGGCAGCCGATCTGGGGCGCGATGGCGATCACCGAGCCCGGCGCGGGTTCGGACGCCGCCGCGATCCAAACCACCGCCACGCAGGATGGCGACGAGTGGGTGCTGAACGGCACCAAGATCTTCTGCACCGCCGGAGAGGGCGCGTCGACGGTCGAGGGGGGCTTCGTCGTGGTGTGGGCGACGGTCGATCGCTCGGCGGGCCGCGCGGCGATCAAGTCCTTCGTGGTGCCGGCCGGTACCCAGGGCATGAAGCTCGCGTCGCTCGAGAAGAAGCTCGGCATCCGCGCCTCGGACACCGCGACGCTGATCTTCGAGAACTGCCGCGTGCCGCGCGCGAATCTGCTCGGCAGTGCGGAGGTCAAGAAGCAGGCCGAGGGCAAGGCCGGAGACAAGGGCTTCAAGGGCGCGATGGCGACCTTCGACGCGAGCCGCCCGATCGTGGCCGCGATGGCGGTCGGCGTCGGGCGTGCCGCGCTCGATTTTCTGCTCGAAGCGCTCGCCGCAGAGGGCGTGCAGCCGCGCTACGACGCGCCTCCCGCCGAGCTCTCGGCGGTCGAGCGCGACCTGATCGAGATGCAGGCCGAGCTCCAGGCCGCGCGCCTGTTGACCTGGCGCGCGGCCGCGATGATGAACCGGGGCCGCCCGAACAATCTCGAGGCCTCGATGGCCAAGGCCAAGGCCGGCCTCGCGGTCACGCGCATCACGCAGAAGGCGGTCGAGATCCTGGGTCCCGCGGGTTATTCGAAGAAGCTGCTGCTCGAGAAGTGGATGCGCGACGCGAAGATCAGCGACATCTACGAAGGCACGCAGCAGATCAACCAGCTGATCGTCGCGCGCCGGATCCTGGAGTACTCGTCGAGCGTCTTGCGCTAGCCGGCCGAAGGCGAGCTCCGCTCGTGATATCCCGTGGGCGGAATCCGAGGTCAGGTTTCGGAGACGCAACTCGGTGTGATAGGTCCAGGGACCCCCGGTCGACGGGGTGAATTCCACATGCCACCGAGTCCCCCCGATAGCTCGGCGCCTGACACCGACCCCGGATCGAGGCCACCTCCAATCCAGGGGCGGCTCCGGACCGCTTCGGTCCTCGGGAGCCGCTTTCGCGGGAGGTGCCGCCATGCGCCGGGTACTGACACTGGGACTCGCACTGGGACTGCTGTGCTCTGCGGGAGCGCTCGTCACACTGGTCGCGCTGGATGAATCGCAGCTGCCGATCGAGTGGGCGGGGCTAGAGGGACTCGGTCCCGCCCAACCCGTGGGGCGGCCGCAGCTCGCATCGCGCTAGCTCGAGTGGACCTGCGGCCGGCACGCGCTCGAAGCGCGACGGCGTCGGATGGCAGCGCTCGAGGTAGCGCAGCGCTGCGCTCTCGACGGCGGCGTTCGGTTTATCGCCGAAGTTGTCGTTCAGGCACAGAAACTTCGCGCGGCGCAGGCGCAGCCACGCGAGCCCGGCGAGCTGTAGCGGGAGCCAGTTGTCGAGGCCCCAATACGCGACGCTGCGCGCGCGCTCGCCGCGGGAGACCGCGCGGCCGAGCCCCTCGCAGGCCAGGAACCAGGGATAGAGATACCGGGGCGCGACGTTGTCGGGCGCCCGGAAGCGACTCGCACACGTGCGGTCGAACTCCGCCTTCCATTGGCTCGCGCAGCTCTCGAAGGATCTGCGCTCGATCAGGAGCGGGGCGTGACAGGCGTCCTTGCGAGGCGCGTGTCCATAGGCATCGTCGAGCAGCGCGTTGCACCTCGCGAGCGCTGCGTTCCAGCGCGGAATCCAGGGATTTCCGTTCAGATCCGCCCCGGTGGCCCGCCGCCGCGCGAAATAGAGCTTGAACGCGCCGTCCGGCCAGAAGAAATCCGAACGCGCGACCGGCCCGGCGAGCAGGTAGTCGTCGGAGAAGTACAGACACAGGCGCGAGAGCCCTGGAATGCGGTGCAGGTTCGAGAGGATCGCGAAGGAGTTGAAGGTCGGAAGGTGCTCGGCGTCGATGATCTCGTCGTGGTGCACGATGCGCAGGCTCGGCTCCGAGAGCTCGAGCCAGGCCGGAATCTGGGGTCGCTGCGTCACGAGCACCACGCGGCGGATCCAGGGGGCGAAGCGCTCCAGCGAGCGCAGGCTGAAGCGGAGCAGCTCGAGGTTGTCGCGCGTGCGGTTCGGGTTGCGATCGTGATCGCTGCGCGAGTGCTGCGCGAGGTTTTCGGCGTGGCCTGGCGCAGCGCCGTCGACCCAGGTGTAGACGGCGTCGATCGGCTCGTCGGTCTCGAGGGCCGCGCGCTTCACTTCGGCGCCCCGAGCTGCGCGAACCAGTCCCGGCGGTTGCGAGACGGGAGCGAGTGACATTCCGATCTCCGGGTGAATCGGAAGGCTATGCTAGCGGGGACGGAGCTGACGAAGTGCAGCTGCTGCAGATTCTCCCCACGGGCTGCGCTGCTCCGATCCCGGTTGGAGAAGAATCTGCAGCAGCTGCACTTCGTCAGCTCCGTCCCCAGCGAAAGTGAGGAGCCCGCATGCCCGGTCCGCTCGCCGGTATCCGCGTGATCGAGCTCAGCGCGATGGTCTCGGCTCCGATGGCGAGCGGGATCCTGGCCGATCAGGGCGCGGACGTGATCAAGATCGAGCCGCCCGGGATCGGCGACCGGCTGCGGCACACGGGCTTCGGCGTCGGCGGCCTGCCGGCGCTCTTCGCGAACATCAACCGCGGCAAGCGCTCGCTCGTGCTCGACCTGAAGCAGCCGCGCGGGCGCGCGCTGCTGCTGCGGCTCGCCAGCAGCGCGGATGTCTTCGTGCAGAACTACCGGCCGGGTGTGATGGAGCGCATGGGCCTCGGCGAGCCCGCGCTGCGGCAGCTCCGGCCCGAGCTGATCTACGTCTCGATCTCGGGCTTCGGGGAAACGGGGCCCTACGCGCAGCGGCGCGTGATCGACAGCGCGATGCAGGCGATCGCCGGAGTCGCGGCGTCGCAGGCCGAGCCGGGCAGCGACCGCCCGCGCCTGATCCAGAACACCGTCTGCGACAAGGCGAGCGCGTGGATCGCCGCGCAGGCGATCTCGGCGGCACTCTATGCGCGGGAGCGCGGTGCCGGGGGCCAGCACCTGCGCCTCAACATGCTCGACGCGTCGATTGCATTCCTGTGGCCGGACGTGATGCAGGGCCATACCTACCATCTCGAGGGAGACGAAGCGGCCCCGAAGCGCTCCGGCTATCTCGATCTGTTGCGCTGCTCCGACGGCTGGATTGCGATCTCGGCGATCACCCAGGTCGAGTTCGAGGCCGTCTGCCGCGGCTTCGGACGCGAGGCGCTGCTCTCGGATCCGAAGCTCACACGCGTGGAGGACCGCGCGCGCCACATGAGCTATCTGACCGAGCAGCTCCAGGCGATGGTCGCTGGGCGCAGCTGCCGCGAGCTCGTCGCGATTCTCGACGCCGCGGACGTCTGCTACGGCATCGCGAACAGCCTCGACGGCCTCGAGCACGACCCGCAGGTGCGCGCGAACGGCACCCTCGTCGAGCTCGAGCACCCGGTGCGCCGCTCGCGCACGCCGCGTCCCCCGGCGCGCTTCAGCGCGACCCCAGCGGAGCTGCGCGGCGGCGCGCCGCTGCTCGGTCAGCACGGCGAAGAAATCCTGCGCGAGCTAGGCCTCTCCGCGGACGAGATCCGCGAGCTGCGCGCCGCGCGCGTGCTCGGCTGAGCGGTCTCGTGGGCTGGCCCGCAAGGGGCCTTGCCCCGCGCAGTGAGCCGAAGGCGAACGAAGTCGATCCGCAAGGGGCCTTGCCCCGCGCAGTGAGCCGCAGGCGAACGAAGTCAATCCGCAAGGGGCCTTGCCCCGCGCAGTGAGCCGCAGGCGAACGAAGGTCAACTGGAGAGAAAGTCGCGCAGCAGCGCCGCGAGCTCGAGCGGCGCGTCGCCTTGCACGCTGTGGCCCGCGCCCGGCACGACCTCGACGCGCACGCGCGGCTGGCGGCGCCGCAGCTCGGCGACATCCTCGTCGCCGACGACGCCCGAGCGCCCGCCGCGCACCAGCAGCAGCGGTGCCCGGACCGCATCGACCTGCGCCCACAGCGTCTCGAAGTCGGGCGCGCCCGGTGGGCCGCTGCCGAGCTTCCAGTCGCGCATGCGGTCGTAGCGCCAGGTCCAGCGACCGTCGGGCAGCGGCTTCGCGTTGTGGATCACGCCACGGCGCAGCGACATGCGCGAGCGCCCCGGATTGAAGCGGATCGTGCGCTCGAGGATCTCGTCGAAGCTCGCGAAGGTCTCCGGCCCGGAGACGAAGTTCACGATCGGCTCCGCCTTCGCGTGGTCGGTGCCCGGAGTGACGTCGACCACCGCGAGGCGGCGCACGAGCTCCGGGTGGGCCGCCGCCAGGCAGATCGCCGTGAGGCCTCCGAGCGACATGCCGGTCACGAGCTCCGCGCGCGGCGCGAGCTGCGAGATCGCGACGGCGACGTCTTCGGCGAGGCTCGGCGGCCAGTAATCGTGCTCCGCGCGCCAATCCGAGTGGCCGTGGCCGGGCAGGTCGATCGCGACCAGGGGCAGGTCCAGTGCGAGCGCGACGGTGTCCCAGGTGTGGGCGTTCTGGGCGCCGCCGTGGAGCAGCACGAGGCGCGGCGGGGCAGTGCCCCAGACCAGCGCCGAGAGCGCGCGCGCTTGCGCGACCGGCGCGCGCTCGCGCCGCACGCGCGGAGGGCCGCTCCACGGGAGGCCGTATTCTTCGGCGTTCTCGCGCAGCAGCGCGAATTCGCCGGTGGCGTCGCTCACGTCGCCTTCGCCTGGGCACGCCCCCGTGCCTGGACGCTCTGGCGCGGGTCGGCCGCGCCGCTCTTGGCCCTGCGCTGCATGTGCTGCTTCGAGGCGCGCTCTTCGATGCGCAGCCCTTCGGAGAGGGTCGTTGCATAGCCTGCGTCGATCAGGCGCTTGATCTCGCGCATCACGACTGGATCGCAGGAGAGCATCTCGCGGGCCAACGCGACGCAGCTCGGAACCAGCTCCTCGCGCGGGACCACGCGGTTCACGAGGCCCCAGCGCTCGGCCTGCTCGGCCGAGAGATAGTTGCCGGTCAGCTCGAGCTCCTTTGCGCGGCCGATGCCGATCCAGCGCGCGAGGCGCTGGCTCAACCCCCAGCCGGGCACGACGCCCACGCGCGCGTGCGTGTCCGCGAAGCGGGCCTCGGGCGATGCAATCAGCAGGTCGCACATCAGCGCGAGCTCGAAGCCGCCCGTGATCGCGAAGCCGTTGATGGCTCCGATCACGGGTCCGCTGAAGGCCGCCACGGCGGCGGGCAGCGCGTCCGAGACCAGGCTGTCGAGGCCGGCTCCGGGCTCGGCGCTCGAGAGCTCCTTCAAATCCACCCCCGCGGAGAACGCGCGTCCGGCGCCCGTCAGCACGATTGCGCCGACGGCCGGATCTGCGGCGAGCTCGCGGAAGACCGCCGTGATGCGCGCGACCAGCGCGCGCGAGAGCGCGTTCAGGGCCTCGGGGCGGTTCAGCGTGACGACGGCGACGCCGTCCTGCTTCTCGATCAGGATCAGCTCTGCAGCTGCGGTGCTCACGACTCGAGCTCCTTTCCATGCGCGTCGAACACGCGGATCGCGAGGCCGGGGCAGCCGCTCGTGAGAGCCAGCAGCCGCTCGCGCGAGAGCTCGCTGGCGCCGGCCAGGACCTCGCCCAGATCGTCTGCGTCCCAGCCGAAGGCCTCGGGCTCGGCTTCGACGCAGCGGCCCGAGGACAGGCAGCTGCGCTTGTCGATCGCCGCGCGCAGGCTCAGGGCATGCCCAGGATCGCGATGCCGCAGGTCGTGGGCGGCCCGCCGATGTTGTGCGAGAGCGCGAGCTTCGCGTTCTTGACCTGACGCTGCTCCGCCTGTCCGCGCAGCTGCAGCGTGTTCTCGTAGATCATGCGCACGCCGGTGGCTCCCGTCGGGTGCCCGAAGCTCTTGAGGCCGCCGTCCGTGTTCACGGGCA
>CAYTJA010000307.1:0-1975 GCA_964437835.1 uncultured Spirochaetales bacterium
CCGGAGACATCGAGGCAGGCGCCGAGAGCCAGCAGGCTGCCGAATACGCGCGACTCGTGCGCAGGATCCCGTGAAACTTCGCGCACGGCTTGGAACTCGAAGCCGAAGTTGCACACGAACGCCACCAAGCTCGTGGCGGCCCTTGCCAACGCGTACTTCCCGATGCCATCGCAGCCGGTATGCCGAGCCAGCGCGATGAACATCACCAAAACACGGAATTCGCCACTCAGTTCGAGAGTGCCCAGCTTCGAATGGTCCACCAGGAGGTTGCTGCCGGTCGACGCGGACTCGCTCGGGCTCTTCGATCGGTTCTCCTGATCGGAGCAGCGGCGCGCTGAGTGGAGTTCCGATGCGGTGCAGCGACCTGCCTCAAGCCACGCCTGCAGTCCGCCGTTCTACCGAAGACGGAATTCCCGAATGCCGTTCAGCAATGCCATCGACGCCCAATTTGGAAACCTCGCGCTCGCAGCTCGGACGCAGGAACGAGCACCCACGCCCGCGAAGCTCGCGGCGCCGGTGGTGTTGCACGTCTGCGACAAGCTCTCGATCCGCGGCTCCGGACTCCACGGAGTCGGGCGGCTGCTGGAGTGGTGGTTCCCCGAACTCAGCGCGCGGGGTTTCGACCCGAGGGTGCTGGTCATGCAGGGCCGCGACCTCGGCGGCGAGCACCTGGAGCGCCATGGGATTCCCGTCACCTATCTGGGGCGCTCTCGACTCGACCTGCGGACGCTGCCGGAGGTCTGGCACTTCCTGGGGCAGCTGAAGCCCGCTCTCGTGCACCTGCACGGTTACGGCCCCTGGACCTTCGGCCGCGTTGCCGCACGCCTGCGCGGCATTCCGATCGTCCTGGAGGAGCACATGATCGCGGAGCGGAGCTCCCTGCCGCAGCGCGCGATCGACTGGCTGCTCGCGGGTTCCGATCCGACGATCGCGGTTTCCGACTCGGTCGCCCAGTTCTGCTACGAGCGGCGCGGCATCCGGCGCAACATGCTGCGCACGATCATGAACGGGCTGCCGCTAGCCGCGTTCCGGCCCACTCCCGCGGAGCCGGTGGCGGCGTTGCGGCGAGAGCTCGGCCTGGAGGCCTGCCATCCGATCATCGGATCCGTCGGCCGCCTCGAGCCGCGCAAGGGCTATGCGGACATGCTCCGCGCGATTCCCGAAATCCGGCGACGCCATCCTGACCTCGGCGTGGTGATCGCGGGGGATGGCGAGGCCCGGGCCGACCTCGAGGCGCTCGCCTCGGAGCTGGGAATCGCCGACTGCCTGCGCTTGCCGGGTTTCCGGCACGATGTGCCGGCGCTGCTCACACTGATGAACGTGTTCGTGCTGCCGTCGCACTCGGAAGGAATGTCCCTGGCGATGCTCGAGGCCCTCGCGGTTGGGCGTCCCATGGTGGCAACCCGCGTGGGCGGGCTCCCCGAGGTGCTCAGCCACGAGCAGACCGCGTTGCTCGTGCCGCCGGGCGAGCCCGCGGCGATCACCGCCAGTGTGCTGCGGCTGCTGAGCGACCCGGCGCTGGCCCACAGGCTGGCCGATGCGGGGCAGACGGTCGCCCGCGAGAAGCACGACATCCGCGCCAGCGTGCGGGAGATGGTCGCCGTCTACGCAGAGCTCCTCGCCGGGCGGAGCTGATCGAAGCCCGCGATGGTGAACTCGCTGCTGCGTTCGCTGCGCAAGAACTGGCCCGAGCTCCAGGCCTTCTGTACCGGCCAGATGCCGAGCTTCGTCTACGGCGCCCAGCAGCTGCAGGGCGCTCCCCCGGTCTTCTGCCTTCACGCGGCGCAGCAGGGCGCGCTCGAACAGCAATTCCGTTTCCTCGCAGAGAATGGCTACCGCACGCTCAGCGCGGACGAGCTGCTGCTGCGCTGGAACGATCGCGACGCGCGGCGCGACCCCCGCGAGATCGCCCTGACCTTCGACGACGGCCTGGGCTCGGTGTGGAGCGTGGCCTTCCCGCTCGCACGCCGTTATG
>CAYTJA010000308.1:0-4068 GCA_964437835.1 uncultured Spirochaetales bacterium
CGACTCGCTGGAGACCCGCGACCTGCTCCGCGATCAGCCGGAGCTCGCGGCGCAGCTCGGAACCGAGCTCGCGCGCAAGTTCGAAACCCTTGCGCTCTGCCAGATGCCGAGTCACCCGCACGAAAAGCGACAGATGACGACGGAGCAGCGCGAGCTACTGAAGGCGCTCGGCTATCTCGACGACGACGCGCCTCGACCCTGAATCCCCGCTACACAGCGCATCCGGACAGACTGGGAGGCCGCTCGCATGTCCAACCGCGATCCCCGAGCTGCCCTCGACTACCACGAGCGCACCAAGCACAGCGAGCAGAAGCTGCGCGCGGACCGTCACGCCCTCGACTGGGCCAACCAGCCCCTGCCGTTCAAGATCTACGAGGATCTGGCGCCGATCCCGCTGCTGCGCGACTACCCGTCCCGCGCGTGGCCGGCCGTCGACGCCATCCCCGCAGCGGTCGCTCCCCACGCAGAGGGCGATCCCCTGCGGCTGCCCGATCTGGCGCTGCTCTCGCGCCTGCTCCATCTCTCCGCCGGCATCACGAAGAGCGTGCGCCGCCCGGGAGGAGAGATGACCTTCCGCGCCCATCCCAACACTGGGGCGCTCTACCACGTCGACCTCTACCTCGTGACGCAGGAGCTCCCGGACCTGGCCGCGGGCATCTACCACTTCGGACCGCACGACTTCGCACTGCGCCGGCTGCGCGAGGGCGACTTCCGCGCCGCGATCGTCGCAGCCGCCGGCGGTAGCTCGCGAATCGCCGATGCGCCCGTCACGCTGGCGTGCGCGTCGAGCTTCTGGCGCAACGCCTGGAAATACCGCGAGCGCACCTGGCGGCACTGCTTCTGGGACGCGGGAACGCTGCTCGCGAACCTGCTCGCCGTGGCTGCGGGCGAGGGTCTCGAGCCCTGCATCGTGTTGGGATATGCGGACCGCAGCCTCGAGGCTCTGCTCGGCCTCGACCCCACGCGCGAGGGAATCATCGCGCTGGTACCTCTCGGGCGCGGCGGCTTCGAGCCGCCCCCGCCACCCGCGGAACCGCCGCTCCGCTTCGCGACGCGCCCCCTCTCGCCCAGCCCGATCGACTACCCCGCGATCCGCGAGGCTCACGCCGCATCCTCGCTCGCGGACGGCACCGATGCCGCGACCTGGCGCGGAGCGTCGCCGCAGCACGCTGAGAGCGAGCCTCGGGGACGGCTGATCGAGCTTCGCCCGATCCCCGCCGATGAGCTCCCGCGCGAGCCCCTGGAACGTGTGATCCGTCGGCGCGGCTCGACGCGCGCCTTCGATCGCAGGCGGGCGATCCGATTCGAAGAGCTTTCGACGCTCCTCGAGCTCGCCACGCGCGGCGTGGCCGCAGACTTTCTCGAGCCCCCGGGTGCCACCCTGCTCGACCTCTACCTGATCGCCCACGCCGTCGACGGTCTCGCACCCGGAACCTATCACCTGCGGCGCAGCGAGGGCGTGCTCGAATGCCTGTTCGAAGGACGCTTGCGCGCCGAGGCGGGCCACCTCGGCCTCGACCAGGAGCTGCCCGCCGATGCCGCCGTCAACGTCTATTGCCTCGCGGATCTGCCGCGCGTGCTCTCGCGCTTCGGAAGTCGCGGCTACCGCGCCGCGCAGCTGGAAGGCGGGATCACGGGCGGGCGCCTCTACCTCGGCGCCTACGCGCTCGGCTTCGGCGCAACCGGCCTCACCTTCTACGACGACGAAGTGACGCAGCTCTTCTCACCCCACGCAGCCGGCAAGAGCGTGATGTTCCTGGTGGCGCTCGGGCATCCGGACCTCACGCGCCTCGGGGCGAGGATCTGAGCGCTGTTGCGCCGCGCGAGGCGCCAGGGGAGCTGTGGGATGGAGCCTTCGGGTCACGAGATCGATGCGCAGCTCGTCACGACGCGCGCTCGAAGGCCACGTCCATCGTGTCGCGGAGGTTGATCGAGACGCGCAGCGCGGCGAGGCGCAGCGGGATGCGCATGCCGGGCCGGTTCAGCGCGAACTCGGCCAGGTACTGGAGCAGGTAGCCCAGCGACTTGCTGCGCGGCAGGCGCGTGAAGCCGATCTCGCCCAACCCGCACTCGGCGGCGAGGGCGCCGAGCGTGCGCCGCGAGAGGTACGACAGGTGGTACTTGTTGTAGTAGTGCCACCACTTGCCGCAGAGGCGAGCGACGCGGCTGCCTACGTCGGGCGTGGTGACGAACAGCCGCCCGCCCGGCTCGAGCAGCTTTACTACGCCGGCCAGGAAACGGTCGGGGCGTTCGACGTGCTCGATCACGTCGCAGGCGAAGACCGCTCCGAAGGGCCCGCCCGTCCACGAGTCGGCGAACTCCTCGACTGTCTGCGCAAAGAAGCCCGCCTCGCCGGCGAGGAAGCGCGCGTGCAGCGCCCGGGCCGGCTCGAGGCCGTAGGCCTGCAGGCCACGCCCGCGCAGGAAGCGGACGAACTTCCCGCTGCCCGCGCCGATGTCGAGCACCGGTCGGCCGGCGAGCGGGCCGAAGCCCTCGACCCAGCACAGCAGCGCGGCGAAGTTGGCGTCATCCTCGGGCGAGCCCTCCAGGTACGCGCGGTAGGCCGGCTCGTAGGCGTCGAAGCGGGTCTCGAAGTTGGCGTTCGCAGCCGGCCGCGAGAAGACGAAGGCGCAGTCGCCGCAGCGGTGATAGGGGATGCCCTGCTTGAGGAAGAGCCGCCGGACGCGTCCCGAGCCGCAGAGCGCGCAGCTCGCCGCGGCATCGATCGCGCTCGAAACGGCCCCGCTCATGGGCTCATCTTCGCATCGACGTGTTCCGGCGCTACCGCTGGTGGACGGGCGCGGCGCCTGCGCCGGGTGCGGAGCTAGGAAAACCAGGCGAGTCTTCTACAGCCGATCATGGCCGTACTGGCAAATCCCCCGGGGAAAGTGACCGGGCGCGCGTTCGACATGGCGGAGCATGTTGGCGCGCGGCTACACCTCGCGCCCCTTCCGAAGGAGCTCTCGATGAGCCGCGTCGCCCTGATTACTGGCACCTCGTCCGGCATCGGCCTCGCCACGGCCGCAGTGCTCGCCAAGGCGGGCTTTCGCGTGGTGGCGACGATGCGCGATCTCGCAAGAGCCGGCGCGCTGCGCGAACGCGCCGCGCGCGATGGCGTCGTGCTCGACGTGCGTGCGCTCGACGTTGCGAGCGGCGAGAGCGTCGCGAGCTGCGTCGCCGGCGTGCTGCGCGACTACGGCGCGCTCGACCTGCTCGTGAACAACGCCGGCGCCGGCTTCGTCGGCGCGCTCGAGCAGACCAGCGAGGCGGAACTGCGGCGCACGTTCGAGGTGAACTTCTTCGGCGTCTGGCGCATGACGCAGGCCGTGCTCCCGTCGCTGCGCGAGGCGCGGCGTGGGCGCATCGTCACCATCACCAGCGTCGGCGGCTTGTTCGGACAGCCGTTCAACGACGCTTACTGCGCCGCGAAGTTCGCTGTCGAGGGCATGATGGAGGCGCTCGCACCGGTGGCGCAGCGCTTCGGCGTGCAGGTCTCGGTGATCGAGCCGGGGCCGGTCAACACCGAGTTCGTCGCGTCGGTGGTGCGCAACTCACCCGCCGCGACGGCGACGACGCGCGACGCCTACAGCGACCTGGTCGCCGCTTACCGCGCCAGCACCGCAGGCGTGTTCGCATCGCTCGGGCAAACCGGCGACGACATCGCGCGCTTCGTGCTCGAAGCCGCCAACGCGGAGAAGCCGCACTTCCGCTACGCGACGTCCGAGTTCGTGCGCGGGCTCGCCGCGCAGAAGTACGTCGATCCGACGGGCGACTCGCTGCTCGCGATCTTCGGCGCGCGGCTCGGTTAGCTAGGAGTCAGCGCGACTTCGGCACGTACGCCTCGATCTCGGGCAGCACCTCTTTTCCGAGGATCTCGATCGTGCGCATCACCGATGCGTGCGAGTGATACCCGAACTGCACGTAACAGATCAGCTGATCCACGCCGAGATCGGCGTAGTGCTTCATCTTCTGCACGCATCGCTCCGGGTCGCCCACCACCAGCATGTCGGCCTCGTGGAAGGTCTGGATCGGGATCTCGCCCTCGATCAGGGGCTTCATCAGCGGAAA
>CAYTJA010000309.1:0-50181 GCA_964437835.1 uncultured Spirochaetales bacterium
CCTCCGCTCGCCTGCGGCTCGCTGCGCGCGCCTCCGGCGCTTGCACGGATATTTCCTCCGCTCGCCTGCGGCTCGCTGCGCGCGCCTCCGGCGCTTGCACGGAGCGGCGCCGGCTGCGTGAGCCCCGCTTCCTCCGCGCGATCTTCCTGCTCGTCGGAGACGGGCAGCTCTCCGGCGAGGAAGCGGCTGCCGAGATAGCGGAACACGTAGTCGGTCACCGACTTCGCGATCGGAATCTCGCGATTGTTCGTGAAGCCCGAGGGCTCGAAGCGCGTGTGGCTGAACTTGTCCACCAGCGCCTTGAGCGGAACGCCGTACTGGAGCGCAATCGAGGTCATCGTCGCGATCGTGTCCATCAGGCCGGAGACCGTGCTCCCTTCCTTCGCCATCTTCAGGAAGATCTCACCCGGCTGACCGCTCTCGTAGAGGCCAACGGTCAGATAGCCCTCGTGCCCCGCGATCGAGAACTTGTGGGTGCGCGCGAGGCGCTCGTCCGGGAGCTTGCGCCGCACCGGCCGGTGCTCGTCCAACGCGACGACCTTCGCCGGATGCTTGCCCGCATTCAGCGGCTGCGTGCGCTTGCTCCCGTCGCGATACACGGCGAGCGCCTTGAGACCGAGCCGCCAACCCTCGAGGTAGACCTCCAGGATGTCGTCGACCGTCGCGTCCTCGGGCAGGTTCACGGTCTTGCTGATCGCACCCGAGAGGAAGGGCTGGACGGCGGCCATCATCCGGATGTGGCCCATGTAGCGGATGCTGCGCGTGCCGCTGCGCGGCCGGAACGCGCAATCGAAGACCGAAAGGTGCTGCACGTCGAGATCGGGAGCCCCCTCGATCGTCTCCATCTCGTCGACGTGGGCGATGATCTTCTGGATCGACTCCTCGGCATAACCGAGCTTGCGCAGCGCCATCGGCACCGTGTGGTTGACGATCTTGAGGAAACCGCCGCCGACGAGCTTCTTGTATTTGACGAGCGCGATGTCGGGCTCCACCCCGGTGGTATCGCAGTCCATCATGAATGCGATCGTGCCCGTCGGCGCCAGCACCGTGACCTGGCCGTTCTTGTAGCCGTGACGCCGCCCGAGCTCGAGCGCGCGCTTCCAGGCCCGCCCTGCAGCCGCGTGCAGATCCGGCTGCACGCCCGCGGCGGATAGCACCGCGGCGGCGGCCTGGTGCATCTCGATCACCTCGAGGAAGGGCGCGCGGTTCATGCGGTAGCGCGCGAAGGGGCCCATCGCCTGGGCGATCTGGGCGCTCGTGAAGTACGCGTGGCCGCACATCAGCGACGTGATCCCCGCCGCGACGTTGCGGCCCTCGTCGCTGTCGTAGGGCAGGCCGTTGGCCATCAGCAGCGCGCCGAGATTCGCGAAACCGAGGCCCAGCGGCCGGTACAGTCGGCTGTTCTCGGCGATCTTCGGCGTCGGGTAATCGGCGAAGTCGACCACGATCTCCTGCGCGAGGATCGTCAGCCACACCGCGGCCTGAAAGGCCTCGACGTCGAAGCAGCCGCTCGCCTCGTCGTGGAACTTCATCAGGTTCAGGCTCGCGAGATTGCACGCGGTGTCGTCGAGGAACATGTACTCGGAGCAGGGATTGCTCGAGTGGATGCGCCCCGAGGCCTTGACCGGATTCCACTTGTTGATCGTGCTGTCGCACTGGATTCCGGGGTCGCCGCAGACGTGCGTGGACTCGGCCATCGCGCGCAGCAGATCGCGGGCCTGGTAGCGGCTCATCTCCTCGCCCGTCGTCACGGCCTTCGTCGCCCACTCGCTGCCGGCTTCGACCGCGCGCATGAAGCCGTCGGTCACGCGCACCGAGTGATTCGCGTTCTGGAAGAAGACGGAATCGTAGGCGCCGCCCGGCACGTTGAAGCCGCCGTCGTAGCCCGAGTCGATCAGCGTCCAGGCCTTCTTCTCTTCATCCGACTTCGAGTGGACGAACTCGAAGATGTCCGGGTGATCGACGTTCAGGATCACCATCTTCGCCGCGCGCCGCGTCTTGCCGCCGGACTTGACGACTCCGGCGAAGGCGTCGAAGCCGCGCATGAACGACACCGGACCCGACGCCGTGCCGCCGCCCGCGAGCCGTTCCTTCGAGGAACGGATCCGCGAGAGATTCGAGCCCGCGCCCGAGCCGCCCTTGAAGAGCATCGCCTCCGTCTTCGCGAGATCCATGATCGATTCCATCGTGTCGTCGACGGAGTTGATGAAGCAGGCGCTGGCCTGCTGGGGTGTGTTCGCGACACCGAGGTTGAACCAGACGGGGCTGTTGAAGGCCATGCGCTGCGTGACGAGGATGTGCGTCAGCTCGTCGGAGAAGGCGCAGGCGTCTGCCGGCGTGCGGAAATAGCCGCCACGCTCGCCCCATTCGCGCAGCTTTCCGACCACGCGCCCGATCAGCTGCTTGACGCTGTGCTCGCGCTCGGGCGTGCCGACGTGGCCGCGGAAATACTTGGAGACGACGACGTTCGTCGCGAGCTGCGACCAGCCCTTCGGGACCTCGACGTCGACCTGCTCGAAGACGCTGCGCCCCTGCTCGTCGGAGATCTTCGCGCTGCGCAGCTCCCACTCGACGCACGCGAAAGGATCGACGCCTGCGCTCGTGAAGCGGCGCTGAACCGAAAGCCCTTTCGGCTTGCGCGTCTCGCGCTCGCCGGGGCCCGGGTCTGTGCCGGGCGCTTCTGCTACGGCCCGCAGATGTCCGGGGTTGCGCTTGCCTTCGGATCCGAGCGTCGTTCCCGTCCTCTTCACGAGCCCTCCCTTGTATGCCTCGAGTGCGCTTGCCGGTTTCCGAAGCAGCAGCCGCGCCGGCCGCCGCAATCCTCCGGGGTGACAGGAACCCCGCCGCGCATCCCCCTTGCGGCGACGCACCCCATTTTTTTCGATCAGATTGCCTCGACGAGAGTTCTTGAATTCCGGAGATGAGAGAGGCCCCGGAGTTCTCCAGGGCCCCCGAACTCGGCTTGGGTCCTCCATCCCTCCCCGGGTTCGCTTTCCCCATGCCGGCCGCCTGTAATCGAACCCCCCCAGGCCGCCATGGGGTACGTCTCATCTCCGTCGGGCGTGTGTACTCTCGTGCGGAGCGCGAGTCAAGAGAGATTCCACAAAATCTTGACTGTCTTCGGAGCCACAAGCACAAGCCCTTGAGCTTTCGAGCTTTTTTTCGGCACGCGCTCGGCCGCCGACAGCCCGAGCCGGCCCGTGGGGTCTATACCCCAGCAAGAAAGCTCCTCAAATACTTGTGTTAAAAGAAGAAATCGAATGACGCGCCGATCAGCGCTGGGGCAGCCCGGTCAGCCGCCAGCCCATTCCTTCCGGGACTTTGTAGCGGATGTTGAGACCGATCAGGAGCGCGGTGAGCCCCTCGATGAAGCGAGCGTTCGCGAGCGGCCCGCCGTCGACCGCCCGGAGCCCGGGGATCAGAGGACACAGCGCCATGACCGCCTCGCGTGCCGGCTTGGGCCCCGACACGACCACGTCGCACTCGACCGGATCGGGCAGCTGCTGCAAGCGATGCGCGGAGACGTTCTGGAACGCGGAGACGACTGCCACTCCTTCCGGCGCGAGCTGCGCGATCAGCTCCGCACAGGATCCCTGCCAGAGCCCGAGCGTGCGCACTGCGGAGTCTCCCACGGCAGTCGCGAGCGGCACGCCCATCGACACCAGGATGTGACCCGGCAGCAACGCCTGCACGACCGATTTCAGGGTTCCCGCCATGTGTTCGAAGGGCACCGACAGGATCACGATCCGCGCGCGCTCGCAGGCCTCGGCATTCTCGAAGCCGCTGACGCGAGCGCCCGGGACTTTCGCGCGCACTTCGCTCGCCGCCTCGAGCGCGCGCTCGGACTTGCGTGAGCCGATCACGACCGGCCGCCCCGCCGCAGCGAAGCGCAGCGCGAGCCCGAGCCCCTGATCCCCCGTTCCGCCCAGAATCGCAATCGCCTCTGCGTCGATCACGCGCTCTCCTCGTGGCAAGAGGCGCCGAGTGTACACTCGACACGTGAGTCAGCAGCGCGATCGCATCACTCCGGCGCAGATCCGCCAGGCGGGTTCGCGCGAGCTCTCGATCCGCTGGGCCGACGGTGCCGAGAGCCTCTACGACGTGCGCGATCTGCGCCTCGCGTGCAGCTGCGCGCACTGCGTCGACGAGTGGAGCGGGGCGGGGCGCCTGGATCCGGCGAGCGTGCCCGCCGACGTCCGACCGCAGAAGATCGAGGCCGTGGGCCGCTACGCGCTGCAGATCGAGTGGAGCGACGGCCACAACACCGGCATCTATCCCTACGAACGGCTGCGCGCACTCGCAGACGAGAGCGCGGCCAGGCCCTAGGATCCCGACCCAAGATTCGTCAGAGGCAAGCCGAAGGCTTGCCGTGCGGGCAGGCCGGCGGTGCCGGCCGCTAACCCGCAAGGCCAGGCTAGTGAGAGCGACTCTCCAGTCGCTCTCCTGGCCCAGCGGCTGCGTGGTACCTTTGCGCGCCGTGTCGATGCTCGACCTCGCCCTCGCCGCGCGCGCCGCTGAGCGCGCTGCGGACCGCGCCCGCAGCGAGATCGCGGCGCGCTTTCGCCGCGTCGCGGTCGAGACGAAGGGCGACGGCTCGCCCGTGACCGAGGCGGATCGCGCGGCCGAGCGCGCGATCCGCAGCGTGCTGCACGAGGCATTCCCGGACTTCGGAATCCTCGGCGAAGAGTACGGCGCCGAGGGCAGCGAATCGGGCCCGCGCTGGGTGATCGACCCGATCGACGGCACGATCGGCTTCGCGCGCGGCCTGCCGCTCTACACCACGCTGATCGCGCTCGTCGTCGACGGCGAGCCCGTGCTCGGGCTGATCGACTGCCCGGGCATCTCCGAGCGCGTCGTCGGCTGGAAGGGGGGCGGCTGTCGGCGCAACGGCCAGCCCGTGCGCGTCTCGCAGGAACGCGATCTGCGCCGAGCGCTGATCTCGCACGGCGACCCCTTCTGCTTCGACCTCTACGGCGCGCGGCCGGCCTTTACCAGGATGGCGCGCGAGATCCCGATGTTGCGGGGCTACACCGACGCCTTCGGCCACGCGCTCGTGATAGGCGGTGGTGTCGACGCGATGGTCGACCTGCATCTCAGCAGCTGGGATGCCGCAGCCACGCAGGTGCTGATCCCGGAGGCCGGCGGGCGCTGTGTCACGCTGCCGGAGCGGAACGGCAAGATCGGGCTCGTCTTCGGCAGCCCGGCGCTGGTCGACGAGCTGCTCGCGATGCTCGAGAGCTGAGCCCCGCGTAGCCCGGCCGCGAATTCGAGTAGGGGAATGTGTAGGAATCGAATGGAGAGAGCATGAGCTCCCTGCCCGACTTCGAGGCTGCCACGCGCCTCCACCGCGCCGCCGAGTCGCTGCTCGCGCCCGCGCTGCTGCGTGCGAGAGAGATCACCGCTGCGGGCGCCCGCATCGACGAGCACCAGGTGCTGACCGAGCGCATCGCCTACGCGGCGACCGAAGAGCGCGCGGCGCGCGAATGCCTGGCATTCTGGCAGGCGGCCGATCGCGAGGGTCGGGTCGACGCGCTGCAGCAGGCGACCTGCGCCGCCGCCGTCGCGATGCTATGCGATCGCTTGCGCGCGCGGCTCGCCCCGCTGGTCGACGATCTCGGCCTCGGAGACGAAGCGCTCGAGCGCGCGTTCCCGGCCGAGCTGCGCGCGCTCTCGCGCCGCACCGCGCACGAGTCGGTGCTGCGCGCGATCGGCAAGCAGGCCGCGGCGACGCGCGGACGCAACGACACTCCGCTCGACGAAACGCTGGAACAGGTGCGCGATTCGGTGCGCGCGTTCGCCGAGGCCGAGGTGATGCCGCAGGCAGAGCGCATCCACCGCCACGACGAGCTGATCCCCGAGCCGCTGATCGGCAAGATGGCCGAGCTCGGCTATTTCGGGCTCTCGATCCCCGAGCAGTACGGCGGCTTCGAGCTGGGCAACCTCGCGATGATCCTGACCACCGAGGAGCTGTCGCGCGCATCGCTCGCGGTCGCGGGATCGCTGATCACGCGCCCGGAGATCCTCGCGAAGGCGCTGCTCGGCGGCGGCACCGAAGAGCAGAAGCAGCTCTGGCTCCCGCGCATCGCGAGCGGTGCGCTGATGGTGGCAATCTCGGTCACCGAGCCCGACGTCGGCAGCGACGTCGCGGCGGTGAAGTGCCGCGCCGAACGCGAGGGGGATGGCTGGCTGGTGAGCGGGCCGAAGGCCTGGTGCACCTTCGCCGGCCGCGCAGACCTGATCGCGCTGCTCGCGCGCACGGACCCGGACCCCTCGAAGGCCGCGCGCGGGCTCTCGCTGTTCATGGTCGAGAAGGAGCGCTTCCCCGGGCACAGCTTCGAGATGTGCCAGCCCGGCGGCGGGCGCATCGTCGGCAAAGCCGATGCGACGCCCGGCTATCGAGGCATGCACTCCTTCACGCTGAATTTCGAGCGCTACCGCGTGCCCGCGGCAAATCTCGTCGGCGGCGAGGCCGGCGCCGGTCGCGGCTTCTATCTGCAGATGGCGGGATTCGCCGCGGGACGCCTGCAGACGGGCGGACGCGCCTGCGGCCTGGCACAGGCGGCCCTCGAGCAGACGGCCGGCTACGTCGTCGACCGCTCGCAGTTCGGCCGTCCGATCGCCGACTACGGACTCACGCAGTACCACCTCGGCGAGATGGTGGCAAAGCTCTGCGCCGCGCGGGCACTCAGCTACGCCGCGGCGCGAGCCTTCGACGCGGACGAACGGCGCGCGGCGCCGCTCGCGGCGCAGGCGAAGCTCTTGGCCTGCGACGTCGCGGTCGAGATCTGCCAGCAGGGCCAGCTGCTGCACGGCGGCTGGGGTTATGCCGAGGAGTATCCGATCAGCCGCTACGTCGTGGACGCCCAGGTGCTGCCGATCTTCGAGGGCGTGAAAGCCACGCTGGAGCTCAAGGTCGTGGGCCGCAGCCTGCTCGCGGAGAGCTAGTTGTTCAACTGCGTTCGCCGGGGGCTCGCTGCGCGGGGGGAGCACCCCTTGCGGGTACCCTGCGCTGCTCGGCGGATCAGCTGCCGCCGGGCGCCGGAACGGAGGCCGCTGCGCGGCGCTCGCGCAGCCAGGCGCGCAGCCCCGAGATCAGCGTCATCAGCACGGCTACGCCGAAGAAGCCCTGGGTGAAGGCGCTGCCGACGGCGGCCTCCTCGCCTTGGTTCCACCAGCCATCGGCCAGCCAGGCCATGTAGCCGAACCAGAGCCCGAGGCCGGCCCAAGCCGCCGTCAGCAGGAAGGGACGCGGCCAGAGGGTCGTCGCCGTGTAGTAGAGCGAAGCCGCCAGACCGAGGCCGAAGCCGAAGCGGTTGAACTTCTGGTACTCGTGATTCGAGATCCACGCGTCGTAGCCGAAGTAGAGCGTGAAGCCCCAGATCAGGACCGGCAGGAAGTAGGGCGAGTCGAAAGGCGTCGACGGCGGGCCCTCGTCGTCTCCGTCGCCAGAACCGGCGCCCCGAGCCTCCGCGGACTCCTGCTGTTGGGCCCGGGCCTGGTCTTCGGACATGGACCGCAACGTAGCCGGGGCTTTGCCTCGCCGCCCGCGCCGGGCCGGGCCGGCGAGGCGCGCGGCGATGCTGCGGCCGATCCCGCCCGAGCCCCGCGCTCGAAGCACGCGGCGTCCGAATCACCCGCACCCGCGCGGCGCTTCGAATAGAGTGCAGGCGGCGCCCCTGGAATCGCGAGGTCCTGCATGCAAGACGCCACAGCGCTCGCCCAGATCGAGGCGATCAGGCAGCTCAAGGCACGCTACTTCCGCTGCATCGACACCAAGGACTGGGACGGCATGCGCCGCGTCTACGCGCGCGACGCCGTGATGCACGACGAGGAGTCGCAGTCCCACTGGAAGGGCCGGGAGGCGATCGTGGCGGGCCTCGTGCAGTGGCTCGCGCAGGCCGTCACGGTCCACCACGGGCACATGCCCGAGATCGAGCTCCTGGGTCCCGGAGAGGCGCGCGGAGTATGGTCGATGTTCGACCGCGTCGATCACCCCGACTTCCTGCTCGAGGGCTATGGCCACTACCACGAGCGCTATGTAATCGAAGAGGGCAGCTGGCGAATCTCCGAGCTGCGCCTGTCGCGGCTGCACGTCACGCGAACTCCGAAGCAGGCCCCGGCCCCGCGCATTGAGCCGTAGGCGAACGAAGATCAGCCGCCAGCCCGCGCGTGGAGGAAGCGCTCGAGACCGCGCATCGCGTCTTCGTGCAGCTGCTGCAGGAAGCGCGGGAAGGGCGTCCCGTCGCTCATGGTCTCGATCGCCTGGTCCGGATCGGTCGCCAGGTTCCAGCGCACCAGGGTTCCGCGCTGCGTCTCTTCGAGCTCGTGCATCTCGACCTGGGCCTTTGCCACGGGCTGCGTCGCGCGGTCGATGCGGTAGCCCCAGCGCAGCGGCTGCTCCCAGACCAACATCGTCTCGTCGTAGCGCGTCCCGGCCACCTGCGACTCGCGCAGCGTGCCGACGCCGGGCGCGCCGGGCCCGCCGTAGCGCGCCCACTCGACGCCGGGAAACCACTCGTGCCAGTGCGACGCATCCGCGAGCGCGCCGAAGACCGCGTCGCGACTCGCGGCGACGACGGCCTCGAGACGGTGCAGCTGGGGCGCCGTCCGCAGGAATTCGAGCCCCACCGCGCGCAGCGGGTACCAGCCGGCCAGGAGAGCCATGCGTGAGCCTCCTCGAGCTCCGGCCTGGACCGGAGCGGGCCGCATCTTCTCACGGAACCGAAGCGCGCGCCGCGCGCTCCGGATCGGGGTCCCGCGCGATTGGCCCAGCTTCGCACCCGGCGCGCGGGCCCGGATCGCGTAGGATCGGCCGGACGAGGAGATCGCCATGGGAGTGAAGCTCACGCGCGCCGGGCTCGACCTCGGAATCGTCACCGCGGATGCAACGCGCGCGCTCGCGTTCTACCGCGACACGCTCGGACTGGTGCCCGACGGCGAGATCGCGTTTCCCGGCGTCGGCGTGGTGTACCGGCTGCGCTGCGGCGAGTCCGTGATCAAGCTGCTGGCAGCGGATCCCGCGCCCGCCGCGCGTGCAGCGGGCGGCGGCTTCACGGCGGCGACCGGATTCCGCTACTGCACGCTAGGGGTTGCGAACCTCGACGAGGTGATCGAGGCGTGTCGCGCCGCCGGGGCGCGCATCCCGGTCGAGCCGCGGGCGCTGCGGCCCGGCACGCGGGCCGCGATGGTCGAGGATCCCGACGGCAATACGCTCGAGCTGATGGGCCCATGAGCGCCGCTCCGCAGGGCGCGGCGCGCGCGATCCGCACGCCCGATGCGCGCTTCGCAGGGCTGCCCGGCTTCCCGTACACGCCGCGCTATGTGGAGGTCGCGGGGCCCGGCGGCGGGCGCCTGCGCATGCATTACCTGGACGAGGGACCGCGCGCGGCGACCCCGGTGCTGCTGCTGCACGGAGAGCCGACCTGGTCCTATCTCTACCGCAAGCTGATTCCGATCCTCAGCGCGGCGGGCCTGCGCGCGATCGCGCCCGACCACATCGGCTTCGGCCGCTCGGACAAGCTGATCGAAAAGACGCAGTACAGCTTCGAGCGCCACATCGAGTGGCTGCGCGAGCTCGTGCTCGCGCTCGACCTGCGCGAGATCACGCTGGTCGGCCAGGACTGGGGTGGCCCGATCGGTCTCGCGCTGCTCGCGCGAGAGACAGCGCGCTTCGCGCGCGCGGTCGCGGCGAACACGATCCTGCACACCGCCGAGCCGGAGCTCGCGGGCCGCCTCGGCTGGTCGCTGCACGGCACGGGCGCCGCGGACGTGCAGGTGAACGAATCGCTGCTGGACTGGATCGCGCAGTCGCAGCGCGCGCCGGAGCTCGTCGCGAGCGCCGCGATCCGCGGGGCCTGCGCGAAAGGCCTCGCCCCCGAGATCGCGGCGGCCTACGACGCGCCCTTTCCGGACGAGCGCTACAAGGCCGGCATGCGCCAGTTTCCGATCCTGATCCCGGTCACGCGCAGCGACCCCGGCGCCGCAATCGACCGCGCGACCTGGGACGCGCTGCGGCGCTTCCACAAGCCCTTCCTCACGCTCTACTCGGACGGCGATCCCGCGACAGCCGGCTGGGATGCGATCTTCCAGGAGCGCGTGCCGGGCGCGCGCGGGCAAGCACACGCGACGCTGCGCGGAGCCGGGCACTTCCTGCAGGAGGACTGCGGCGAGGATCTCGCGCGCCTGATCTCGGAGTTCGCGCAGCGCGGCTCTCCTCCGCGCCAGGCGGGCTGAGCGGCCGATGAGCTCCCAGCCTCTCGATCCGGCGGACTTCGATTTCGGCCTGGGCGGCGAGCCCGGCGCTGCACTGCACCAAAGACTCGCGGCGCTCCGCGCGCGCGCACCGGTGGTCGAGGTGCGCTTCACCGGGAAGCCGGCCTGGCTGATCACCCGGCACGCCTCGCTCGCGCGCGCATTCCGCGACGCCGAGCAGTTCCCGGCGGGCCGCGCCTACGCGCTGACGACCGAGCCCGCGGTCGGGCGCAGCTTCATTTCGATGGACGGCGACGAACACCGCATCACCCGCGCGCTCGCGACGCCGGCCTTCCGGCCGCGCGCGGTCGCGAGCTACGAGGACGCAGCACTAACAGTGATCGCGCACGAGCTGATCGACGACCTCGCGCCTGTGGCCGAGCCCGACCTGATGGCCGGCTTCGCCCGGCGCCTTCCGCTCGTCGCGATCAGCCGCCTGCTCGGCCTCCCGCGCGACGGCGAAGAGCGCTTCCAGACCTGGGCGCGCGGGCTGCTCGCGTTTCCCTTCGACCCGGACGAGGCGCGGCGCTGCTCGGCCGAGTTCACCGAGCAGCTGCTGCCGCTGCTCGCAGAGCGCCGCAGGCGGCCGCAGGACGACGTGATCTCGGAACTGCTGCAGGCGGAGCTGGAAGGCCGCCGCCTGAACGACGAGGAGGTGCTCTCCCACGTCCGGCTGCTGTTCCCGACCGGCGCCGAGACGACCGCGGGAGCGATCGGCAATCTGCTCTACGCGCTGCTCTCGGAGCCCGCGCGCTGGCGGCGGATCTGCGCCGAGCCCGCGCTGCGCGCCGCGGCAATCGAAGAGCTGCTGCGCTGGGAGAACCCGGTCGCGATCGTGCCGCGCGTGTCTGCGCAGCGTCCCGCGCGCCTCGACGGCGCCCTGATCCCGGCCGACAGCCCGGTGCTCTTCTGCATCGCCGCCGCCAACCGCGACCCCGCGCGCTTCCCGGACCCGGATCGCTTCGAGCTCGAGCGCCGGCCGCAGGAGCATCTGAGCTTCGGCCCGGGGCCGCGCCAGTGCCCGGGCCTGCACCTCGCGCGCGTCGAGCTCCGCGTCGCGCTCGACGCGCTCTGCGCGCGCCTCCCTGGGATGCGCCTGCTCGACGCTGCCGCTGCGCAGCCGAGCGGGACGGTGCTGCGCGCTCCGCTCGCGCTGCGCGTCTCGAGGTCCTAGCGATGTCCCTCGCGGGTCGCGTCGCGCTGGTCACGGCCGGGCACGCGGGCATCGGGCGCGCGATCTCGCTCGGGCTCGCCGAGGACGGCGCGGACGTCGCGCTCTCGTATCGGAGCGACGCCGCGCTGGCCGAGAGCTGCGTGCGCGCGATCGAGGCGCGCGGAGCTCGCGCGCGCGCCTATCGCTCGGACGCGTCGGATCTCGCGGATTGCGCGGCGCTCGTGCGCAGCACCCGCGCGGACCTCGGCCCGATCGACATCCTCGTCTGTAACGCGGGGAGCTCGGGGCGCGCCTGCCCGGTGGCCGAAACCGAAGCCCTGGAGCTCGAGGCGCTGCTGCGGCTGAATGCGGTCGCCCCGCACCAGCTCGCGCGCGCGGTGATCCCGGAGATGCGCGCGCGCGGCCGAGGCCAGATCGTCCTGATCTCGAGCGTCGTGACCGATCAGCGCGGAGCGGGCTACGCCCCCTACGCAATGAGCAAGGCCGCGCTCGAGGCGCTGGCCAGCGTCCTCGCGAAGGAGGAGCGCGCGCACGGGATCCGCGTCAACGTCGTTGCGCCGGGCCTGGTCGCGACCGAGATGGGAAAGCGCTATGTGCGCTCGCTGAGCGGCCAGGACGAGTTCGAGCCGATTGCCGGCGCACTGCCCTTCGGGCGCGTCTGCGATCCCGAGGAGGTCGCGGCAGCCGTGCGCTTCCTGGTCTCCGACCGCGCGAGCTACGTCACCGGCGAGAAGCTCCGCGTGCACGGCGGCGGCTAGCGCCGCGCCGCCTCGGGACCGAAGCAGGCCGCGCAAACGACGAGCGACGCGGAGCCGACCTCTAGCAGTCGGGCTCCGCGCCGCGCTCGATTCCTGTCGCGGGCTGGGACTAGCGCTTGCCGCGCCGCCGGACCCACAGCGCCCCGCCACTCGCCATCGAAACGCCGACCAGTGCCAGGGTGATCAGCTGCAGGGCGGGCACCGTGCCGTCCAGCACTACGGGGCCGCGGAGCACGGCCTGGTTGTTCCCGGGGCTCGAGGTGAAGTACTGCAGGATGAAGGGAATGGCCGTGAAGCCGGTGCCGTGGAAGGACCAGGTGCCGAGATCGTAGAACTCGGATTCGAGCGGTGCATCGGTCGTCGTCTGGTCCATGCGGTCCGCGAGGGTGCAGATGACCGCCGGGAGCGAATGACACCAGACCTGGCCCGTGACGCTCCAGCCCGTCACGGTGCCCCAGCGGATCTGGGAGCCGTTCCCCGTGCCGCCCGTTCCCGTGAAGAGGGGCGTCGGCTGACCGTGCAGGAACTGCGTGACGCCGGGACCCGAGCGGTCGTTGTTGCTGAGAAAGATCGACGTTACGAGCGACGGTACGGGAACCGTCACGGTGACGTTCCCGGTGTCGAGCCATTTCCGGAGCAGCGGGCTGCCCGGAGTCGCGTCGTCGATCACTACGACCGAGCCCGGGGGCGGATTCGCATTGAAGAAGTGGACGAAGTCGCCGCCCGGCCCGGTGCTCGTGCTCTCCTGCAGCGAGGTATTGATCAGGTTGAACTTCTTGAGGGCGGCGTCCGCCGGGCTGATCGCCAGCAGAGCGGCCGACGCGACTAATAACCAGCTACCACGGCGCATGAAACCTCCAGTGGGGAATTCCCCAGTCGGCGCATTGTACACCGAAGCCTCCATTTTTCCGTCTGCGGAGTGGGCTGCTGCGGGCTGCTCGGGTCGTTCGATGCCCGTCGTTCTGCTTCGGCTGCCTGCGCGCGGCAGGGCCGCTAGCGCGCGAAGAAGCGCTCGAGCACGCGGATCATCGGCTCCACATCGGCGCTGCCCGCCATCTCGCGACAGGCGTGCATCGCGAGCATCGGATTTCCGATGTCCACGCAGGGAATCCCGACGCGGGCGGCCGTGATCGGCCCGATCGTCGATCCGCAGGGCAGATCACTCCGAACCACGTAGTCCTGAGGCACGACGCCACATTCGGCGCAGAGCGCGCGGAAGCGGCCGACCGTCATCGCGTCGCTCGCGTAGGCCGCGTTTGCGTTGCGCTTGATCACGGGGCCCCGGCCCAGGACGGGCCGGTGCGCGGCCTCGTGTTTCTCGACGTAATTCGGGTGCACAGCGTGTGCCATGTCGGCCGAGATCAGGAACGAGCGCGCGAGCGCGCGTGCGAGGCCCTGCGGCTCGCCACCCTTGACGGCGACAGCGATCCGCTCGAGGCCCGCCGAGAGCAGCGTGCCGCCCGCGCCCTCGGCCGTGCGACTGCCGACTTCCTCGTGGTCGTAGAGCACCGCGACCTTTGTAAAGTCCGGCAGCGCGCCTTGCGCGGCCCGCACCAGCGCAGTGACCGCCGCGTGGCAGGACCCGAGGTTGTCGAGGCGCGGCGCGAAGATGAACTCTCCGCGAGCGCCTCCGACTGCCGCGGGCTGCAGGTCGCAGGTCATCAGGTCGAAGGCGAGCACATCCTCGGCGCGCAGGCCCGCCTGGCCGCGCGCGCGCAGCTCGCTTGCGATCAGCTCGCGGCAATCGGGCACCCCTTCGAGGCCCAGCACCGGAACCATGTGACTCTGCTCGTTGAGCTTGAGCCCCTCGCTGCGCAGCTCGCGCTGCAGGTGGATCGCGAGGCTCGGAATGCGCAGCAGCGCGCGGCCGAAGTCGAGCAGCTCGCTGCGCGGAGCGCCCGGCCCCGCGAGCACGACGCGCCCCGCGAGCGAGAGATCGCGATCGAGCCAGCTGTGGAGCAGGACGCCTCCGTAGATCTCGACCCCGAGCTGGTGATAACCGTGATTGCGGACGTCGGCCTGCGGCTTGAGCCGCAGGTTCGGCGAATCGGTGTGGGCTCCGATCACGCGGAAGCCGGCCGCGGCCGGCATCTCGGTGCCGATCTGGAACGCGAGCAAACTGCCGTCGCCGCGCACGACCGTGCGCGCATCTCCGGCACCGAGCTGCCACGGCTCGGACTCGGAAAGCTCGCGGAAGCCGACCGCCGCGAGCCGGCGGCGCGCCTCCTGCACCGCGTGATACGGGGACGGCGAGCGATCGATGAACGAGAGCAGATCCGGGACGAGATCCACGTCCATCAGGCGGCTCCCTCTGCTGAGAACGCGACCGCAGTCTGACGAAAATCGCTCGGCTTCGCCTCGCTGCGCGGGCGGGGAGCGCTGGCGTCAGCGCTTGCGCTGGTTCGCCAGCAGCACGCGCTTGCGCAGGCGCAGCGCGGCGGGCGTCACTTCGAGCAGCTCGTCGACCTCGAGCCACTCGAGCGCCCATTCGATCGCGACCTCGCGCGGCGGGGTCAGGATCGTGTTCTCGTCCTTGCCGGCCGCGCGGACGTTCGTGAGCTTCTTCGCGCGCACGGCGTTCACGTTCATGTCTCCCGCGCGCCGGTTCTCTCCGATGATCATGCCCTCGTAGGCCGCGACGCCGGCGCCGATGAACAGGTTCGCGCGCTCCTGGATGCTGAACAGGCTGTACGCGGTGCTGCGCCCCGCCGCGCTCGCGACGATCGCGCCGTTCTTGCGCGTCGGGAGATCGCCCGCCCACGGCTCGTAGCCGCGCACGGTGCGGTGCAGCACGCCTTCGCCGCGGGTATCCGAGAGGAAGTCGCTGCGGTAGCCGAAGAGGCCGCGCGACGGCACCGAGAAATTCAGCCGCACGCGCGGCCCGCGATGCTCCATCGAGAGCATGCGCCCCTTGCGCGAGGACAGCTTCTCGACGATCACGCCGGTGCAGCTCTCCGGGGCCTCGGCGACCACATCTTCGACCGGCTCGCAGCTCTTGCCGTCGATCTCGCGCCGGATGATCTCCGGCCGCGAGACGCTGAACTCGTAGCCCTCGCGGCGCAGCGTCTCGATCAGGATCGCGAGCTGCAGCTCGCCGCGCCCGGCGACGACGAAGGTATCCGGCGTGTCCGCGTCCTCGACCAGGATCGCGACGTTGCCGAGCGCCTCGCGGCGCAGCCGCTCGCCGATCTGGCGGCTGGTGAGGAAGCGGCCGGCCTGCCCGCAGAACGGAGAATTGTTCACCGAGAAGCGCACGCGCAGGGTCGGCGGATCGACCTCGATGCGCGGCAGCGCCTGCGGCGCTTCGGGCGCACACAGCGTGTCGCCGATCTGGATCGAATCGATGCCGGCCACCACCGCGAGATCTCCGGCGCGCGCGACCTCGAGCTCCGTGCGCTGCAGGCCGCGTGCGCCGAGCAGCTTGCTGATGCGAAAGCTCTCGCGTTGCCCAGCCGCGCCGAGGCGCAGCACCGTCGCGCCACGGCGCAGCTCGCCGCGCGCGACGCGCCCGATCACGAGGCGGCCGAGATAGTCGTCGTAGTCGAGCGTCACGGCCTGGAACTGGAGCGGGGCCTCGAGATCGACCATCGGCGCGGGCGCGCGCTCGAGGATCGTGTCGAGCAGCGGGCGCAGGTCGCTGTGCGTTTCTTCCAGGCTGAGCCCGGCCGTGCCCAGCTTGGCCGACGCGTAGACGACCGGGAAGTCGAGCTGCAGGTCGTCCGCGCCGAGATCCACCAGCAGATCGAAGACCTCGTTGACGACCTGCTCCGCGCGCTGCTCCGGGCGGTCGACCTTGTTCACGACTAGCAGCGTACGCAGGCCGTGCGCGAGCGCCTTCGAGAGCACGAAGCGGGTCTGCGGCATCACGCCGTCGACCGCGTCGACGAGCAACAGCGCGGCGTCGACCATCCCGAGCACGCGCTCGACCTCGCCGCCGAAGTCCGCGTGGCCGGGCGTGTCGACGAGGTGGATCCGCACGCCCTGATACTCGATCGAGGTGTCCTTGGCGTGAATCGTGATGCCGCGCTCGCGCTCGAGGTCCTCGCTGTCCATCACGCGCTCGACCACGCGCTGGTTCTCGCGGAAGGCACCCGTCTGGCGCAGCAGGCCGTCGACCAGCGTGGTCTTGCCGTGATCGACGTGGGCGATGATCGCGACGTTGCGGACGTCTTTGCGCGGCTGCTGGCTCACGGTTCTGGGTTCCGATGCGGGGGAGTGTTGCAGGGTGGCTTCGAAGATTTCGGCCAGCCGCCCGTGGGGCCGTAGCCCCGAGACGCAGCAGCAGCTTAGCGGGGCCCGTCGCTCTGCGCTCGCGCTCCCGAGCTAAGCTCTGCCAGGATGCAGCCTGGGCAGCTCCTGTTTGCGGCCTTCGAGGGCCACGAGATCCCTCCGGAACTCGCCGAACGCATTCGCGAGGGCCGCGTAGGCGGCGTCACGCTCTTCGGGCGGAACGTCTCGAGCTTCGAGAAGACGCGGCGCCTGGTCCAGGAGCTGCACGCGCTGGCTCCGGGCGACGCGCCGCTCTGCGTCGCGATCGACCAGGAGGGAGGCCGCGTCCAGCGTCTGCGCGAGCCGTGGACCCTGTGGCCACCGCTGCGCCGGATCGGAGAGCGCGGCGACATCGAAGCGACCGAGGCCTTCGCAGGGGCCCTCGCGCGCGAGCTCTCGGATCTCGGCATCGACCTCGACTTCGCGCCGGTCGCGGACGTCGACTCGAACCCCGCCAACCCCGTGATCGGAGACCGCTCCTTCTCGCGCGATCCCGAGCGCGTGGCGCAGCATGTGGCCGCGTTCACGCGTGTGCTGCAGGGCGCCGGGATCGCGGCCTGCGCCAAGCACTTCCCCGGCCACGGAGACACCTGCGAGGACTCCCACCTCGCGCTGCCGCGCATCGACTGCGACCTCTCGCGCCTCGAGCGCGTGGAGCTGGTTCCGTTTCGCGCGGCCGTCGCCGCGGGGGTCGCGAGCATCATGACGGCACACATCGTGGTGTCGGGCCTCGACCCCGTGCTGCCCGCGACGCTCTCGCCAGCCGCGCTGGCCTGCCTGCGCGGCGAGCTCGGCTACGACGGGCTCGTCTTCAGCGACGACCTCGAAATGGCCGCGGTCGCCAGCCACTTTGCGCCGCGCGAGACGGTGTTGCGCGCGCTCGCAGCCGGTGTCGACGCCTTCCTCGCCTGCCGCAGCGCCGAGCTCTGCGACCAGGTACTGGCCGCGCTCGAGTCCGCGCCGCCGTCGCTGCTCGCGGCAGCGCTGCGACGCATGGCCGCGTTCAAGCGCCGCTTCGCGGGCGGCCGCGCGCGCACGCAGGGCGCCCCGCCCTACCCGGCGCACCGCGCGCTCGCCGCGCGCTTCATCGCCTGACGGATTAGCTGCGTTCGCCTTCGGCTCACTGCGCGGGGCAGGACCCCTTGCGGATCGACTTCCCTCGCCTTCGGCTCGCTGCGCGGGGCAGGGCCCCTTGCGGATCGACTTCCCTCGCCTTCGGCTCGCTGCGCGGGGCTGACCCCTAACCCCGGGGCCGGCTCCAAAAGCGGCGCAGCGCGAGGATCAGGCGCCGCAGCTTGCGCTCGAACCAGGGGAGCCGCGTCTGCGAGACGCGCTCGCCGTGCCGGAACTGCTCGCTGTGGTCTCCGGCGATGCGGTGCTCCTCGCCACCCGCGAGCAGCACGCGCAGCGGTCGGTCCGGATTCGCGACCTCCGCGACGTCCGTGATGCGCACCGGCAGCAGCTCCCGGTAGGCCTGCGCGAGCTGCTGGAGCCGCGGCGAGCGCTCGAAGGCGCCGGGCACGGCTTCGATGATCCGGAGCTCCTGCTGCCCTCCGCGCGGCGCGAAGTCGACCAGTGCACCGAGCCGGTCCGGCCGGTCCTCCTCCCGGAACTTCCCTTGCAGCCAGGCGCAGCGATACGCGCGGCAGATCCCGGGGCGCGCCGCATGCATGCCGCAGCCGCCGAGCGCGACCCCGCCGACTGCCGCGCGCGTTCCGCTGCGGTACTCCGGCAACAGCTCGCGACAGGGCGTGCCACCCGGCTTGTGGAGCTCATCGACCCGCAGCACGACGCAGCAGAGCGCGCAGTCGCCGCAGCCGCGTGCCGCGCCACCCCCCTGCTCCCCGGCCATGGCCGGATCCGCAATCGCAGCCTTCGGCATCCGCCCTCCGAAGCCGCAAGAGGGTACTGGAACCGGGTCTCCCCACGGGCGGCCCGCAGACCCAGCCGTATAACCCGAATTCAACGTCGGATTTTCTTGACCCTCGCCAAGGCGCCCCATAGCCTGTGTTTGCGCTCGCTTCCGGAGGATCCGCCGATGTCCGCCAGTGTCCCCTTTCCCTCGCCCCGGCTGCGCAGCGGCGGCTCCGACCGGCAGCCCGAGATCGAGCGTCTGGTCGCGCGCTTCGACACCCACTACTGCTGGAACTACGCCTCGGGGAAGGCGGGCCTGCGCGAGCTCTACGAGAAAGCCAAGCGCGAGCAGTGGAACTCGAGCAGCGAGCTCGCCTGGGCGACTTCGGTCGACTGCGAGAGCGAGATCATCCCGCAGGCCACCAATCCGCTTGCGAACTACGCGCCCTATCAGAAGCTCACGCCGGCCGAGCGCGTGCGCCTGCGGCACGGGCAGGTCGCCCTGCAGCTCTCGCAGTTCCTGCACGGCGAGCAGGGTGCGCTGATCGTCGCCTCGCAGCTGGTCGGCGCGGTGCCGTGGCTGGACGCAAAGTACTACGCCGGCACCCAGACCCTGGACGAAGCCCGCCACGTCGAGGTCTTCAGCCGCTACCTGCGCGAGAAGCTCGAGTGGGAGTGGCCGATCAACGAGCACCTGAAGCAGCTGCTCGATACCACGATCGGCGACAGCCGCTGGGACTTCAAGTATCTCGGCATGCAGATCCTGATCGAAGGCCTCGCGATGGCGGCCTTCGGCTTCCTCTACAAGTCGGCCCAGGAGCCGCTGCTGAAGCAGCTGCTCTACTACGTGATGCGCGACGAATCGCGCCACGTCGCCTTCGGGATGCTCTCGCTCTCCGACTATTACGCGGACATGCAGCCGAGCGAGTTCCGCGACCGCGAGGACTTCATCATCTACGCCTGCGAGCTGATGCGCGACCGCCTGATCGGCTTCCAGATCGCCGATGCGATGGGCTGGAACCGCGAAGCGGTGCGCCAGGTCGTGCTCGCATCGCCGGCGGGCCAGCTGTTCCGGAGCATGATCTTCGCGCGCGTGGTCCCGAACCTGAAGCGGCTCCAACTGCTCACGCCACGGGTGCGGGAGGCCTTCGACCGGCTCGGGATCCTCCAGTTCGAGCATCTGGATCCCGAGCAGCAGGACCGCGAGCTGGGTTTCGCCTAACTGCGAGCCCCTGGCGCAGCGGCCACGCGCGCAGCAGCATCGGCGCGTGCCCGTGTTTCGGATCGGACGCGAACTCGTCTTTCCCCCCGCCGAGGGCGCGGAGCCGAGCGGCCTGCTCGCGGTCGGCGGCGACCTCTCCGCCCCCCGGCTGCTGCTCGCCTACGCCTCCGGAATCTTCCCCTGGTACGACGAGGGCATGCCGATCCTCTGGCACAGCCCGGACCCCCGCTTCGCGCTGCGCCCGAACCAGCTCCACGTCTCGCGCAGCCTCGCGAAGACGCTGCGCCAGGGCCGCTTCGAGCTGCGCTTCGACACCGCGTTCTCCGCGGTGATCCGCGCCTGCTCCGAGATCCGCGACGCCCGGCGCCAGGGCACCTGGATCACGCCGGAGATGATCACCGCCTACGAGGCGCTGCACGCGCAGGGCTACGCGCACTCGGCCGAGGCCTGGCAGGACGGCGAGCTCGCGGGCGGCCTCTACGGAGTATCGCTAGGCGCGGCCTTCTTCGGCGAATCGATGTTCGCGCGGCGCAGCGACGCCTCGAAGGTGGCCTTCGCCACGCTCGCGCAGCAGCTGCAGGCCTGGGATTTCGCGCTGATCGACTGCCAGGTCGACACGCAGCACCTCGAGCGCTTCGGCGCCACGGCCTGGCCGCGCCCGCGTTTCCTCGAGGCGCTGCGCGTGGCGCTCGAGCGCCCGACGCGGCTCGGGCCGTGGCATTGCGACGCGCGTACCTGAACTCGAGAGCCTCATCGCGCGGGAGCGGGTTATCCTGCGCTCGCAACCGGGAGGATTCCTTCGATGTCCGAAACGTTCCGCGACCTCGCCGCCCTCGACTACCCCGTGATCGACTCCGACGCGCACGTGAACGAGCCGCCGACGCTCTGGACCGAGCGCCTGCCGAAAAAATACCAGCAGCGCGCGCCGCGCGTCGAAAAGCGCGACGGCGGCGAGCTCTGGGTCTTCGACGACGGCAAGGCCCACTGGCCGGTCGGCCTGACGGCAGTTGCCGGGATCTCGGTCTTCGACTGGAAGCCGCTCGGCGCCGTGACCTACGCGACGATGCGCGCGGGCAGCTTCGACACCAAGGCGCGCCTCGCCGACATGGACGCCGACGGCATCTACGCCCAGGTGCTGTATCCCTCCGTCACGCTCTCGGGCGCGAAGATCTACAGCGAAGATCGAGAGCTGCAGAATGCCTGCGTGCGCGCCTACAACGAGTGGCTGCTCGATTTCTGCAAGGAGTCCGGCGGCCGCCTGATTCCGCAGGCGCTGGTTCCGACGACGGGCGTCGAGGATTCGATCGCGGAGCTCGAGTGGGCGCTCGCGAGGGGCCACAAGGGCCTCGTGATCTCCTCGTTCCCGAACGGCGGCCTCGACCCGAAGCCCGAGGACGACCGCTTCTGGGCCGCGGCGACAGCCGCGAATATTCCCGTGATCATCCACATCGGGAGCTTCCTGCGGCAGCCGGGCGCAGCGAAGGGCTCGACGGGCCGCGACTGGACGGGCCTGCGCTTCATCGGAAACGCCGCCCACACCAAGGCCGGCGGCCAGACCCTCCCGGTCGTCTGCGACGTGCTCTTCTCGGGCATCTTCCAGCGCCACCCGGAGCTCAAAATCGTGCTCGTCGAGGCGAACATCGGCTGGATCCCGACGCTGCTGGAACAGGCCGACGACATGTACTCGCGCTACCGCTGGTACACCGGCGCGGTGAACGAGCAGAGCGAGCTGCCGAGCCAGATCTTCTTCCGCAACTTCTACGCGACCTTCATGATCGACACCGTCGGTATGGACCTGCGCCACCGCATGAACCTCGACCACATCATGTGGTCGAGCGACTATCCGCACAGCGGTACGGACTGGCCGAACTCGAAGCTCGTGATCGAGCGCAACTTCCGCGGCCTGCCGGTCGCGGAGGTCAAGAAGATGCTGCACACGAACTGCCGCGAGCTCTACGGCCTGCGCGACATCCCGGACCGGCTGCGAGGGCGCTAGGTGGTCCCGGTCTCGGAAGCGATCCGCCGATTCGAGCCCAGCGACGGCCGGAACGGCGGCCCGATCCTCTCGCGTGCGGTGATCCACGGCGATCTGGTGTACCTCTGCGGCGTCACGCCAGACGCGGTCGGCGACATCCAGCGGGAGACGGCTCAAGTGCTGGAGCGCATCGACGCGCTGCTCGCGCAGACCGGTACGGGGCGCTCGAAGCTGCTCTCGGCGCAGATCTGGCTCTCCGACATGTCGAACTTCGCGGCCTTCAACGCGATCTGGAACGCCTGGGTGGACCGCGATCACCCGCCCGTGCGCGCCTGCGTGCGCGCAGATCTCGTGCGCGGCTGTCTGGTCGAGATCATGGTCACGGCCGCGCGCTGATGCGCGCCCCAGGGCTAGAGACCCCGCATGCAGCCGCCCCGCCCGCCCGCCGCCGCGGGCTTTCCGCGCCGCCTGGCGCGCGCCTGGCGCGCGCTGCGCACGGGGCTCGCATTCGCGATCTTCGGCGCGCTCGGACTCTTCCTCGGACTCGTGCTGTTTCCGCTCGAGCAGCGCTTCGCGCGCGATGCGGAACGCAGCCAGCGCCGCTGCCAGCGCCAGGTCTCCGGGGTCTTCCGGCTCTTCACCTGCGTCCTGCGCGGGCTCGGGCTCGCCGAGATCCAGATCCGCGGAGCCGAGCGCCTGCGCACTCCCGGCACCCTCGCCGTCGCGAATCATCCGACCCTGCTCGACGTGGTGCTGATCGGAGCCCAGATGCCCCAGGTCGACTGCGTGGTCAAGAAGGAGGCCTGGTCGAACCCCTTCATGCGCCACGTCGTCAGCGCCACGGGCTATGTCCCGAACGATCTCGGGGAGAGCGTGATCGAGGCCTGCGCGGCGCGCCTGCTCCGCGGCCGCTCCCTGCTGATGTTTCCGGAGGGGACGCGCTCGCCCGAGGGAACACTCGGGCCCTTCATGCGCGGCGCGGCGCACCTCGCGCTGCGCTCCGGTCGGCCGCTGACGCCGATCGTCGTGCGCTGCACGCCCCCGACGCTGATGCGCGGTCAGAAGTGGTACGAGGTCCCCGACCGCCGCATGCGTTTCGACATCGAGGTATGCGAGCCGATCGGCCTCGCCGAGGCAAGCGATCCCGCCGAGCCGCGCTCCGTCGCGGCGCGCCGGCTGACGGCCGCCCTGCGTGACTTCTACCGCGAAAGGCTGCATAGTAGTGGGAGATGATTCAGAAGCCGTCTGCGGACATCATCTTCCAGTGGGTCTGCGAGATCTTGAAGCGGGAGTTCCAGCTCTCCGACGCCGAGCTCGCGCCGACGGCCCATCTGATCGACGATCTCGATCTCGACAGCATCGACGCGATCGACCTCTCGGTGCGCCTCGAGGAGAAGACCGGCCTCTCCTTCAAGGAAGAGGACCTGAAGGCGATCCACACCCTCGAGGACGTGGTCGATTTCATCGTCCAGCGTCTTGTCTGACGTCGACGACCACGGCTCGTCCGATCGCTGGAGCCGCATTGCTGAGCGCGGGTCGCTCTTTGGCATGCGCTTCACGGTCGCCTGCTACCGCCTGCTCGGCCGGCGCGTCGCACTCGCGCTGATCCACGTCGTCGTCGCGTACTTCTTCTTGACGGACCGCGCGGGCCGGCGCGCGTCGCAGGACTACCTGCGGCGCGTGTACGCGACCCGGACCGGGCGTAGGGCGCTAGCCGATGCAAGCCGCTTCGGCGCGCAGCGAGGCGAAGCCGAGCTGAGTGCGGGTGGGACCGGGCCGCTCCCGGACCGGGACCCGCAAGGCTCGGCGCGCAGCGAGGCGAAGCCGAGCGGAGAGCGGGTGGGCCGGGCCGCTCCCGGCCCGGGACCCGCCGGGCCAGGCCGCGCGCCGGGCCTGCTCGCGAGCTTCCTGCACTACCGCGAGTTCGCGCTCTCGATCGCGGACCGGGTCGAGCTCTGGCTAGGGCGCGCGCAGGAATTCCGCTTCGACAGCCACGGCAGTGAGATTTGCGACCGCCTCGCGGCCGAGGGCCGCGGCTACATCGTGCTCGGCTCGCACCTCGGGAGCTTCGACGCACTGCGACTGCTCGCGCGCCGGCAGCAGCGCTGCGTGAACGTGCTGATGTTCACGAACCACGCGGCGCAGATCAATCGGCTCTTCCGCGAGCTCTCCCCGGATGCCGAGGCGCGCGTGATCCGCGTGACATCGGACTCCGTCCGAGCAATCTTCGAGATCCGCGAGCGGCTGCGCCGTGGCGAGCTGATCGCGGTGCTCGGAGACCGCATCGAGGCCGGCGATCGCGGCCGCTCCTCGCAGGTCCAGCTGCTCGGCGGGCCGGTCGCGCTGCCGCAGTCGCCCTTCCTGATGGCGGGGCTGCTCGGCTGCCCGGTAGTGTTCATGACCGCGCTGCGCGTGCGGGCGCGCCATTACGAGGTGCACGTCGAGCTGCTCGCGGAGCGCGCTTTGCTGCCTCGACGCGAGCGCGAGAAGCGGGTCTCGGAGCTCGTCGCGGCCTATGCGAGCCGCCTCGAGCATTACTGCATGCGCGCGCCCTACCAGTGGTTCAACTTCTACGACTACTGGGCGGATGCGGGGAGCGCAGGGGAAGTCGAATGAGTCGCCGCGTCGTCGTGACCGGAATGTCGGGGATCTCCCCGATCGGCCAGGACTGGAAGAGCGTGAGCGAGTGCCTGCGCGCCGGCCGCAGCGGGATCCGGCGCGTCGACACCTGGGACGACGTCCCGGATTTCAACACGCGCCTGGGCAGTCCGGTGCTCGACTTCGCAGCGCCCGAACACTGGGCCCGCAAGAAGCGCCGCGCGATGGGCCGCGTCTCGCAGCTCGGCGCCAGGGCCGCCGAGCTCGCGCTCGAGGACGCCGGGCTGCTGGGGAGCCCGCTGCTCGCATCGGGCCGCGTCGGAGTCAGCTTCGGCTCGAGCTCGGGCAGCCCGCCCGCGATGGGCGTCTACGCGGAGAAGCTGTTCCAGGGGCGCACGCTGCGCGGCATCGGCGCGAACGAATATCTGCAGATCATGAGCCACACCTGCGCGGCCAACATCGCGAACCTCTTCGAGCTGCGGGGTCGCATCGTCTCGACCTGCACCGCCTGCACCTCCGGCAGCCAGGGCATCGGCTTCGCGTACGAGATGATCGCGAGCGGGAAGCAAGACGTGATGCTCGGCGGCGGCGCCGAGGAGCTCCACCCGATGGTCGTCGCGGTCTTCGACATCCTGTTCTCGACCTCGACGCGCAACGACGAGCCGGAGTCGACGCCGCGCCCCTTCGACGCGGATCGCGACGGACTCGTCGTCGGCGAGGGCGCGGGCTGCCTGGTGCTCGAGGAGCTCGAGCACGCGCGCAAGCGCGGCGCGCAGATCTGCGCCGAGATGATCGGCTTCGGCACCAACAGCGACGGCCAGCACATGACGAATCCCGACCCCGCGGGCATGCAGGCCGTGCTGCGCCTCGCGCTCGCGGACGCGGGCCTGGCCCCCGAGGACGTCGACTACGTAAACGCCCACGGCACCGCAACCGAAGTCGGCGATGTCGCGGAGAGCCAGGCGACCGCTCACGTGTTCGGCGATCGCGTTCCCTTCAGCTCGCTGAAGGGCCACCTCGGACACACGCTCGGCGCCTGCGGCGCGCTCGAAGCCTGGATGACGCTCGGGATGCTGCGCGAGGGCTGGTTCGCGCCGACGCTGCACCTGGAAAACGTCGATGAGCGCTGCGGCCGCCTCGACTACATCCAGCAGCAGCCCCGCGAGCTGCGCGCCGAGGTCGTAATGAGCAACAACTTTGCCTTCGGCGGCGTCAACACCTCGATGCTGTTCCGCCGCTTCGCGTAGCGCTAGTCGATCAGCTCGAGCTGCGCGCGGCCTGATAGGCCAGCGAGCGCCGGCCATTGCTCGTGCGTTCGGGAGGGAACCAGCGCTCGAAGAAGGTATCTGCGAAGCCACCGGGGTAGTAGCGGAACCAGAGCTTGCGCACGATGAACTCGACTCCCTGCAGGGAGGCGAGCAACAGGTAGAACAGCAGACCGGTGTAGAGCGTCCACGTCTCCAGGGATGCGTAGAGCGCGAGGCTGCTGATCAGCGCCGCGTTCGTGGCGAAGAACGCGCACCACAGCATCGTCACCTTGCGGCAGTACGAATGCGTGAAGGCCGGAAGCTCGCCCTCGATCAGGCGCGCGAAACGCTCGATCATCGGGGGACCGTGGAGCAGGCTCGAGGCGAAACTGATCAGCAGATACAGGTTCACGAAGACCGGCAGCAACTGGAGCAGGCGCGGATCGCGGGTCCAGATTCCGGCGAGCACGAGAACGGCAATCCCCGCGCTTTGGCGCAAGAGCGAGACCTGCTCGGCGCGCCGGCCGCGCCCGCGCAGGCCGATCGAGAGCCCGTACAGCGCGAGCAGTGCCAAGCCCGCGCCGCGCACGTCGAGCCAGCGCAGGGCGGCGTAGGCGGCGATCGGGTACGCGAGAAATGCGAGCAGCTGAATGGGGCTCGGTGCCACGCGCCTAGCGCTCCCAGCGCGTGCACCGGAGCGCTCCGCCGAGCTCGAAGCTGGCAGCACCGGATTCGAGGAAGCGCAGGAACTCGAGCGCATCCGGCCAGCGCGGTCTCCGGCGGGGCTCGGCGCCGGGGCGCAGTGAGACGCGCAGCCCGGCGTCACCCTCGGCCGCCTCGAGCAGCAGCGCCAGGCCGTAGGAGGCCTCGGGCTCGTCGACGAGGTCCGCGAAGACCTTCGCGAGCGGGACCTCGCCGATCACCAGCAGACAGCGCCGCGCGGGATCTCGCGCCAGCAGCGTCATCGCCTCGAGCCAGCCGCAGGCGAAGGTGTCGTCCTGCGCGGCAATCGAGCTCGACGGAGCGCGGTTCTGCGCGGCGATCGAAAACAGCCCCGCCTGGGCGTTGTGCACCGAGTGGCTGAAGAGCGTCGGAGACAGCCCTTCGCCGATTGCCAGCTGCTCGAGCATCTCGATCGACTCGTTGATGTTGCCGTGCCGCGACGCGAACACCGTCGAGATCGACCCGATCTGCTCGGCGCTGCAGCAGCGGAATGCGACGCGCAGCATGATGCGGGCCAGCGGACTGCAGCGGCGGCGCAGCAGCGCGGGCAGGAAGGAGACATCGGGCTGGCCTTCGCGCTCGAGCGGCTTCGGACTCTCGCACCAGCGCGCCCAGGCCTCTGCGTCCTCGATCCCGGGCGCCCAGGCGGCCCAACGCCGCAGCTGCACGCGCATCAATCCACCTGCGGCAACAACACGAGGCTGCAGTTGTTGCCGCCGAAGCCGAAGGAGTTCGACATCACCGGGCCCAGTCGGCCGACGGCGCCCTGCGGCACCAGGGGAACCGGCGCGAGCTCGGGATCCACGACACCGTCATACGCGTGCGGAATCAGCGGCAGCTGTTCGCCCTTTGCGGCCCGCAGCGAGAGCCACAGAAATCCCGCTTCCATCGCCCCGGCCGCGCCGAGCGTGTGGCCGACGAGCGGCTTCGTCGAGCTGCAGGGCGGCGGCGAGGCGAAGATGCGCGCGACCGCGGCGCACTCCATGACGTCGTTCTTGAGCGTGCCGGTCCCGTGCAGGTTCAGGTACGCGATCTGCTCCGGACGCAGGCCCGCATCGGCGAGCGCCGCGCGCATCGCGGTCTCGGCTCCCTGTCCCTCCGGGTCGGGCGCCGACATGTGATGGGCCTCGCTCGACTCGCCGACGCCGGCGATCTGGATGCCGGCTGCGTCGCGCGTGACGAGGAAGACGGCCGAGCCCTCTCCGAGAGTCAGGCCGCGGCGGTTCGCGCTGCAGGGGTTCGTGAGCTGATTCGACACCACCTGCAGCGCCATGAAGCCATTGGCAGTCAGGCCGCAGAGGGTGTCCGTTGCCCCCGCGACGACCGCATCGCAGAGGTCGAGCTCGAGCAGCGCCCGCGCGCTCGCGAGCGCACGGGCGCCCGAAGAGCAGGCCGTCGATATCGTGTAGGCCGGGCCGGAGAGCTCGAGCAGCTGCGCGACGAAGCCCGAGACGCCCCCGAACTCGAGCTGGTCGTAGGCAAAGGCGGGGCCCAGCAGGCCGGTGCGCGCACGGTGGCGGATCGCGATCTCGGCGTCGTGGACGCCCGAGGTGCTCGTCCCCATCACGACGCCAATGCGCAGCGCGCCCAGCGCGGCGCGGGCGTCGCAAATCGCGTCCCAGAGCGGCTCGAGCGCGGCGAGCGTCATCGCGTTGTTCCGGCAGTCGTACTGCCGCAGCGCCTCGGGCACACGCGGGAGCGCTCCCGAGACGGCTCCGACGAGCATGCGGCGATCGGGAACGAGGTCGTCGCGCACTGTGATTCGCGTGGTGTCGGCGGCGAGCAGCCGCGGCCAGATCTCCTCCGCGCCGCGGCCCAGCGCGTTCACCATCCCGAGGCCTGTCAGCGCACAGGGCGAGCGCGCTCCGGAATGCGGCATCACAACCTCGCGAAGAGCGACTCGGCATTCGCAAAGCCGAGCACCTGGCACGCCGCTTCGATTCCCGAGTACACGACTCCGTAGATCCCGCCGCCCGGTTGGGTCCAGTGACCGGCGAGGAAGAGCCCTTCGATCGGGGTGCGCTGCGAGAGGCGCCCGGGCCCAACCTGGCTCGGCGACAGCTCGAAGCCGTAGATCGCGCCCTCGCTCGCGCGCGTGTAGCGCTCCAGCGTGCGCGGCGTCGCGCTTTCCGAGAAGCGGAGGCTGCTGCTCAGTCCCGCGACGCGGGTCTCCGCGAGCTCGAGCAGGCGCTTCGCGAGCCGCTGCTTCTCGACGCGCCAGCCCTTCGGCGTGGCATAGGGAACCAGCGTCGTGAGCACGACCAGGTGCTGCCCGGCCGGCGCGAGGCTCGGATCGGCGAGGGTCGGGACCGTCATCGTGAACCAGGAGGGCTCGAGGCGCAGGCTCGAGCGATAGCTGGCCTCGTGATCCCAGCTGTCGAAGAAGAAGGTCTCGTGGCAGGTGCTGGCGGGTTCGAAGGGGAGCTCGGTCGCGAGGTAGCTCACGAAGGCGGAGGTCGACGGGCGCAACCGGCGCAAGGTCGCGCACAGGCGCTCGGGCAGCGCCTGCTCCCCCACCAGCTCGCAGAGCGCCTGCCGCGCGTCACCAGCCGCGACGACGACGGGCGCTTCGATGCGCTGGCCGTTCTCGAGCACGATGCCGCGCACGCGTCCGGCTTCGCTGGGGATCCGGCGCACGACGCTGCGCAGCAAGATCTCGCCGCCGCACTCCTGCACCACGGAAGCCAGCGCTTCGGCGAAATTCTGGAAGCTCCCGCGGCAGCTGTAGGAGCGATCCGCGATGTAGCTCACGAGCATCGTCGCGAAGTACAGGAAGGACGCGCGCGAGGGCGGCAGGCCGAGGTAGGGCCAGAGGCTCGCGAAGGCCGCCTTCGCACGGGGAGACTCGAGATGCGCGTCGAGGCCTTGCGCGAGCGTCGCGCGCCGGTAGCGCAGCAGCGTCGGAAAGCGCCCTGGGGAGCGCATCACCTCGTAGGGGCCGCCGAGCCCGGCCGCGCGGTGCGTCTCCTCGCGGATGCTCAGGCATTCCTGCGCGAGCTCGCGCAGCCCCTTCTCCTCGGCCGGGAATTCGCGCGCGAGCGAGCGCACGAACTCGTCGAGATCCGGCGCGGCCTGCAGCGCGAGCTCCGGATACACCGCCGCGTAGACCGGATCGACGGGCAGGAACTCGCAGCGCGACTCGATCCCGAGCCCCGAGAGCAGCTGGTGGACGACGGCGCCGCCCTGGTAGGGAACGGGCCGACAGCCGCCGACCATGTGCACCGCAGAGTCGAAGAGATAAGGGCCGCGGCGGAACGAGTGCGCGTAGCCCCCGACGCGGTCATGGCGTTCGACGACCAGCACGTCGCGCCCGCTGCGCGCGAGCAGCGCCGCCGCGCTGAGCCCGCCGACTCCGGAGCCGACGACGATCGCGTCGTAGCGCTCCCTGGACGCTTCACCGTGGAAGCGCACGGCCCGCTCCCATCAGTGGATCCGGAGCAGAGTCGGGTCGTTCCCCGCGAGGGCGTGGTGCACCATGAAGCGCACCAGCGCGAAGCTGTAGCGGCTCGTAACGTTCTCGCCGGTGAAGATCTTCGGCATGTGCTTCCGGAAGTGCCAGTCGACGAGCGCGCCGCGCCACGTCTTGCGCACGACCTCGCCCACCTGGAACAGCGTGAGCAGTCTGCCCTCGTAGAACCAACCGATCACCTGGTGCCAGATCGCGAGATTCCGGCTCAGCTCGCGCTCGTAGCGCAGGAAGGCAGCAGGGCGCCCGTCGAGCACGGCCTGCGCGAGCCAGCTCGCGCTCTGGAACGCGAGCAGCGCGCCGCTCGAGAAGACCGGGTCGATGAAGCCGAAGGCGTCTCCGGCCAGGGCCCAGTTCTCTCCGACGCCGCGCGTCGTGCGGGACTGATAGTTCGTGTAGCGGACCACGGGGGTGATGCGCTGCGCCGATCCGGCGTTCGCGCGCAGGATCGGATCGGCCTGGATGAAGCTGTCGAGCTGCTCCTCGGCCGTATTCCCGAACTTTCGGATGAACTCGGCGTCGATCACGAGGCCCAGCGACTGGCGACCCGGCAGCGGGATGCGCCAGCTCCAGCCGTGCTCGAGACGGTCGGTGTGGACGTTGCCCTCGACCTCGATCGCGACGCCCTCGAAGTGCGCGTGCAGCGCGGTGTCGCGCCGCTCGCCGTCGACGCAGGGGATCTCGAGCGCGCGCGCGATCGTGCGGCGCCGCCCGCCGGCATCGACGATCAGGTCCGGCTGCGACGAGAGCCCGGCCACTGCCAGGCTCTGCTCGGAGAGCGCGACGCGATCGCTCTGGCCCTCGCGGCGCAGCTGCGCGCCCTGCAGCACGATCTGCGCGCCCTCGCGGCGCGCGGCGCCGAGGATCGCGGCGTCGAAATGGTCGCGCGGAACGTTGTAGGAGTAGGTCGTCTTCGCGCCACGCACGTCGGCGAAGCGGATGTGCATGCGCTGCACGGCGTCGAAGACGAAGGTCGCGCCCTCCTTGCGGATGCTGCGCGCGGCAATCTCCTGCTCGACACCGAGCTCGCGCAGAAACGGCACGACGGCCGGAACCAGCGATTCTCCCACGATGATCGGCGGGCGCTTGCCCTGCGCGAAGAGCACGACCTTGCGCCCGCCGCGCGCGATCAGTGCCGCGGCGGTGGCGCCGGCCGGCCCGCCTCCGAGGATCGCGACGGTTTCGGGCCCTCGCATGCGGCCACTATATGCGAGCGCTCCGGGGCCATCAACGCTCGCCGGTCTGGAGGCCGCTGCTACCCTGCCGAATCATGCCGATCCCGACGCACGAGGAACTCACGCAGCACGTCTTCGAGGTCGTGCGGGATCAGATCCTCGCTGCCGGCGCGGCCTTCACACCGCAGTCGAACCTGGTGGACGCAGGTGTCGATTCGCTCGGGCTGACCCAGATCCTGCTCGCAATCGAGGAGCACACGGGCTTCTGGATGGAAGAGAACCTGCTCACGCCCGAAAGTCTGAAATCGGCCGAGGCGCTGGCGGCGCTCGTCTTCGAGCAGCTGTCGAGCGGCTGAGGTGCCGGTGGCGCCGACCTGGGTCCCGCTCACCGGCGCGGACTGCTTCCTGCGCGCCTTCGACCACGAGATCCGCCGTCTCGGGGGCGCGAGCCACCTCTCGCAGTGCGTGCTGCGCCTCGGGCCGGGCTTCGATCCTGCCGCGCTCGAGAAGCGGATCGCCGAGCTGGCCTGGCACCAACCGATCGTCCGCGCGCCGGTCCGGCGCCGCGGCTGGCTCGGAGCGCCCGGCTACGCGCTGCACGAGGCCCGCCGCTGCGCGCTTCCACGCCTCGAAGTCCACGAGCACGGCGAGCGGGACCCGAGCGGGCTCCCCCCGGCGCAGCTGATCGCGCGCCTGAACCAGCCGATCTCGCTGCGCCGCGGAGAGCTGCTGCGCTTCGACGTCGCGCGCTATGCGGGGGGCGCCGGCGGCAGCGACGTCGTCGCGACCTGGGCCCACATGCTGCTCGACGGCGCCGGCAGCGAGCGCTTCCTGCTCTGGCTCGAGGAGTGCTTCCGCGGCGAGCGCTCCGCCTCCCTGCTGCCCGCGCCGGAGGAGTTCGACCCGCCGCCTCCCCACGCCGTCGGCGCTGGAGAGCGCGGCCGCCGTGCGCGCGAGTGGCAGCACTGGATGCAGGGACTCGCACGCCATCCGCTGCGCTCGCCGGCCGGCCCGCTGCGCCGGACGCGACAAGAGCTGCGCTACGAGCTGCTCACGCTGTCCCCCGACGAGACCGCAATCGCGACGCAGCGCGCCACTGCCAAGGCCGGCTTCCTGACTCCGATGCTGTTCTATCTCGCGCTCGCGATCCGAGCCCACCACGTGGTCTTCCGCGCGCGCGGCGTCGATCCCGGCAGCTACCTCGTGCCGCTCCCGGTCGATCTGCGGCCCAAGGGACGCGAGGGTGCGATCTTCCGCACCCACACCTCGCTGCTCTGGTTCCAGGTCTTGCCGGAGCGGGCCCTCGACCTGGCTGCGTTGCTCGAAGACCTGAAGGCTCAGCGGCGCGAGGCGATCCGCTCCGGACAGATCGAGAACGGGTTCTTCGCGCTGGACTTCGCGCGCATCGCGCCGCGCCGCCTCTACGCGCACATGGCGCGCCGGGAGCTGCGCGGAGAGCTGTGCTCCTTCTTCTTCGCCTACACAGGAGAGTTCGCAGAGGGCCTGACGCACTTTCTCGGCGCGCAGGTCGAGAACGGCCATCACGTCGCACCGGTACCGGCCTCGCCAGGGAGCTGCCTCGCCATCAGCCAATTTTGCGGCCGGCTCAACCTCAATCACGTGTTCCAGCAGGGAGTCTTCAGCGAGCGCGAGCGCGAGCTGTTCCGCAGCCAGCTGCGCGCCGACCTGCTCGGCGACGCCCCGCTCTGCGCGTGAACGCGGACGTCACCGTCGTCGGAGCCGGCCTCGCCGGCCTCGCCGCCGCCTGGAGCGCGGCCGCCTGCGGCGCGCGCGTGCTGTGTTGTGAGAAGGACTCCAGCGTCGGCGGCAACGTCGGCGCGGCGAAGGTCCACAGCCTGTGTGGCCTCTACCTCGGCGCAGACGCGGAAGGGGGCGACGCCGTGCACGCGCATCCGGGCCTGCCGCGGCACTTCGCGGAGCAGCTGCAGCGCGCCGGCGCGGCCGGAGCGCCGCTGCGCAGCGGCAGGGTCTGGGTGCTGCCGACCTCCCCGGCGCGCGTGATCGAAGTCGCGAGCGCGCGCTGCCGTGCGACGCCGGGGCTCGAGCTCTGGCCAGGGGCGGAGCTCGTCGCGGCGGAGCTCGGCGCAGACGGGGGTGAGCTCGTGTTCGCGGGGGCCGGGCACGAGCGCCGCTGCGTCCGCACCGCGGTCGCGGTCGACGCGAGCGGCGATGCCTGTGCGGCGGCGCTCGTCGGCGCGGCGCTCGAGGCCGCGCCCGAAGAGCTGCGCCAGCGCAGCTCCTTCATCGTGCGCCTCGGCGGCGTCGACCCGCAGCTCTTCGAGGGCCTGGGCCCGCTGCAGCTCAGCTATGCGATCGCGAGCGCGGCGCGGCACGGCGAGCTGCCTCTCGGCTGCGAATCCGCGCTGCTGCGGCGCGGCGCCGCGAGCGACGAGCTCTACCTGACGCTGAACCTCCCGCGCGAGGGCGATCCCCCGGAGCACCCGCTCGATCCGCAGTCGCTCGCCGACTGCAGCGAGCGAGCGCGCGCGCTCGTCTCCATGCTGCTCGACTTCCTCGCCAAGACGCGCCCCGCGTTCGCGCGCGCGCGCGTGCTCGAATGGCCGCAGCGAGTCGGCGTGCGCGAGACGCGCCGGATCGACGGACGGCTCACGCTGACGCGGGACGACATCCTCTGCGGCCGACGCCGCGACGACGAGATCGCGATTTCGACCTGGCCGATCGAGCTCTGGGAGGATCACCGGCGCGCGCGTTTCGAGCATCCGCGGGCCGCAGCGGGGATTCCGCTCGGCGCGCTGCTCGCGCGCGCGCAGCCGCGCCTCGCGGCCGCCGGGCGCTGCATCTCGGCCAGCCACGAGGCGCTCGGGGCTCTGCGCGTCCTCGGCACCGCGCTCGCGACCGGTGAGGCCGCCGGCATCGCGGCCGCGCTGGCGGCCGATCGCGGCTCTTCCCTCGATGCGATCGCGCCGGCCGAGATCCGCGCGACCATTGCTCGCTCGAGCGCAAGCGCTTGAAGCCGAGCGCCCCGCGAGGAGCCGCGCCCTGAACGTCTTCGACGCGATCCGCGATCAGGCCGCGCGCGATCCCGCGCATCCCGCACTCGTCTGCGACGACGCGGCCGGGGCATCGCAGATCGTCTCCTATGCCGATCTCGTGCTCCGCAGCGAGGCCCACGCGCGCGCGTTGCGGGAGGCCGGCGTCGCGCGCGCGGATCGCTGCGGCCTACAGGCGGCCCAGGGCGCCGGCTTCATCGAGCTGGCGCTCGGCATCCTCGCGGCCGATGCCTGCCTCGCGCCGATCCCGGACGACCACCGCGGCGCGGTGCTCGACGATTTCGTCGCGCGCGCGAAGCTCGAGCACCTGGTGGTCGAGAGCGCCGCGGGCGCGTCGCACACGCGCGTCGCCACCCCGGCCGCGCTTTCGCCCGAAACCGAACGCGCCTATCGCGAGCTCGCGCCCTGCTATCTCCGCTTCACCTCCGGAACGACCCACCAGCGCAAGGGCGTGCTGCTCTCGCACCAGACGATCGCCGCGCGCCTCGCCGCTGCGAACCGCGCGCTCGAGATCGGCCCCCGCGACCGCGTGCTGTGGCTGTTGCCTCTGGCGCATCACTTCGTGGTGTCGATCCTGCTGTATCTGCGCAACGGGGCGACGGTGCTGCTGCCGAAGGGCAGCCTCGCAGCGCAGATCCTGGGCTTCGCCGCGCGCGAGCACGCGAGCGTGCTCTACGCCTCGCCGGCCCACTGCAAGCGGCTCGCGGCCGATGCCTCAAAGACGCCGCTCGCGCGGCTGCGCCTCGCGATCTCGACCGCGGACGGGCTCTCGCGCGAGGTCGCGCAGCAGTTCCGGGAGCGCTTCGGCACGCCGCTCGTGCAGGCGCTCGGGATCATCGAGGTCGGACTGCCCGTCATGAACCGGCGCGCGGCCGTTGCGAAGCCCGAGGCGCTCGGGCGGCCGCTGCCCGATTACGAGATCTGGCTGCGGGGCGACGACGGCAAGCCCGTGTTGCAGCGCGGAGATCCGCTGCACGTCGGCGAGCTCTGCATCCGCGGCCCCGGGCTGCTCGACGCCTATCTCGACCCCTTCGTGCCGGCTTCCGAGATTTTGCAGCCCGACGGCTTCCGCAGCGGCGACCACTGCTACCTCGACGCGGACGGCGATCTCCACATGAGCGGTCGCCGTGCGAATCGCATCAGCATGTCGGGCATGAAGTTCTTCTGCGAGGAGGTCGAGGCCGTGCTCGCGAGCGCCGCAGGCGTGCGCGAGTGCCGGGTGTTCGGGAGGCCGCACGCGCAGCTCGGCGAGATTCCGGTCGCCGAGATCCTGCCCGCGGATCCCGCGCAGCCGCCCGAGGCCGGCGCGCTCGCGCGGCACTGCCGCCAGCAGCTGCCGAGCTACAAGGTGCCGCGCGAGTTCCGGATCGTCGCGGAACTCGAGCGAACCTCGAGCGGAAAATTGCGGCGCGGCCACCAGCGCGACACGCGCTCCGAGTAGGCCTCGTAAGCGGCACCGAAGCGCTCGCGCAAGAGCGGCTCTTCTCGGCCCACGACGTAGGCGTGCGCGATCGCGAAGAGCAGCCCCGCATAGCCGAGGAGCCAGGCCGAGCGCCATGCGATCGCCTCTGCGACTGCGATGCAGACGTAGAGCAGATACATCGGATTCCGCACGTAGCGGTAGGGGCCCGCCACGACGAGCACGCTCGGCGGCTCGATCGGAACCAGCGTCCCACGTCCGCGCCGCACGAAGCGCAGTGCCTCGCCGATCACCGCCGAGTAGGCGATGCCCGCGATGCCGGCGCCGATCCAGAGCGGCGCTCCGGGGGCGGGCGCGAGCGGAATGCCACGCCACCACAGGATCGCCGCGGGAAACGCGCCGAAGAACCAGAGCGAGAACCATCCCAACCCGAGCGCCGAGAGCGATCCGCGCCAGATCGCCGCACGTAATCCCTGCCTGGGAGAGCGACTCAAGAGTCGCTCTCGCCAGGCTGGCCTTGCGGGTTAGCGGCCGGCACAGCCGGCCTGCCCGCACGGCAAGCCTGCGGCTTGCCGGCCTTGCGGGTTAGCGGCCGGCACAGCCGGCCTGCCCGCACGGCAAGCCTGCGGCTTGCCTCTGACGAATCTTGGGTCGGGTCCTAGAGCCCGAGGCGGCTGCAGATCTCATGCGGGGTCTCGAGCAGAAGCTTGTCGTTCGCGTCGAGCGTCGCGAGCAGCGTGTGTGCGCGCGCGCTGCGGCGGCCGGCGTTCAGGTTCGTGATCTCGTAGGCGATCGTGATCTGGTGCGCGACTCCGCGCACCCAGGCAGCGACGCGCATGCGATCTCGATAGCGCAGCGGAAATGCATGACGGCAGCGACTCTCGATCACGACGAAGCGGTAGCGAGGCCCGATCAGGTCTCCCGCGTCGAGACCGCAGGCGACCAGCAGCGGCGTGCGCGCCGCTTCGAGGTACTTGAAGTAGTTGCCGTGCCAGACGACTCCGAGCATGTCGACGTCGTGAAAAGGAACCTCGAGCTCGACGCAGGTCTCCTTCAGCCGCATCAAGCGGGGCCGAGCGGGCCGAGCGGAAGTGCGTCGTGTCGCAGCAGGTCGAGCACGCGCTCGATGTCGCGATCCTGGCGTCGATCGGCGCTGAGCGTGGGCACCGCCTTGCGGACCGCCTCGCGCAGCGCGAGGGGCCGGCGCAGCCGGCTGCCGCCGTCGCGCAAATCGAGCGCCTGACAAACGGCGAGCAGCGAGATCGCGCCGACCGTTTCGGAGAGCTCGACGATGCGCCGGCAGTCGCGCGCCGCGATCGTTCCCATGCTCACCTTGTCCTGGTTGTGCGACTCGGTGCTGCGGCTGAATGCGGACGCGGGGACGCTGAGCTTCAGAGCCTCGGCCGTGAGCGCAGAGGTGCTGATCTGCATCGCCTTGAAGCCGTGCTCGGTCACGCTGCCCGATGCGACGAGGTTCGCGGGCAGGCCGCCGCTCGTCGCCGGAGAGCAGAGCAGCACGAGCTGGCGGTCGAGCAGGTCCGCAACGCTGGCAATGCAGGCCTTCACGCTGTCCATCGCAGAGCACACGTGCCCGCCGTAGAAGTTGCCGCCGTGCAGGATCTCCCCGGCGTCCGGATCCACGATCGGGTTGTCGTCGATCGAATGGATCTCGATCTCGAGCATGCGCTTCGCCTCGGCGAGTGCGTCGAGCAGCACGCCGATCACGTGCGGCGCACAGCGCAACGAGTAGGGATCCTGCAGGCGCGCCGCCTGCGCGCGCGCGCGACCGGACGCGACTTCGAGATCCTCGCGCAGCCAGGCCGCGCACTGCAGCTGGCCGGGGTGCGGCTTCAGCTCGAAGATGCGCGCGTCGAAGTGATCCGGATTGCCGTGCGTCGTGTCGACCGCGATCGCGGTGACTGCGGCCGCGAGGCGGGCGAGGCGGGCGCCGCGCTCCCAGGCCGCGCAGGCGATCGCCGTCATCACGGCCGTGCCGTTCATCAGCGCGAGGCTCTCCTTGTACACCAGCGGCAGCGGGCGCAGCCCCGCCGCGCGCAGGGCTTCCGCGGCCGGCACGATCTCGCCGCGGACCAGCGCCTCGCGCTCTCCCATGACCAGCGCCGCGAGGTAGGAGAGCGGGGTCAGGTCTCCGCTCGCGCCGACGGATCCCTCCTCGGGAATGCAGGGAAGCACGCGCGCCTCGAGCAGTGCGCAGAGGTGCTCGACGAGCTCGACCCGCACGCCGGAATAACCCCGCGCAAGCGTCGCGAGGCGCAGTACGAGTACCGCCGCGGCCTCGGTCTCGTCCAGCAGCCGGCCGGTGCCGCAGCCGTGGAAGCGCACCAGGTTGGCCGGCAGCTCGTCGCGCAGCGCCGCCGGGATCCCGACGCCGCTCGAGGCGCCGACGCCCGTCGTGACGCCGTAGACCGCGCGCCCGGAGGCCTCGAGGGACTCGAGCACTGCGCGGCTCCGGCGCAGCCGATCGCGATCTTCGGGCTTCTGCGACAGCTCGGCGCGCAGCTCGCCGCGGGCCAGCGCGAGCAGCTCCGAGAGCGAGAGCGGCTCTGCTCCGATCGCTCGCAGGCCTCCGGATTTCTTGTGGGGAGTCGGCGCGGAGGCCCGGGCGCTCATCGGGGCGGATACTAGGAGTGCCGGCGGGGGAGAGCCAGCACCGGGTTTCGCAGCCGGCGCGCGCGAGCGAGTACAGACCGCGCGTCGCTCGACACGGCGAGTCGGAGCTCGCAGCGCGTCGCATCGGGTTTGCGCGCGAATGCCTGCGCTATCGTCGGCCTCGAGGAGCCCCGCGGGGTATGTCGCGTCACCTGCAGCACTCCTGGCGAATTGGCCTCACCGCCGTCGGAGTCGCCGCCTTCGCGCTGCTCTGCCTCTCGCTCTCGTTCGTCGTGCTGCCGCTCTCGCGGCGTTTGCGGCGCAGGGAGCGCGCTCCGGATCTGCGCGCGCAGCGGATCGTCCACCGCTCTTGCCGCGCCTACCTCGACTTCGTGCAGTGGCTCGGCGTGCTGCGCTGGGAGGCCTGCGGCGCCGAGCTGCTCGCCGAACCGGGAACGCGCTTCGTCGTGGCGAACCACCCCACCCTGCTCGACTTCGTGCTGCTCGCCGCGCTGATGCCCCAGGCCGACTGCATCGTGAGCGGTGCTCGTGTCGACAATCCCTTCCTCTCGGGCGTCGCGAGCGCAGCCCGCTACATCCGGAACGACAGCGGTGGCGAGGTCGTGCGCGCGTGCGCCGAACGGCTGCGGGCCGGGCGCGCGCTCGTGATCTTTCCGGAGGGAACGCGCTCGCCCGCCGACGGTCTGCGCGAGTTCCAGCGCGGTGTCGCCCGCATCGCACTCGAGGCGGACTGCGACCTCCAACCGGTGTCGATCCACTGCGATCCGCCGACGCTGCGCAAAGGCCAGAAGTGGTACGATGTGCCGGAGCGCCCGTTCCGCCTGAGCCTGCGCACGCTCGATCCGATCCGCACGCGAGCGATCCGCGACGCTCTGCGCGACGGCCGGATCACCCGCAGCGCCGCGGCGCGGAGGCTCACGGCCGAGCTTCGCGAAATCCTCTCCAAGGCGAAAGCGCTCGATGGCGAAAGGATCGAAGGTGCCGACGTCGGAACTGCTCGAGGCTGAGCTCAAGGAACTGATCATCGAGGCGCTCGCACTCGAGGATCTGAAGCCCTCCGATATCGCTTCCGAGGCGGCCCTCTTCGTCGAGGGCCTGGGCCTCGACTCGATCGACGCGCTCGAGCTCTCGCTCGCGCTCGAGGAGCGCTACGGCGTGAGCATCGGCGACGATCCCGAAGCGAACCGGCAGATCTTCGCATCGGTGCGCAACCTGGCGAGCTTCGTGCACGAGAACCGCGCCGCCTAGCGCTCGCGGCCATGCCTCGTCCGGGCACACCGCTGTCTCCCTTCGCGCTAGAGGACGCGCCTCCCGAGGCGCTGGTCTCGTTCCGCAGCGGCCAGCTCCACCCGCGCAGCGAGCTCGCGCAGCGGGTCGCGAGCCTGGCCGCACGGATCGAGAAGAGTGGCAGTGGGCGCTGGCTGCTGCAGTGCGAGGACGCCTTCGCGTCGGCCGTGGCGCTGCTCGCGCTGGTGCGGGCGCGGAGCTGCGCGGTCGTCGCGCCCAACTCACAGCCCGAGACGCTGCGGCGCCTCTGCGACGGCGTGCAGGGAGCGCTGGCGGAGTCCGGCAGCGAGCTCCCGGGGCTCGGCCCGCGCCCCCGGCTCTGGCCGCTCGCCGCAGCGGGACCCCCAGAGCTGCGTGCGCCGGCCAGCTCGCGCAGCGCGATCGCAGCGGAGTTCCAGACTTCGGGAACCACGGGCCCGGAGAAGTCGGTGCCGAAGCAGCGGCGCCACCTCGAGGACGAAGTCGCGCTGCTCGAGGCGCTCTTCGGCGCGCGCGTCGGAGCGGAGACTGCGTTCTTCGCGACCGTCTCGCCTCAACACATCTACGGGTTGCTATTTCGCGTGTTGTGGCCCCTCGCGAGCGGGCGCCCCTTCCAGGCCGAGACGCTGCTCTTGCCCCAGGAGCTGCTGCCGCGCATGCAGGAACGCGGCCCTTGCGCGCTGGTCACGACGCCGGCGCACCTGCAGCGGATGGCTGCGGGCCGCGGGCTCGGCGCACTGGCCGGACACTGCCGCGCGATCTTCAGCTCCGGCGCGCCGCTCGACGCCGCGACGCGCGACGCGGTCGCCTCGGCGCTCGGCGCCGCGCCGATCGAGATCCTCGGCTCGACCGAGACGGGCGGCATCGCCTGGCGCGAGGGCGAGGCCTGCTGGACGCCCTTTCCCGGCGTCGAGATCACACGTGCAGAAGATGGGCGCCTGGCCGTGCACTCGCCGCTCGCGAGCGTGGGCGAAGCCGGCAGCGCGGGCCGCCGGCGCTTCGTGACTGGAGACCTCTGCGAGCTGAACGGCGACGGGCGTTTCGAGCTCTGCGGCCGCGCCGATCGCGTCGTGAAGATCGCGGGCAAGCGCCTGGCCCTCGACGCAATGGAAGCGGAGCTCGCCCGACACGCGTGGGTCTCGGAGGCCGCGTTGGTCGCGACCCTGCGCGGCTCCGAGCTGCGCGTGCACGCGGCCGTGGTGCCCTCGGAAGCGGGGCGCGAGGCACTGCGCGCGGGCGGGCGCTCGGCCCTGCGCGAGGCCTGCAGCGAGCACCTCGCGGCCCGCTTCGACCGCGTGCTGCTGCCGCGGGCTTGGCGCTTCGTCGCTGCACTGCCGCGCAGCGCCGCGGGCAAGCTGCCCGCGAACGCGCTGCGCGCGCTCTTCGAGCGGCCGCGCGAGCCGATCGTGCACCAGGAGCTGCGCGAGCCCGGAGCGCTGCTTTGCCTGCTCGAGGTGCCGGAGGACCTCGCACAGCTCGAGGGCCACTTCGCGGGCCGGCCCGTCGTGCCCGGAGTCGCGATCCTCGGCTGGGCACTGCGCGCGGCCGGCGAGCTCGCGGGCCGCGAGCTCGCCGTCCTGTGCATCGATGCGCTGAAGTTCCCGGAGCCGCTGCTGCCCGGACAGCGCTGCTGGCTGCGCGCGAGCGTCAGCGAGGATCGCAGGCGACTCGATTTCGAGCTGCGCGACGCGGCGCGCGTCTTCGCCAGCGGCCGCTGTACGCTGGCGGAGGGGAACCCCGCGTGAAGCTCACGCTCTTGATCCCGATCTACGACCACGGCGAGACGATCGGCGGCGTCGTCCGCTCGCTGCTGCCGCACGGTCTGCCCTGCCTGATCGTCGACGACGGCTCGCGGAAGCCGACCCAGCGCGCGCTCGCCGAGCTCGCGGCGCGGCACCGCGAAGTGTCGATCGTCCGCCGCCCCCGGAACGGCGGGCGCGGCGCCGCGCTGAAATCGGGCTACATCGCGGCCGCAGAGCGCGGTTTCACGCACGCGATCCAGCTCGACGCCGACGCTCAGCACGAGGCGAGCGACGTGCCGAGCTTCGTCGCCGCAATCAAGAGATTTCCGGAGGCCCTCGTGCTCGGCGCGCCGCGCTTCGACGCCTCGGCCCCGCGCGCGCGGCTCTTGGGCCGGCAGCTCTCGCGCGCGATGGTGTGGCTGTCGACGCTCTCCTTCGCGGTCGAAGATCCCCTCTGTGGCTTCCGCGGCATCCCGCTCGGGCCTACCTGCGAGCTATTGCGCGAGCGCGAGCTCGGCGACCACATGGAGTTCGATCCGGAGCTCGTGATCGCGCTGCTACGGCGCGGCTTGCCCGTCGTCAATCTGCCGACGCGCGTCGTGTACGCGCCGGGCGGCCTTTCGCACTTCGATCTCTGGCGCGACAACGCGCGGCTCTCGGCTGTCTACGCGCGCGCACTCGCCGGCGTGCCGCTGCAGCTTCCGGCCGCTCTGCGGCGGCTCGCGCGGGGGCAGAGCGCATGAGCGCGTCCGAGCGCCAGGCCTCGCAGGGGTGGACGCGCATCGCGGAGCTCGGCAGCGCGCGCGCGCTGCGCGTGGGCGGCTGGCTCGCGCGGCGCCTCGGGCGCCGGCCGATGCTCGCGGTGCTCTGGCTGCCCGCGCTGTATTTCTACGCGCGCAGTCGCAGCGCGCGGCGCGGATCCCGCCAATATCTGCTGCGGCTGCGCACTGCGGAGCGCCGCGCGGCGCTCGCGCCGACCGCCTTCGAGGTGCTGCGCCACCTGCACGAGTTCGCGATCCACATCTACGACCGCGTCCTGTTGTGGAGCGGACAACTCGAGCTGAAGGCGATCGAGCACGACGGCAGCGGTCAGCTCTTCGAGCTCGCCAAGCAGGGCCGCAGCGCGCTGCTGCTCGGCGCACATCTCGGCAATGTCGACATGCTGTGGTCGATCTCGCGCGAGTTCGACCTCGCGGTGAACGTGGTCGTCTTCTATCGCAACGCCGAGCGCATCAACGGCTTCATCGAGTCGCTCGCGCCCGGCGCGCGGCTGCGCGCGATCGAGATCGACCCCGAGTCCGTGAGCGCCGCGTTCAAGCTCAAGGCCTGCCTCGATCGCGGCGAGTTCGTGGTACTGCTCGCCGACCGCTTGCCGCCGCTTCCCTCCGTGCGCGCGGCCGAGGCGAGCTTTCTCGGCGCGCCGGCGCGCTTTCCGCTCTCGCCCTTCCTCGCGGCCAGCGTGCTCGGCTGCCCGGTCTACTTCGCGGCCTGCCTGCGCAGCGGCGACCGCGCCTACAAGACGATCCTGAGGCCGCTGCGCGAAGCCGGGCGCGTGCCGCGGGCCGAGCGCGAGAAATCCGCGCAGCAGCTGCTCGAGCGCTATGTCGCGGAGCTCGAGCGCTGCTGCCGCGAGCAGCCGCTGCAGTGGTTCAACTTCTACGAATACTGGCGCGCAGGCACGGCGTGACGCACCCCGACCTGGCAAAGCTGCTGCCCCATTCGGGCCCGATGCGCTGGCTCGACGAGGTCTTGCACCACGAGCCGGCGCGGACCGTATGCCGCGTCGATCCGCGGCGCGGCGCCCTGCTCGCAGACGCAGAGGGGCGCCTGCCCAGCTGGCTCGCGCTCGAGTTCATGGCCCAGTGCGCGGCCGCCCACGGCGCGCTCCGCGCCGAGGGGCCCGGCGCCGCGGCCCCCGCGCCCGCGCTGCTGCTCGGCGCCCGGCGACTGCGGCTCTTCGCCCCGCACCTCGATCCGGCACGCCCGCTCGAGGTCGAGGCGCGCCATCGCGCGGGGCAGCGGGGGCTGGTCGCCTTCGACTGCGAGCTGCGCGACCCGGAGCGCGGGCAGACGCTGGCCGCGGGCCGCCTGAACGTCTACACCCTGACGCGTGCGGACGCGGAGGGAAGGCTCAGCGATGGGAGCTGAAGGCGGGGCGCCTCGCCGGGTGCTCGTGACCGGCGCCAGCCGAGGCATCGGGCGCGGGATCGCACTGCGCCTCGCCGCGGACGGCTTTGCCGTCACGCTGAACTATCTCCGCGGCGAAGAGGCCGCCGAGGCGGTCGCCAAGGCGATCGCCGAGCGCGGCGGCAGCGCGCAGCGGCTGCGCTTCGACGTCGCCGATCGGCGGGCCGCGGCCGAGGCGCTCGGCGCCGACCTCGCGGCGCACGGGCCCTACTGGGGCGTGGTGTTGAACGCCGGGATCCACCGCGATGCGGCGTTTCCGGCGCTCTCGGGCGAAGCCTGGGACGACGTGCTGCGCACGAACCTCGACGGCTTCCAGCACGTGATCCAACCGCTCGTGATGCCGATGCTGCGGCTGCGCCAGGGCGGGCGCATCGTCACGCTCTCGTCGCTCGCGGGAATCGCGGGCAACCGCGGCCAGGTCAACTATGCGGCCTCGAAGGCCGGGCTGATCGGAGCTACGAAGTCGCTCGCGCAGGAGCTCGCGAAGCGGCAGGTCACCGTGAACTGCGTCGCGCCCGGCTGGATCGACACCGAGATGCTGGGCGAGATGGATCGCGAGGCGCTCGCGAAGCTGGTGCCGCTGCAGCGCCTCGGCACCCCCGAGGACGTCGCCGCTTGCGTGTCCTTCCTGTTCTCGGAGGGCGCTTCCTACCTGACCGGACAGGTGCTGTCAGTCAACGGCGGCATGCGGTGAGCGCGGGCGCACTCGAACTCGACGTCGCGATCCTCGGCGGCGGCCTCGCGGGCAACCTGCTCGCCCACCAGCTGCAGCGCCGCCTGCCGGCCTTGCGCGTGGGGCTCTTCGAGCGCGAGACCGAGACCCGCTTCAAGGTCGGCGAGGCGACGGTCGAGCTCTCCGCGAACCACCTGATCCGGCGCCACGGCCTCTCGACCTATCTCTACGAGCGACAGCTGCCGAAGAACGGCCTGCGTTATTTCTTCGACCGCGAAGGGCGCGACGCACCGCTCGCCGAGCTGAGCGAAATCGGCAGCGAGGGCCTGCCCTTCCACCCGGCCTTCCAGCTCGACCGCGCGAGCCTCGAGGCCGATCTGCTGGAGCGGAACCGCCGCGCGGGCATCGCGCTGCGCAGGGGCGCGCGCGTGCACGACGTCGCGCCGGGCAGCTCCGGCGCGGCGCACCACTTCCGCGTGAGTGACGCCTCCGGCACGCTCGAGGTCGGCTCTCGCTGGCTCGTCGACGCGAGCGGCCGCGCGGGCCTGCTCGCGCAGCGGCTGAACCTGCGGGTGCCCGAGCCGGCGCACCAGATCGGCTCGGTCTGGGGCCGCTTCGAGAACGTCGCCGACATCGACGAGCTCGGCCCCGAGTCCTTCCGCGCGCGGATCCGCTACAGCCCGCGCCGGCTCTCGACGATCCATTTCTGGTATTCGGGCTACTGGATCTGGTTCATTCCGCTGCGCGGCGGCCTGATCAGCGTCGGCGCCACGGGCGCGCTGGTGCGCGAGCGCAAGCAGCTGCGCACGCCCGAGGGATTCTTCGACTTCCTTCGAGGTCACCGCGCGATCGCGCAGCTGCTCGAATCCGCAAAGCTCGTCGACTGCGGCGCCTTCGCGCGCATCGCCTACGGCACCCGGCGCTACCTGCACGCGGACCGCTGGGCGCTGACCGGCGAAGCCGCCTCGGCCGCCGATCCGCTCTACAGCCCCGGCGGCGACTTCATCTCGCTCGAGAACGACTACATCAGCGACGCGATCGAGCGCGACCTCGCGGGCGACGCGTCGCTGGGCCTGCGCCTCGAGCTGTATGAAGACTTCCTGCAGTTCCGCCACGAAGCCACGATGCGCCTGTATCGCGGGCTCTACGGCGCCAGCGGCTCCTTCGAGCTCGCGCGCGCGAAGTGGGACTTCGACCTCGGCTGCTACTACAACCTCTGGCTCGACGCCTACATGCGCGATCAGCACCTCGACCCCGAATATCTGCGCGAGCAGCTGCGCCTGCGCGGCTTCGTGCTCGAGGCGCTGAACGGATTCGCCGCGCTGTTCCAGCGCGTCGAGGCGCGGCTGCGAGAGCGCGGCGAGTACTACCGCTGCAACACGCAGCACTTCCAGTACGGCCTCGGGGCGCTCTCCTTCGCGCACGAGATCGGCAGCGAGCGCAGCCGCGCGCGCAGCCTCGAGGTGCTGGTCGAGATCTTCAACCGCGTGCGCGACGACTGCCGGCGCCTGCTCGGCCTGCCCCCGGGCGAGGCGCCGCTTCCGCTCCACGCATTCCTGACCGGCCGTGCTTTCGACTGAGCGTTGGCTCCGCTGGGCCCTCGTCTCGAGCCTCGGGATCGCGCTGGCCGCGCTGCTGCTCGCCTATCCCTTCTTTTCCGCGGAGCTCGTCGCGCGCTTCGGCGTGCGCGGCACCGCGCTCTCGGGCCTCGCCCTGTGTGCGATTCCGCTCGGCGCGCTGCTGGCGCGCCGGGACGCTCCGAGGACCGCACTCGCGACTGCGCTCGGCGTTCCGGCCAGCTTCGCGCTCGCGCTCGCATCCGGCGACGCCCGCGCGCTGCGCCTGGTCCCCGCGGTCGTGAACCTCGGGATCGCGTTCTTCGTCGCCGAGAGCCTGCGCGGCGGCGGCTCGCTGATCGAGAGCGCCGCGCGCTGGATGGTGCCCGAAGCCCCCGACTTCATCGGCCCCTATTGCCGCCGGGTGACGCTGCTCTGGTCGCTCTTCTTCGGCGCCAGCGCCGCCACGATCGCCGCACTCGCGCTCTTCGGCTCCGATGCCGCGTGGCGCAGCAGCAGTGGAACGGGCCTCTACACGCTGATGCTCGCGCTGACCGCGCTGGAATTCTTGGTTCGCAAAACGCGATTCCGCTACTACTTCCACGGCGGCCCCTTCGACCGCCTCTGGTCGCGGCTCTTCCCCGCGGAGGCCACCGAGATGGGCCGCCGCTCGGCCGAGGTGATCCGCCGCTACCGGGAGTCCGAAGCCGCCGCTGCGCGCAACGCCGCGACCTCGCGCAGCTGAGCGCAGACCGCTGTCCTGCTTGCGATCGCGCGCGCACCGCTACACTCGCGCCCATTCACATCGGGGGGAATCGATGCGTTCGATCTCGCAGAAGACCGCAGCCTGGATCTCGTGTTTCGCTCTGGTCGCGCTCGTGGCCTGCGCCTCGGGTGGCAGCAGCAGCTCCGGCGCGAGCGCCAGCTCGTCCACGGCGTCGAGCTCAGGAGCGGCCGCGCCCGCGAAGCCGCCGAAGGGCGTCGCCGCGCCGGCGGGCCACAAGCTTTCGAAGGTGACCGTGGGCATGAAGCCGCCCCAGGTCAAGGAGATCCTGGGCGAGCCCACGAGCGAGAACACCTACATGACCGGCAAGATGTGGATCCCGTTCTATTACGGGCCGACGCACCAGACCGACTGGAAGTATCAGGGCCAGGGCCGCGTCGTGTTCGTGAACAACCGCTGGTCGGGTGCGATTCAGAGCGTGACCCGCGTCGACTACGACCCCGGCGAAGCCGGCAACTGATTCGGCAGCCCGGTCCGCGTGCCTGCGGGCCGGGCTGTCGGCGCCAGCGCCGCGCGGCGACGCGGCCGACCTCGTTCCGATTTCCGTTCTCGCGCTTCAGCGAGCCGACTCCTCGAGGACACCAGCTCGTGTCGTTCACGCAGCTACGGCACCTCGACCTCTGGCATGACTCATCAGGCTCTTCGGAATGTGAATGAAAATCCGCGCTGTCGGAACGGGGCCGTGGTATAGGCCAGTGGGGGCATGCTCGACGGAGATCCTCGATGCGGAAGGAATCGTTTCGGAGCGCCTTGGCACTGATCGCAATCGGCGGGATCAGCTTGGCAGGTCCAGTGTCCGCGGAGGGAATGCTGGACATCTACCTCGGCGGAGCGTTCACGGAACACTCCGATTTCGACATCGACACCAGTGCCTTCGGATCCCTGTCGGCTCCCGCCACCTGGAGCGACTCGTTCGCTGTCGGACTCCGCGGTGGTTATTGGCTCGAGGCATTCGGAAATTGGCTCGGGTTCGCTGGCGATGTTTCCTACTTCGCGCCTGAAATATCGAAATTTTTCGGGGTTTCCGTTCCCGAGTCGACCTTCCACACCGCTGCGATCACCCCGCTCGTGATGCTTCGAGTGCCTCTGCTGACGGTCGAAGAGGGTGGGAATCCACGCCTTCAGCCTTATTTCGGAATCGGTCCCGGCTTGTTTACGTCGATCTTCGAGGTAGACGGAGTCGATGGCGTGGAGGCCGGCTTCGCAGTGGGCTTGGATCTCCGAGTAGGAGTCGCAGGCCTCGTCACGAGGCATTTCGGATTGTTCATCGAGTACAGGCGCACGCAGTTCGACATGAATATCGAGGACGATTTCGGTGACGAGCTCGACACGAAAATCAAATCGAATCATGTGAACGGCGGCGTCGCTCTGCGTTTCTAGCTCGACTGCATTCCATTCAACCGGGTGCGACTCCAGCGCCTTCGGCGGCGCGCACGAGCCCGCGCGGGATCTGCGTCGTGCGCTTCAGCGGCTGGATTCCTCGAGAATCACATAGCTCGCCTCGTGGCCGCAGCTGCGGTTGCGCAGCTCGAAGCCGCGGCCGTCCGGCGCCGCTGCGATTTCGAGCTCGCCCGCTTCTGCTCGCGCGATCTGCCGCTGCTCGAGGCGACCCGCGAACCAACGCTCTTCGACCTCGATCCCGGCCACGGTTCCGCGCTGCGTGCCGTCCGCGAGCGGCGCTCCCGGCAGCGCGAGGAATCGGATCGCGTGCAGGTCGCGCAGCAGATTCTGCGGCGGCCAGGGAAGCGCGCGCCCGTAGCTGCGCTCGACGGCGACTTCGACGCCGCGCTGTCTGAGCCCGAAGAGACGCGAGCCGAAGCCGTCGAGTCCGACCAGCACGAGCTCGCCCGCGCGCGTGCGCGCGATCAGCGTGAGCCTTGTATCGACGCCTTCCGCGCGCAGGTGCAGCTGCGCGCGCAGCAGCAGGTCTTGCGGCAGCTGCTCCGAAGGGACGAGCGGCCCCGGACACACACGACCGCCGTCGGGCGGGCGCAGCCCGAGCTGCCAGAGTGTTGCGCAGCCGCAAAGCGCGGATGCGCAGAGCAGCGCTGCAAGAGCCCGGGCCCGGCTCGCGAGCATTTCAGGAGCTCGCGCGCGCGGGCGCCTCGGGCTGCTCGCCGCGCGCGCCTTCGCGCGTCTCCCACGGCTCGCCCGAGAGCAGCAACGCGACCGGAGCGAGCGCAAACGCGAGCAAGAGGCCGAGGCCGGTCGTGACGCCGATCGCCGCCAGCGCCGGGTGATGCGAAACCGCGAGTGCGCCGAAGGTGAAGACCGTCGTGAGGCAGCAGAGCATCACTGCGAGCAGCGTCGCGCCCATTTCGATGCGGCTGCGCGCGGTGTCGATCACGAAGACGCCGTAGTCGACGCCCATGCCCGTGACCATCACGAGGCTGATCGCGTGCAGCAGGTTCACCTCGGTCTGCGTCAGCGCGAAGAACGCGAGCAGGAACAGCGCGACCAGCAGCGAGGGGAGATACGCGGCGAGCGCCGGGCGCAGGCGCCGATAGCGGGCGATCAGCAGCGCTACGACGAGGAGGTTTCCGATGAAGATCTGCGCGACCGTCGTGCTGCGGAACTCGCGGTAGACGTCGTCCAGAAACGCCTTCTGGTCGAAGTAGTGCACTCCCGGGAGCCCTGCCAGCGCCGCGCGCACGGCCTCGACGTCGCGGATGCCCTGGAGATAGGTCACGGCCGCGACTTCCGAGCCGAGCTGCAGCAAGAAGGGCCGCACCGCGTCCGCGAGCGGAGACGCGAGCAGATCTTCGAAGCGCAGCGGGGGCGGCGGCTCGCTCGCGAGCCACGCGGAGAAGGGCGACAGCGCGCCGGCCTTGAAGCCCTCTGCGGCGAAGATCCGCTCGACGCGCGGGCCGAGCCCCGGCGCCGCTGTGAGCGCTGCACGATTCGCCTGCTGCAGCTGCTGCGACCAGATAAACGAATGCAGCGAGCGCAGTCCCTCGAGCGCGCCCTCCGCGACCGCGCGCTCGAGGCGCAGGCGCACCTGCTCGGCGAGGCCCAGCGCGGCGTCGCGATCCGCGGCCAGCGCGATCACGAAGCGCCCGGTGTCGAGCTGCGACACGCGCTCCCGCACGCGGCGGTCCTCGGCCTGCAGGGCCGGGTCCATGCGCCAGAGCTTCGAGAGATCGTCGACCCAGTGGAGCTGCGGCAGCAGCGCGAGCGCCCCCGCGCAGGCGACCGCGAGCCCCGCGCCGACGCGTCTCCGATTGCGCAGCAGCGCGTGCAGCAGCGCGTCGAGGCGCGGCGCGACGCGGCGCGCGAGGCGTGGCGCGGCCGCGCCCGGCGGTGTGAGCGGCGGCAGCACGAAGAGCGCGACCGCGAGCGCCGTGCCGACGCCGACCACCGCGAAGAGCGCGATCTCGCGAAAGCCCGGAAACTGCGTGAAGCCGAGCCCCGCGAAGCTGCCCATCGTCGTGAACGCGCCGAGCGCGATCGGCGCGCGCACGGCGCGCGCGGTTGCCGCCGGTGTCCGGTTCGCGCCTGCGAAGGCCACGTGTGTGAGGAAGAAGATCGGATAGTCGATCACGACGCCGATCAGCGCCGCCCCGAAGCCGAGCGTCAGGCCGTCGAGCTGGCCGAACACCAGCATCCCCAGGGCGGTTGCGCCCACCAGCCCCCCGAGCATGGGCAGACCCGCCGCCAGCAGGTTCCGCCAGGAGCCGAGAAAGACCTGCAAACAGACGAACACGGCGACGATCGAGAAGGCTGTGACCAGGTTGACGTCGCTGCGGATGCTGCGCTCGGTCGCCACCGCGAACACGTTGGCGCCGCTCCATTCCAGGACGAGAGTCCCGCCCAGGCGCTGGTTCACCCCGGCGAACGCCGCGGAGAGGTCCCCGAGCAGCGCCTTCTGGCGGTTGCCGTCGAAGGCGCGCGCCCGCGTCCCCAGGAAGAGCACGGCGAAGCGGCCGTCGCGCGTGACGAACTGCCCGTCCACCAGGTCGAGCGCGGGCTGCTGGCCCGCGATCCGCGCGAGCGTTGCGCGGAAGCTCCCGAGCGGATCGGCCGCCACTAGTTTTTTGAGCGCCGCTGCGGTCGGCAGGGCCAGCTCCCGCTTCGCGCGCTCGGCCTGCGCGCGCAGGGCGGCGCCGGTCGTGAGCTCGGGAATCCGGTCGGGATCGGAGGCCACGAAGTAGTGCCGGCGCGGGAAGTACAGCTCGAAG
>CAYTJA010000310.1:0-23137 GCA_964437835.1 uncultured Spirochaetales bacterium
CGTCCGGGGTCGGACCACCATTGATCGATCGGCCTCAGCCCTCGGATGCGCCCAAACGCTACCGCGCGCGCATCCCTGGCCGGTTTCTGGCCCGTCCGCCCGGGCGGAACGCCCGTGAACCGCTGACGTCCGTGCTCGCTACAGCGAGGGCGCGGGCTCACCGCCCGGGTCGCTCGGCGCGCCCGACTGGAGCTCCGAGAGCAGGCTGCGCAGGCGGTCCGCGTTGCGGCCGCTGCCGATCGCCGGCGAGCCGTCGAGCGAGACGAGGTCCTGCTGGCTCAAGTCGACGCGCGGCGCAAAGGCCGCCTGGTGGAACGCGCCGACGAGGCGCTCGGCCGACTCGCGCGGATCTTCGTCCGGCGCGCGCTCGCGCCGCGCGCAGGCGTGGACGGCCGAGGTCGGCCCCAGCAGGCAGATCTCGGCGAGGTCGCCCTCCCCGGCGAAGCGGAGCTCGAAGCCGGAGTCGCCTTCGGCGAAGCGCGGAGAGCTGCGCAGCATCCAGAGTGCGAAGCCGTGCTGGATGCCGGCGCTGCCCGTGATGCGGACCGGCAGCGCGACCCCAGCGCGGCGCAGCGTGCCCGGATCCGCCTGCAGCACCTCCTCGAAGAGCTCCTCGGAGCGCGCGCGCTGGCCCTGCGCCCGCGCGGCCTGCGCGGCCCGCAGCGCGACGCGCGCGCGCAGCAGCAGCTCCGCGCGCGGCAGGCCGCTGAGAGCGGTTTCCGCGACGGCAGCCGCGCGCGGCCACTCGCCGGCCTGTGCCGCAATCTCGACCTCGAAGGCGTCGAGGTAGGCGCGCGCGGCGGGGAGCGTCTCGCGCTCGCGCGCGCGCTCGAGCGCGACCTGCGTGACCCCCGGACCCAGTGCTGTGACGAGCTCGAGCTGCAGCCACTCGGGCAGCACGATGCTGTCGACGAGATAGGCGCGCAGCGTGCACTCGAGCACGCGCTCCTCGGCCAGCAGCGCAGCCGCGCGCCGGCTCGCAAGTGCCGCGCGCAGCCGGTAGCGGAGCCAGCGCCAGCGCTCCTCGAGATCGCCCGTCCGGCGCCGCCAGCTGGCCGCCTCGAGCGCGCGCTCCGCGCGCAGATTCGAGACCGACTGATCCAGCAGCGCCGAGGCGGCCTCGCGCTGCCGCAGGTCGTCGCTGCTCGCGCCGTAACGGTCCGGCTGGTCGAGGGCGCGCTTCGCGATCCGCGAGGCCTCGCGCTCGTGTCCCGAGACGAGCAGCAGCACCGCCGCGGCGTGGTCGCTCATCGCGCGCGTCTGGGCGAGCACGTAGGCGGGCTGCGCATCGCGCCAGGCGACCATCTCGCGCAGCGCCTCGAGCGCTTCGGGCAGGCGCCCCTCGGCGACGTAGAGCTGCACCAGGTTCGCCCACGGATTCGTGAAGGCCTCGCGCGGCCGGCGCGTGGCCTCGAGGTTGTCGCGCTCGGCCTCGCCGAAGCGCAGCAGTCCGAGTGCGGCTTCTGCGGCGTTCGTCCAGAGCACCGGGTCGCCGGCGGGGTCGCGCCCGTGCTTCTCGGCCGCCTCGGCGCAGGCCGCGTAGGAGGCCTCGCGGTCGAGCAGCTCGGCCTCGAGCACGCAGCGCGCGATGCGCGCGGTCTGCTGCTGCGGCTCGAGGTGCATCGCGGTGTCGATCACGAGGCGAGCGCGCTGGTACTGGCCGAGGCGCACCAGCGGCCAGCCGAGATCTCCCGGCCGGCGCGGCTCGTAGAGCTCTTCGCGCGCCTCGATCAACCGCACGCGCTCGGCGTCGAGACCCATCTCTCCCGTCACCCGAATCAGCCCCTGGAGCAGCTGCAGGTGCCAGAACCACGGGCTGTCGGACTCGGGTCGCGCGCCATAGCGGTCCTCGAAGAGCTTGCGGCCGAAGCGCAGGTGATGCAGCGCGCGCGCGAGGTTGCCCTCGGCCTCATGCTGCACGATCCCGATCAGCTGCTGCGCCGCGAAGGAGCGCGGATCCGCCGCGAGCAGCTGATCGGCCCGCTCGCGCGCCTGGACCGTGCAGCCGAGCTGTAGCCAGCGCAGGCCCTCGAGGGCCGCCGACTCGCCTCCGATCGCCGCGTCCGGCAGCGCGTCGAAATCGCGCAGGCGCTGGTCGCAGCGTGAGCTGTCCCTGCGCGGCAGGGCCTCGCCTGTGTGCTGCGCGAACGCGGGCGGCGCGAGCAGCGCGCAGCCGAGCGCGGCGGCGGCCCGCGCGCGGCGCTGCAGCGGCGCAGCGAGCCGCGACATCAGGGTCTGCGCAACGTCGACCGCGACAGACGCTCGAGCGGGGCCTGCAGCGCCGCAGCGACGATCTCGCCGGGCTCGCCGAGCCCCGGCGCCGGATCGACGCGGTGCTCGAGCACGCGCGGCAGCAGCTGCTCGAGATCTTCGCTCGATACGAAGTCGCGCCCGCGCAGCAGCGCGGACGCCTGCAGCGCCGGCAGCGCGAGCACCAGGCTGCGCGTCGAGGTGCCGAGCTGGACGCGCCGGTCGCTGCGGATCGCGCCCGCGATGTCGACCAGGCACTCGTGGATGCGCGGGTCGATCCGCACCTGCGTCTCGATCGCGTGGCGCGCGGCGAGGATCTCGTCGCGCGTCGCCTGCGGGAGGTCCGCGCGCTCGAGATCGCGGCGTGCGTGGATGCTGCGCAACACCTCGAGCTCGGAGCTGCGGTCGATGTGCGTCATGCGGATCTTGAACAGGAAGCGGTCGAGCTGAGCCACCGGCAGCGGATAGGTGCCGGCGAGGTCGAGCGGATTCTGGGTCGCAATCACGGTGAAAAGCGCGTCGAGCGGGTGGGTCTGGTCGTCGACCGACACCTGCTTCTCGGCCATCGCCTCGAGCATCGCGGACTGCACCTTCGGCGAGGTCCGGTTGATCTCGTCCGCGAGCACGACGTGCGCGAAGAGCGGGCCGGGCCGGAAGCGGAACTGGCCGCTCTGCGCCTCGAAGATCAGGGTGCCGGTCAGATCCGAGGGCAGCAGGTCCGGCGTGAACTGCACGCGCCGAAAGTCCGCCAGGCGATTCTCGGGCCGAGGGTCCACGATCGAGGTCCCGAGCGCCTTGGCCAGGGTCGTCTTGCCCGAGCCCGGGAAGTCCTCGAGCAGCACGTGGCCGTCCGCGAGCAGCGCGACCAGCACCAGGTCGATGACCTCGTCGCGGCCGAGGACCTGGGCGCGAATTCGCGCGCGAATGCGATCCGCGACCGCGGCGGCCTGTTCCAGCGCATCGACCCCGCGGCGCGCGATCGGCTCCGCAATACTCATGAGCTCGTTCCCCCCGGCCATTGAATTAGCGCACCCGCCACCAGAGGAAGGGCTGCGACCGCCCGAGCAGGCGGCGCCAGGCCGGAACCCCGCGCCGCAGCTCGCTCCGCACCGCGCGCGCGAGCGCCAGGCTGCGCTGCGGCTCGCCGGGGCTCCCCGCGCCGAGATTGCGCGCGAGCCGCAGCCCCGTCAGGCCCGGGAACGATGGCGCAACCGCAGCGACACGCGCCGCAAATCTCTCGCGCGTCTCGCCCCAGCGCCGCACCAGGCCGACTTCAGCGAGCGTGTCGAGCACGCCGACGAAGCGCAGCCGCTCCCGCGCCGCACGCGGCGCCAGGCCCGCCGCGAGCCGCCGCGCGGCACGCACCGCGAAGCCGATCAGCAACAGCGCCGCGAGCGCGAACGCAGCCCCGCGCACGAGCTCCCCGAGCGACAGCGGGGGCTCCTCCCACGCGATCTGCGGCTCTCCCGCGATCTGCTCCCGCAGCATCTCGCCGAGCATGCGCTGGAGCTCCGGATCCGGAGCCGGCGGCATCGGGCTCTGCGTGCGCGTGGGCCAGGGGTCGACGGCCAGCCAGCCCGCGCCCGGCAGGTACAGCTCGGCCCACGCGTGCGCATTCATGCCGCGCAGCATCAATGCCGAGCCACTCCCGCGATCGCGTTCGGAAATCGCATAGCCGGTCGCAACGCGAGCCGGCACGCCGAGCGAGCGCAGCAGAAAGGCCGTGGCGTGCGCGAAGTGGACGCAGTAGCCGGTGCGGTCGCCGAACAGGAAGGAGCCGGTCGGGTCGCCCGCGCTCGCGTGCTGCGACTTCAGGCTGTAGACGCCCTCGCGCTCGAGATAATCCTTGACCGCAAGCGCGAGCGCGACCGGGTCCTCGCGGTAGATCGGGAGCAGCGAGGCCGCGATCTCGCGCCCGAGCTCCGCGTAGCGCGGGTCCTCGGGCTGCGCGCGGTAGGCGTCGAGATCCGCCAACCCCGGCGCGCCGCCGGCCGGCAGGTTCACGCCGAGCAGCGCCTCGATCGGCAGCTCGAGCACCTGCGACTCCGCGCGGTAGGCGCGCTGGAAGCGCAGCGCGGCGCCGCGCGGCGCGGGCTCGAAGAGCACCGGAGTGTCGAGCGCGAAAGGCCTCACGTGATCTACGAGCAGGCCGACGGAAATCCTTACCCGCCTTCGGTTTTCTTTTCCTGGAACCTCGCCAACGATCGCACTCGGGCGGGTCGGAAAGAAGCGCGCGACGTCGCGGTCGAGATCGTCGCGCTGCGACTGCACGAGGCGCCGGCCGTCGAACTCCGAAAAGACCGCCTGGCGGAAGTAGAAGACGCCGCTCGGCGGGCGGTAGTCATCGTGGAGCACGACCACGGCCACGGGCGCGTTGCTCTGACCGCCGCTGTAGTCGTCGCGGAACGAGAGATCGTCGAGCGAGCGCGACGGGGGCGGCGGCCGCTCGCCGCGGTTCCCCTCTCGCCGCTCGCGCTGCTCCTGCTCGCTCGGAGCCGGAATCGGCTCGCCGGCGAGCCCGAGGCCCGAGCTCGCCCGCGGCATCGGGAGCCCCGCGGCCCAGATCCCGCCGAGCAGCAGCACGAGCAGCGCGCAGAGCACCGAAATCTGGAAGCCGAGCCGCTGCGGCCGGCGCTCGAGCATCAGGAGCAGCGAGAGCCCGAGCGTCGCGCCGGCCCCGAGCAGCAGGAACAGCGCGGCGGGATCGACGCCGCGGCTCCAGGCAAAATCTCCGAGCCCGAGCGGCCGGTGCAGCATGCCGCCGCGGTGCACTGCGAAGGCGCCCGCAAACGCACTGCCGACGAGCGCGACCTCGAGCAGCGCGCCGAGAGAGCTGCGGCGCGCGAGCGCGCGCAATCCGAATGCGGCCGGCACCGCGAGTGCCAGGGAAGCCGCGACCTCGGCGGCGACGACTCCGCCGACCGCGCCTAGCCAGCGCGCCGCAGCCGGCTCGTGCAGGATCGAGTAGGCGACCGCGCCGAGCGCGAGCGCCCAGATCCCGGCCACAGACAGCACCGCGCGCGGGCGCAGGCGCGTGCCCTCGGGCAGCCAGCCGCCGAGCAGGTCTGCGAGCGCGCTGCCGGCCGCAACTCCGAGGCCGAGCGCTATGCGCCCCTGTGGCGTCAGGTGCGCACGCGCGAGCGTCAGGGCCGCGGTCGCGAGGATCCCCGCGCGCAGCGCGGCGGCCCACGGCAGGCGCGCGAGCCAGCGCCGCCAGCGGCTCATGCCGCTCCCGCGAGGCGGCCGGCGCCGAAGCCCTGGACGCGGCCGCTCGCGCGGTCGACCCAGCTCGCCTGGATGCCCTGCGCGCGCAGGCGCGAGAGCAACGCGTCGAGCTGCCCGGCAGCGAGACCGCGTGGCGCCTGCCGCGCGAGGAACCAGCGCCCGAGGCCGCGCTCGGGCTCGCCGCCGCGCGGGGCGCCGTCGCTCGCGAGCAGCAGCGAGAGGCGCTCGCGCCGGCCCCAGCTCGCCGCCTCCAGGTGCTCGAGCCAAGCGCCCTCGCGCGCGGGCGCGAAGACCACACAGTGCACCTGCGCGTCGGTCGCGACGCGCGAGAGGAAGCGCGCGAGGCCGGCCCCTTCCCCGCTGCGCCCTCCCGAGCGCGCGATCAGGCGCAGCGCCGCGCCGAGCTCGCGCTCGGGCGGATCCTCGCCGTCGGTGCCGAAGACCCAGCCCGGGCCGAGCGCGCCGGTCTCGAGCGCGACGCGCGCCGCCGCCGCGGCGGGCTCGTCCTCGGGGCCTGTCACCAGATAGCCGACCAGGCGCTGCGAGCGGTCGACGGCTCGCTCGGGGCGGCGCACGTGCAGCGCGCCCGAGCGCGCGAAGTGCTTCCACAGCACGTCGCGCACGGAATCTCCGGGCGCATAACGCCGGATCTCCATGCGATCGCCTTCGGGCGCGCCGTGCGGATGCGGCAGCAGGTCCGCGTCCGCGAAGGCGGTCACGCGCGGCGACTGCGTCAGGGAGCCGCGGTCCGGCAGCACCTGGAGCCTCGCCTCGGAGTCGAGCTCGAAGGCGACGGCTGCGAGGCCCAGCAGATCCTTCACCTCGAAGCGACGCCGCAGCTGGGTCGCCTCGCAGCGCAGGCCAGCGCGCGCGAATTCGGCCTGCCGCGCGCCATCCCAGCGCAGCTCGAGCTCGAAGCCCGGCGGCTCGATCCACGCGCAGCCGACCTGGATCAGCGGCCAGTGTTCGAAGCCCGGCAGCGAGAAGCCGGTCTCGACCTTTCGCCCGGTCTCGGTCCAGGCCAGCATCGGCGCGCGCCCCGGATGCGCGCGCGCGTCGCGGCGCAGGCGCCACGCGGCGAGCGCGACCAGCGCCGCGCAGAGCCATGCGATCCCGGTGCCGGCGAGGCCGATCACGAGCAGCACGAGGTCGAGTTGGCGGAACCCGAAGCCGATCATCGCGAGTGCGGACAGCAGCGCGACGCAGATGCCGAGCGGCGTCGGCGGCAGGCGGTCCGCCGCGCGGCGCAGCCACGCCCTCATCGCGCGGCCTGCGGGGTCGCTGCAAGCGGGAGCGCCCCGCCGCCCTGCCGCAGCTCCAGCGCGCGCCAGTGCGCGAGCTCGCCCTCGAGCCAGCGGACGTGAGTCGGGTGCCGCGCCGCGAGGTCGTGGCGCTCCTGGGGATCGCGCTCGAGGTCGTAGAGCTCGGCGCCGCCGGCGTCGCGCCGGTAGTACGCAAAGCGTCCGCTGCGGACCATTTCCTCGCGCCCGCTGCGCGCATACGCGCTGTCGGGAGCCGCGCCCTCGCGCGCGCCACCGGCCTTCCGCGGGCCGGACGGCGAGTCTCCCGCGTCGGCGCCGGGCGCGAGCAGATCGCGCCCTGGAATCCCAGCCCGCGGGCGCAGGCCCACGCGGGCGGTGAGGGTCGGAAACAGATCGATGCTGCGGGCGAGCTGTGGATCGCGGCGGCCGCGCGGAAGCCCGGGCCCCGCCAGCACCAGCGGCACGTGCAGGGTCCGGAAGTCCAGCGGCCCGCCGTGGCCGAGGTCGTCTTTTTCGAGCAGCCGCTCGCCGTGGTCCGCGGTCACCGCGATCAGACTGCGCCGCGCGACGCCGGCCTGCTGCAGCAGCTGCGGCAGGCGCGCGAGCGCGTCGTCCAGCTGCCGAAGCTCGGCGTCGTAGAGATCCGTCACGAGATCCACGAGCTCCTTGGGCAGCGCTTCGCCGCGCTGCAGCCGCGCGCGTGCGGAAGCCATCGCTGCCTGCGCCTGTGCGGGATACGCAGCGCGTGCGATTCCTGCATCCCCCCTGCGCTCGAAGGCGCGGTAGTACTCGTAGCGCGGGAGGTAGGGCAGCCGGGCGTCGGCCAGGACCAGCAGCGCGAAAAAAGGCGCACCGGACTCCGGGTCGCGACCGCTGTGCGCCTCGCGCGCGAGCCAGCGCGAGAGCTCGTCGAGGCTCCCGGCCGCGCTGAGCTCCGGATCGACCGCGAAGTCGTCGAAGCTGCGCGCGAGCGCCGCAGCGCCGAGCGCCGGCTCGCTGCTGCGAGCGAGGGTCCGATAGCCGGCTTGGTGCAGGCAGGCGACGAGGCTCGGCAGCGCGGCCGGGAGCGAGCGCTCGGCAGCGGCGGCAGCGGAGCCTGGCGTCTCGAGGCCGTGCGCGCCCGGCGGCAGGCCGGTCAGCAGCGACGCCAGCGCGGGCAGCGGCGACGAAGCCGCCGCGTGCGCATTCGGGAACCAGATGCCGCGCTCTCGCAGGGAGTCCAGGAAGGGCGTCGTCGCACGCGGATAGCCACCGGCGCCGAGGTGCGAGTAGCGCGCGCTGCCGAGCACGACGAGCACGATATTCGGGCGCTCCGCAGTGCGCAGAGATCCGTCCGACTCGCATTCGGGGATCGCCGCGAGCTCGCCCTGCGCGCGCGATTCGCGACAGCCGGCGAGCGCGATCCCCGCGCCGAGCCCCAGCACCGCGAGCCGCACGCTCGCGCCCCAACGCTGCTTTCCGAGCCAGCCGATCGACACCCTGCCCCCCGCGTGCCCGGCAGCCTATCGAAACGCGCAGGGCAGCCGGCAGCGCTCCGTATACTGGCCCGATGGCGGCCGCCGCGCCGGGGTTCCCCTCTACAGCTGCGCCGGGAGGCGCTCCCGCGCTCCACGGCAGTCGCATCGACCTGCTCGCGGGCGCCGGCGCGGCGTACTTCTTGGCGATCCCGCTGCTGCTGATCCCGAGCGAGTCGAGCGCCGCGCTGGGCTACCTGCTCGCGACCCTCTCGATGCTGGTCAACACGCCGCACTACGGCGCGACGCTGCTGCGCGTCTACGAGCGCGCCGAAGACCGCCGCCGCTACGCGTTCTTTGCGGTCTACGTGAGCTCTGCCATCGCGCTGCTCTTCGCGCTCGCGCTGCACCTGCCTCCGCTCGGCGCGCTGCTGGTGACGCTCTACGTGAGCTGGAGCCCGTGGCACTTCGCGGGCCAGAATTTTGGCCTCTCGCTGACCTTCTTGCGCCGCGGCGGAGTCGAAGTCGATGCCCAGACGAGGCGCCTGCTGTGGTGGTCATACTTCCTGAGCTTCGCGGTCGCGCTGATCGTGATGCACGCGATCGGCGTGAGCTTGATCTTCGCGCCCACGGGCGGCGCACCCGAAGACTCCTACGACGTGCTGCGCCTCGGCATCCCGTTCTGGCTCGGAAGGCCTGCGGCGCTGGGGCTCGCAGGCGCATCGCTCGGGCTCGCGGGCGCGGCACTGCTGCGCCTGCGGCGCGCCGGCTGCTCGCACGCGCTGCTGCGGCCCGTGTGGCTGCTCATCGCGTCGCAGTCGACCTGGTTCGTCGTGCCCGCGCTGGCGCGCGCCTTCGGCCACACGGAGCTTCCGCTGTTCCTGACCGCCAGCGTGACCTCGCTTGCCCACTCGGCCCAATATCTCTGGATTGCGTCGTACTACGCAAAGCGCGATCGCGCGGAGCCCTCGCTCCCGCGCTACTACGGCCGCGCGCTGCTCAGCGGGGCTTGCCTCAGCACGCTTCCGGGACTGCTCGTCGCCCCACTGCTGCTCTCGGATCTGCCCTGGAGCAAGGGGCTCGCGATGCTCAGCTTCGCCTGCGTGAACCTGCAGCACTTCCTGCTCGACGGCGCGGTGTGGAAGCTGCGCGACGGCCGCGTCGCCCGGATCCTGCTGCGCCCGGCGAGCCCGGCCGAGGCTCCGGGCGCGGCGGAACCCGGCCGCAGCCGCGCCTGGCTCTGGTACCCCTTCGGCGCGCTCGCGCTTGCGGCGATGCTGACCCATCTCGTGTGTGTAGCCGCGACCCACAGCACCAATCTCGCGCTCGTCGAGCGCGCGGCCGCGGCCCTCGGCTGGATCCGCCGAGAAAGCCCCGAGCTGCTCGGAACGCTGGGCGATCTGTACGCCGAAGCAGGTCGCCTCGACGCCGCCGAGCAGTCGTATCGCAAGGCGCTCGCGATCCACGACGCCGACGAGCTGCGCAACAACCTCGCCTGGCTGCTCGGCGTCGAGCGCGGCGGCCGCGAGAACGCGCAAGCGGCGATCGAGCTGCTGCTGCCGGTCGTCGCCCGCAGCAATGACGACCCGGCCTACCTCGACACGCTGGCGGCGGCCTACCTCGCGGCGGGTCGGCCGCAGCAGGCCGTGGCCCTCGCACAGGCCGCCCTCGACGCAGCCCGTAAGCAGGGGGACGCCGCGCTCGCCGCGGCGATCGAGGAGCACCTCGAGGACTTCCGCGCCGAGCGCCCCGCGCGCCCAGGCGTGCTCCCGCGCGCAGCCCAGCCGGGCGCTAGCAGCTACTAGAGCGTGAAGTCGCCGCGGCCCAGCTGGGTGCGGATCGGTACGAATTCGGGCTGCAGCATCGCGCGGCGCTGCCAGTTCGCCCCGTCGACGACCAGCGTGTGGCCGGTGATGTAGCTCGCGTAGGGCGAGGCCAGGAAGGTCGCAGCCCAGCCCAGCTCGTGCGGCTGGCCGACGCGCCCGGCCGGCACGCTCTTCGAATCGCGCTCGTAGCGGCCGGGTACGCCGCGGATCGCGGGCGCCTCGTCCGGGTGCGGAAACAGGCCCGGCACCAGCCCGTTCACGCGGATGCCGTAGGGCGCCCACTCGACCGCGAGGGTTTCCGTCATGTTCTTGACGCCGGCCTTCGAGGCCGCCGAATGCGCGAAGCCGGGCCCGCCGGTCCACGCATAGCTCGCGCCGATGTTCACGATGCTGCCGGGCGAGCGCGCAGCGATGTGCCGCCGCCCGAACTCGCGCGAGCAGTAGAAGGTGCCGTTCAGCACGATGTCGACGACCGTGCGCCAGGCGTTCGGGCTCATGTCCTCGGCCGGCACCGGAAAGTTTCCCGCGGCGTTGTTCACCAGCACGTCGGCCAACCCGAGCTCGGCCTCGACGCTCTCGAAGGCCTTCGCGACTGCGGCCGGGTCTCGGATATCGCACTCGAGCGCGAGTGCGCGCGCGCCCGTCTGCTGGACCGCCTCCAGCCCCGCGCGGCGGTGCTCCTCGCCGCGACTCACGATCGCGACCGCGGCGCCGAGGCGCCCGAACTCGACCGCGATGGCCTTGCCGAGGCCGGTGCCGCCGCCGGTCACGATCACCGCGCGTCCGGAATAGGTTCCAGACGGCAGCGCGGAGGCTCCGAGCGCCGGCGGATCGGGAAGTCCCACGAATTCTCCTTCGCTGCGAGTGAGCTCAGTGTCTGCGCGCGGGCGCAGGCGCGTCAAGGGCGGAAGCGCGCGTCGCGACGCGCACGCGGTGCAAGAGCAGTGCGGGCGCTCGAGCCGGGGCGCTGGCGTCGGAACGCGCGATCTCGATGCCGAGCCGGTGGATCGGTCCCAGCAGCCGCTCGGCTTCGAGCGGAATGCGCTCGCGCACGAGCCTCACCGCCTGGTCGCTGTCGAGCTCGACTCGCCGCGCCGAGCGCAGGCCCGCGGGCAGCGCTCGCCCGTCCCAGGCGAAGCGCGGCATCGCCGCGGCGCCGCCGGGATCGACGTACTCGAGCTCGAGCCACGCGCGCTGCGCCTTGCGCGGCACGAACACATAGAGCTCCGCGCTCGCCTCGGCCGCGCGCACGCGCAGCGGCCCGAGCTCGCTGCGGCCGCCGAAGCCCTCGATCAGGAAGGGTCGATCGCGGCGGCCGAGCTCGAGATCGAAGGGCTCGCGCAGCGCGAAGCGGTCGATCCGGACGCGCAGAATCCGCAGCGCCGCGGGCGCGCCCGCAGCGTCCGGCGCGCGCAGGCGGAGCGCGAGCGGCGCGTCCGGTCCCGGCAGATCGGCGCCGGCGACACCGAAGCAGAGCGGATAGCGCAGCTCGCCGGACTCGCTCGCGAGCGCGCTCCCGAGCGGCTCCGAGAGCAGCGATCGGCCGCCCAACACGAGCTCGAGGTGATGGCGTGCCGCGCGCTCCGGATCGCCGCCGAGCGCGAGCTCGAGCTCGAGCAGGAAGACCGCTCCCGTTGCGGAAGGTGTCGGGAGCAGCAGCTCGAGCGCGCTGCTCGCGCGCTCGGGCGCGAGCTCGCGCCTCACGCGCGCGCGCAATGCGAGCGCCTGCTCCGGGTCCTCGGGCAGCCATTCGAGCCCCTCGTGTGCCGCGTGCAGGGTGAACCCGAGGCGCCGCGGCACGGGCGCGTCGGAGCGCAGCTCGAGCTCGTGCGTGCCCACGGCGAGCGCCGCTGCGTAGTAGTCGTTCGCGAAGTCGGTGCGGACGGGGCCGAGCAGGGCCCCATCGAGATACAGCGCCGCGCGCTCCCGCGCGAGCTGAGACAGATGTCCGACGTCGGCGCGGATCCAGGCATCGCCACCGCGCTCGTGCCGCCGCGCCGCGCGGCTCGCGCTCTGCGACCACGCGGCGACGCGCGCGAATTCGAGCCGCTCGCGACCGCCGAGCCAGCGGCCGAGGCGCAGCTCCGCCGCGGCAAGCGACGCGACCGGAATCAGATCGAAGTCGCCGGCGAGCAGCTGCTCGACGGGATCGCGCGCGGCGCCGGCTGCCCCGGTCGCCGCGAATACCCGCTCGGGCTCTGCGCGGCGCAGCGACTCCACGCGCCGCAGCCAGGCCGCGCCGGCGGGACCGGCCGCGCCAGCGGGATCGAGGCCCAGCAGCTCGCGCTCGCCGAAGACGCGCAGCAGCCGTGCGAGCGGTGCGCCGACCGCCACCGCGGCGCCGGGCGGCACGGCCGCGTGCAGCGCCTCGCGCAGCCTTGCCAGATCTTCGAGCTGCACGCGTTCGCTGTCGCGCCCGATTTCCCCCGGAGCGACCCAACCGCGCGCGCCGGCGTCGGCGAGCGCGAGCAGACAGCCGAGCCAGGCCGCGGCGCGGCTGCCGGCGAGACTGCGCGCGCGCGCCGGCTCGGGCAGGCGCCCGAGCGCCGCGCGAAGCAGCGCGGCCAGCGCCGCGCCGGCGAGCGGTGCGCCGAGCGACGCGAGCCAGAGCGCCCCCCGCGCGCCGGCCGGCGCCACGACAGCGCCGAGTGCCGCGAGGGCTACGCCTAGCGAGAGCGCGACGGCCAGCGTGCGCCGTTGGATGCGCCCGCGCGCGTGCAGCAGCGCCAGCAGCAGCAGCGGCACCGCCACGCGCAGCGGATCTGGATACGGGTTCACCAGCTCGAGCAGGTGACTGCGGCCGGCGGCCAGCGCGCAGAGCCAGCCCGCGAGCGCCGCGGCGCCGCCGAGGCGCGCGGACGCGGAGCCCTGCGCGCCGCGCGCAGCCGCGAGACGCCGGCCGAGCTCCCACACCAGCGCCGCGACGCCGACCAGCAGCGGCACATTCACGAGATACGCGTGCAGCGGTCCGAGCCCCGCGGAGGCGAGCGCGATCGCGAGCGGCAGCCCGCCCGCCGCGAGCAGATCCGGCAACGAGGCCCCCGGCGCGCGCGCGAGCTGATAGGCGCGCGTCGCATCGGGGCTGAGCTCCAGCACGAAGCGCGTCGCGCAGAGCCGGAACAGCAGCGCGAGCGTGAGCAGCAGCAGCGCGCGATCCCAGGCGCCGAACCAGCGCCGGACGCGGCCCGCGATCGCTGCGCGGGTCGGCGCGTTCACGGCGGCGTCGCCCCTGCAGGCTCCGGCGGGCCGGTCTCGACCCGGGAATCCGGGCGCGACAGCGAGCGCAGCAGGCGCTCCGCGCGCGGGTCCGCCGGATCCAGCGCGCGCAGCGCCTCGAGCTCGCGGCGCAGCTCGTCGCGGCGGCCCGAGGCGTGGAGCGCACGCACGCGCGTCCAGCGCTGCGCGGGCTCCGCGGGCTCGAGCGCGATTGCGCGCGCCAGCACCCGGGCGGCCTCGGCGTGGCGCCCCGAGAGCGTCAGCGCGAAGCCGAGGTTCGCGTGAACGCGCGCATCGCCGGGATCGAGCGCGACGCCGCGCTCGAGCACCGGCAGTGCCTCGGCCAGGCGACCGAGGCTCGCGAGCGTCGCGCCGAGGTTGCTGGCAGTGCGCGCGGTCTCGCCGAATCCGAGCGAGGTCTGATAGGCCACAGCCGCTTCGGCGAGGCGCCCCGAAGCGCGCAGCTGGTTCGCGAGGTTGAACCAGGCGCGCGGATTCTCGGGCCAAAAGGCGACGCTGCTGCGCCAGAGCCGCTCGGGATCCGCGAAGTCGGCTGCGCGCTCGCGCGTGCGCAGGCCGGCGACCGCGAGCAGCGGCAGCAGCGTGGCGAGCGCCAGCGCTCTGCGCGCCGCACGCGATTGCAGCTTCGCGAGTGCCAGGCCCGCGAGCGCGACCGCGCCGGCCAGGAGACCTGCCAGCGACAGATACACCCGCCGCTCGGCGCCGACCTCGGAAATCACGGCCGCGAAGCTCGAACTCGGCGCGACCAGCGCGAACCACCAGAGGCCCGGAAAGCCCGCGCGCGGGAAGCGCCACCCGGCCCACGCGACGAGCGCGAGCAGCGCGAGCAGCGCGAGCGCGGGAGCGCCGAGCGGCGGAACCCGCGCGGGATCCAGCGAGCCGTAGTCGAGCACGAGCTGTGCGGGCCACAGCGCAAGGCCGAAATAGCGCCATTGCATCGGAACCTGGGCGCGCAGGTAGTCCGCATCGAAGAAGAGCGCGGACGCGCCGCGCGGTGCCGCGAGCGCAAGTGCCAGCAGCACCAGCCAGCTCGCCGCGAAGGCCGCGTGCAGCCGCCCGCGCGCGGCGAGCGCGGCGCGCAGGCCGCCGGCCAGGAACGCGCGGTCGTAGAGCAGCAGCAGGACTGGCGCAGCGACCATGACCTCCTTGCTGGCCATTCCGAGCGTGCAGGCGGCGACGGCCAGCGCTGCGAACCCGCGGCGCGCAGCGGCGCCGGCGGCCCCCGCGCAGCGCTGCAGCGCGTAGAGCGCGAGCAATAGCAAGCAGGCAGCGAGCGCCTCGCTGCGCTGCATCGCGTAGAGCACGACCTCGCTCGTGAGCGGGTGCAGCGCCCAGAGCAGCGCAGCTGCGAGCGCGAGGCCGCGCGCCCCTGCGGCGAGTGCCGCGGGCATCCCGGGCGCAGCCAGCGCGCGGCGCAGGATCCCGAATCCGAGCAGCGCGCTCGCGGCGTGCAGCGCGAGGTTCCCGAGCCGGAACGCCGTCGGGTCGTAGCCGGCGGCCGCGTACGAGAACGCGAGCGACAGGTTTGCGATCGGGCGGCCAGCCACTGGCTTTCCGCCGCCCGGCGGCGAGAGCGGAACCGAAAGCGGCCACAGCGAGCGGATCGAGGAGTTCTCGAGGATCCCGTCTTCGTCGTCGAAGACGAAGGGGCCGGAGAGGCCGCCCGCGTAGACCAGCGCGAGCGCAGCGACGAGCGCCGCGATCGCGGCGCCCGCGCGCCCCTGCCCTGCCCCGATCTCCGCCACGCACGAGACAATACGGGGCCCTTCCGCGCAGCCGGACGCAGGCGCCTGACGCGCGCCTGGCGCGCCCCTGCCGCTGCGCCGCAACCCCCCGCAGCAATTCGCTTTTGACGCGTTCTCCGGGCAGCTGATATGCTGCGCGCCACGCATTCCAGACGGGTGGATTCGAGGCAGCCGCGCCCGGACGCGGCTCGAGAAGGAGATCGGCATGGCCAGCGTGAAGGCCGGCATGCGACTGAAGAGCGCCGTGTGCACGACCGAGGTGATGGTGATCGCGGTCCCGAGCCCGGACTCCGAGCTGCGCTGCGGCGGCGCGCCGCTGCTCGAGGTCAGCGCGCCCAGGCCCGAAGGCGGGAGCCCGGCTCCGGACGCCGCCAAGGGCAGCCAGCTCGGCAAGCGCTATGTGAACGCCGACGCCAGCGTCGAGCTCCTGTGCACGAAGCCGGGTGCGGGTTCGCTGGCACTGGGCGGCACGCTGCTCGGCCTCAAGGAAGCCAAGCCGCTCCCGTCCTCCGACTGACGCCGCGCGCGAAGCCAGGCCCCCGCGATGAACCTGATGATGCTGCTCGAGATGGCGACCTCGGGCTTCGGCGAACGCGTCGCAGTCAAGGGCGCCGGGCGCGCGCTCAGTTACGCAGAGCTCTTCGCCACCGCCGGCGCGGCCTCGGAGCTGGTGAAGCGCGCCGGGGTCGGGCGTCTCGCGCTGCTCGACGTCTCGACGCCCGCGCTGCCGGCGAGCCTGTTTGCCGCGGCCTGGGCCGGCGTGCCCTTCGTCCCGCTCAACTACCGGCTGAGCGGCCGCGAGCTCGACGCGCTGCTCGAACAGATCGCGCCCGCGCTGCTCGTGACGGACGCCGAGCGCGCCGCGCAGATCCGCGTGCCCGGCATCCAGATCCTGTTGCGCGACGAGCTCTTCGAGTGCGCGAGCCGGGGTGCCGCTCCGGAGCCCGCCTGGGGCATGGACGCCGACGAGATCGCGATCCTGCTCTTCACGAGCGGCACCACCGGCGCGCCCAAGGCCGCGGTGATCCGCCACAAGCACATCGTCTCTTACATCCTCGGCTCGGTGGAGTTCGGCGACGCCGCCGAGAGCGACGCCGCGATCGTCTCGGTGCCGCCTTATCACATCGCCGCGATGGCCGCGATCGCGAGCTCGGTCTACCTCGGGCGCCGCATCGTGCAGCTGCCGAGCTTCACGCCCGAAGCCTGGCTCGGCCTCGCGCGGCAGGAACGCGCCTCCCACGCCTTCCTGGTGCCGACGATGCTGAAGCGGATCGTCGACGCGCTCGAAGGCCAGGGCGAAGCGGCGCTGCCCGAGCTCCGCGCGCTCTCCTACGGCGGCGGCAAGATGCCGCTGCCGGTGATCGAGAGGGCGATGCGGCTGTTCCCGAGCACCGGCTTCACGAACGCGTACGGCCTCACGGAGACGAGCTCGACGATCGCCGTGCTCGGCCCCGAAGACCACCGCGCGGCCGCGAGCAGCGCGGATCCGCGCGTGCGCCGGCGGCTCGCGTCGGTCGGGCGCCCGCTGCCGAGCCTCGAGATCGAGATCCGCGATCCGGAGGGCAAGCCGCTGCCGCCCGGAACCCACGGCGAGATCTGCGTGCGCGGCGAGCAGGTCTCGGGCGAGTACCTCGGGCGAGGCAGCCGCGTCGGCGCGGACGGCTTCTTTCCGACCGCCGACGGCGGCTTCGTCGACGAGGAGGGCTACCTGTTTCTCGAGGGGCGCATCGACGACGTGATCGTGCGCGGCGGCGAGAACATGTCTCCGGGAGAGATCGAGGATGTGTTGATCGCCCACCCCGCGGTCAGCGATGCCGCCGTCGTCGGCGTGCCGGACGAGCAGTGGGGCGAAGCGGTCGCGGCCGTGGTGGTGCTCGCGCCGGGACGCGTGGCCGATCCCGCCGAGCTGCAGGCCTTCGTGAGGCAGCACCTGCGCTCGTCGCGCACGCCCGAATCGATCGCGTTCTGGAGCGAGCTCCCCTACACCGAGACGGGCAAGCTGTTGCGCCGCACGGTGCGCGAGCGGCTCGCGCAGAGCGCCGCGTAGGCCCGCCGCGCGCCATCGCGCGCCTCGCGCTGCGCGAGGCCCTCGCGGAGCTCGCGTCTCCCGACGTCCACGAGCGCTTCTCGCCGCTGACCGGTGCGCCGCTGCTCGTGGTCGAGCTCGGCGCCGGCGGCGAGTGGCCCGACCGCGACGCGCTCACTGCCGCGCGCAGCGCGCTCTCCGAGCTGCCCTGTCCGGCCGTCGCCCTGCTCCCGGAGCCGCCGCGCCCGCCGCAGGACGAGCTCGTCGACGCCTTCGACGTCGTCGTGGCCGACGCCTCCGAGCTGGCCCCGCTCGAAGCGGCAGTCGCGAAGAACCCGCTCGCGTGTCAGGCGCTGGTGCAGCTCTTGCGCCTGAACCAATCCCTCGGCGTGCACGCAGGCCTGATCGCGGAATCGCTGGTCTACTCGACGCTGCAGAGCGGGGCCGAGTTCGCGGCCTGGCTCGCGAGTCGCCCGCCGCCGAAGCTGCGGCCACAGCCGCTGGAACCCGCCGTGCGGCTCACGCGCCGTGGCGACGAGCTCAGCATCGCGCTGAATCGACCCGAGAAGCGCAACGCGTTCTCGGCCGCGATGCGCGACGCGCTCTGCGACGCGCTGCGCGTGGTGATCGCAGATCCGTCGATCGCGCGCGTGACCCTCGAGGGTGTCGGACCGGCCTTCTGTTCGGGCGGGGATCTGGATGAATTCGGAAGCCTCCCGGACCCGGGCCAGGCCCACGCGATCCGCTCGACGCGCAACGCGGCGCGCCTGCTCGCGGCCTGTGCCGCGCGCTGCGAGAGCCGCATCCACGGGGCCTGCGTCGGCGCCGGCATCGAGCTGCCGGCCTTTACAGTGCGCGTGGTGGCCGCTCCGGACTGCGAGATACGGCTCCCGGAGGTCGCGATGGGACTGGTTCCGGGCGCGGGAGGCACGGTCTCGTTGCCGCGCCGGATCGGCCGCCAGCGGACGGCCTGGCTCGCGCTCACGGGCCAGCGCGTGAACGCCGAAACGGCGCTGCGCTGGGGCCTCGTGGACGAAATTCGGCGCTGCTAGGCCCAGCAGACCACCACGTGGCGCGGCCCCTCGTAGGGCAGGCGTCCGTGCGACACCGATGCGTTGTCGATCGCGAATACGTCGCCGCGCCGCCACTCCGTCACGACGAGGTGCTTCCAGACGACGTCGCGCAGCTGCTCGAGATCGGCGTCGTCGAACTCGCTCCCGTCGAGCGCCGTACAGTGCATCGACTGCTCGATCGCGGGCTTCGCGCGCGCCTTCGCGTCCAGCGCCTGCGCGAGCGCGAGCAGCCCGCGGTGCCGCTGCGAGGGGCGGAACGCCGCGATGCGCCGGTACTCTGCTGCGGGGCTGCTGCGGTGGAAGGTCGTCAGGTGGTTGAACCAGACCCGCTCGCCCGTCACGGGGTGATCGCGGAACACCGGCTGGGTCGAGACGAGCCTCAGGCCGTCGCCGGGCAGCCAGCTGGGCTCGAAGCCCTCGGCGCGGCAGCGGGCCTCGACCTCCGCGCGGTCCGTGGTCTCGAACATTTCGTCCCAGCGCTTGAGGCGCATCGGATCCTGGGAATCGTCCGCTCCGGGCCCGCTGTAGTTGCGGATGATGCGAATCCCGCGCGCCTCGAAACGCGCGCGCAGCGAGGGGTCGAGATCGCGCCAGACTGCGCGGAAGTCGCAGAGCGGGGTCTCGCCGCTGCCGGCGGCCGGCGGAACCAGGCAGCAGAAGAACACGCGGCGCGGCGGCTGCGCGCAGAAGCTCATCTCGCAATGCTGCGGAATCGGGAAGAAGTCCGGCAGCTCGCTCGCGTTGAAGACGAATTCGGTCACGGCGTTGCGCGGCGAGGTGCCGAGATAGTCGCGCTTCAGGTCGGGCGCGATCGCGCGCGCGATCGCCTCGAAGTCCGCAGGCCCCGAGACATCGAAGCCGCGAAAGAGCAGCGCTCCCCGCCGCGTCAGAGCGGCCTCGAACTGCGTGCGCTCCGCGCTCAGCGAAGCGATCAGTGTTGCGACACTCGAATCCGCTGCAGGCTCGACGCAGAGCGGCAGCTCTCCGGAGAGCTCGAAGGCGGCCAGCGGGCGGGTCGGCATCGTCACCCGATCCTATCACCCTGCTCGAGCCCGCCCCGGACCCTCTGCCGGTCCCGCAGGCGCAGGGCCGGCAGCCGCTGGATCCGGAACCGCGGGCACTCGAGCGATCTCGCCGCGCGCGGCGAAGCGCAGGCGAGGTCATCAGATCAGAGCCTCCGCGCGCGAGGCCGCCAGGGGCTAGCTCTGCCCGCAAGCGGCCTTGCCGCGCGCAGCGAGCCGCCAGGCGAGCGAAGGTGACTGACTTCCTAGTTCTGCAAGAAGCGCAGCCACGCCGCGACACCGCCGTGGTCCGAAGCCCAGTTCGGCGGGGTCGAGAGCGGCAACAACGGCAGCCGGCCCGTGACGAATGCGAAGCTCGCGAGCGATGCGGGGGCATCCTTCACGAACACCAGATCGATCCGCTCCGAATGCTGCGACACGCTGTTCGCGAGGTCCGACTGCTCGCAGCAGCTGAAGCCCTCGGGATCGAAGAAGGCGATCCGGTTCACATCCCACGCGTCCGTGTAGCCGGAGCCCGCGATCACCTGATAGGGCGGCACGATCGGGCCCAGCGGCGTGTCCACCGGCGCGGAGTTGAAGTCGCCGAGCGCGACGAGGGTGCGCCCCGCCGGCGTCGTCACCTGCAGCGTGCCGACCAGCTCGACCGACTGCAGGAACTGGATGATCGCGCTCGCGGGATTGGTCGGATCCGGCGAGCGGACCTCGAGGTGCGTGTCGACCACGCGATAGTCGCGGCCGCGCACGCGAACGTCGACGCCGACGAAACCGCGCTGGATCACGATCGGCCCGACCGGAGAGTTCACCTGCGCGAGCACCGCGTAGTTGCAGCCGTCCTCGGAGTCCGTCGATTGCAGCACCGCCGGGAAGGGCGGCACCGGCGCCGGATTCGGAATCGGCACGCCGCAGAGGCCTCCCGCGAGGAAGCTGCCCGCGAGCTTCGTCGCGGAGATCCCGCTCCGCACCAGGATCACGTCGCGATCCAGCACGCGCACGAGCTCCGGAGCGCCGTCGCCCGTGACGTCGATCGGGAGCGACACATCGAGGTGCTGCACCGATGCGGCGACCTGATAGGGCTGGCCGAGCGAGGCGAGCGCGTCGAGCGTCGTCTGGAGATGATCGACGAAGGGGGGGCCCGGGAACTGGCCGTTCAGGCTGAACGCGAACACCTCCTGCAGCCCGATCACGTCCGGCTGGGTGTTGCGGACTTCGCGGGCCAGCGCCTGCGCGCGATACGGGAAGTCGTTCGCCGCGATCTGCGCGAGCGCCGCCTGGGCCGCGGCGAAGAATTCGGCCGGAGTCTGCGCCAGGATCACCGGCGTGAGGTCCGCACCGAGATACTGATTGCGCGTCATGACCCGAATCTGGTCGGGCCGCGGAACCGGCTGCGGCGGATGGGCAGCCGCGAGCGAGGCCGCGAACACCAGACACCCTGCGATCCCGATCGTCTTCCGCAGCATCGATCCTCCGCGTGTGCATCGGCGCGTCAGCCGCGGCGCGCCGGATCCCCAGGACGGGGAAGGGTTGCTCTCCGATGCTTATACCACGCGATCTGGGCACCGGAGTCGCGCGCGAAGCCGCGGCGCCGGGCCGGGCTCAGATCAGCGGCGTGCCCGGATCCAGGCCGAGGAAGGCACGGCCCATCTCCGAATAGGCGCGCGCGTTCACGAGCGCGTGCTGCGCGATCGTGCTGATGTCGCGGAACTGCCGGTCGAGTGGACTCTTGCGATACAGCGCCGTCCCGCCGCCCATTTCGTACATCAGCTGCACGGCGTCGCGGCTGTTGCGAAACGCCGTGAGCGTCGCGAGGCGGAAGCGCGCGCGCAGCTCCAGGCTCGGCTCCGCCCCTCGCTCGAGCTCCTCCCAGAGCTCCCCGACCGTCGCGAAGAGATAGCTGCGCGCCGCGCCGAGCAGCGCCTCCGCGCGCCCGACGGCATCCTGCACCACGCCCTGCTGCGCGAGCTTCTGGCCCACGGGTGGCACGCTCTTGGACTTCGCGAGCTCGCACAGCACGTCGATCGCCGCGCGCGCGATGCCGAGCGGCACGCCGTTTGCGTTGACGAGCACCATCCACGGGAACTGGTAGAGCGGGCGCGCGATCCTCGGCGCCTCGTGTAGGAGATCGAAGCTGCGCTCTTCGGGCACGAAGGCGTCGGCGATCTCGAAATCGTGGCTGCCGCTGCCGGCGAGTCCGGTCGCGCGCCAGGTGTCGAGCACCTTTACCTCGGAGGCCGGCACCAGCATGCTGCGCACCACCGGCGCTCCGGCTTTCGCGTCGCCGCCCTCGAGCAGGCAGCCGGCCGCGAACCAGTCCGAGTGCAGCGACGCGCTGCCGAAAGCCCAGCGGCCCGAGACGCGATAGCCACCCGGAACGCGGCGCGCGCGGCCGCTCGGGACGAGGACGCCCGCCGTGACGGCATCGAGGTCGCGGTAGACCTCACGGGCGACCGCGTCGGACAGGTGCGAGGCGTAGAAGCCGCCGTCGGATCCGATCATCACGACCCAGCCGACCGAGCCGTCGCCTGCCGAGAGCGCCTCGACGACTTCGATCTGCGTCAGCGGATCCGCTTCCGGACCCCCGAGCTCCTGCGGCATCGTCATCCGAAACGCGCCGATCTGCTGCAGCTCGCGCAGCAGCGCGTCCGGCAGCCGCCCGGCCTCCTCGATCGCCGGCGCCAGCTCGCGCAGGCGCGGAATCAGTGCGCGCGCGGCGCTGGCGATCTCACGGCCGCGGCGGCTCCCGGAGCCGAAGTCGAGCGCTTTCATGCTAGTTCTCCCCCGGCGAATCGCTCGCGCGCGCGAGTGCCTGCCGCGCCGCGGCGCCCGCGCGCCGGCCGATCTCGACCGGCGGCAGCTGCAGCAGCTCGCGCGAGAAGACCTCGACTCCGATGCGCCCGCGCACGCCGATCTCCCAGAGCGTGCGCAGGAACTTCGAGAGCGGAATCCCTCCATCTCCCGGGAGCAGCCGCGCCTGCATCGATTCGATCGCGTCGCCCGCGCCCTCTCGCGGGGCGTCGTTGAGTTGCACACCGCCGATCCGCGCGCCGGGGATCGCGCGCAGCTGCGCGGCATCGCCGCCGCTGCGGAACCAGTGCCAGCTGTCGACCATCACGGTCGCGTTCGCACGCCCGCTGCGCCGCACGATCTCCCAGGCGCTCGCGGCGTCCGGGATTCCGGACCAGGGCAGGAACTCGAGGGTCGCGATCAGGCCGTGCTGCGCGGCGCGGTCGCAGACGCCCGCCAGCGCCTCGGCCGCACGCTCGACGTCGACTTCGCGCCCGAAGCCCTGCGCGAGGTTCAGCGTGCGCGCGCCGAGCGCGTCGGCGATGCGGTAGAACTCCTCCTCCTGCGCAATCTCGACCTGCGCATAGCGCCGCGCGAGATCTCCTTCCCCGGGCAGCCAGGTGAGCAGAGGGTCCAGATCCGTCACAGCGAGACCGTGGTCCCCGAGCAGACGCCGCAGCTCCGCATCGCTCCAGCCCTCGGAGCGAGCTCGGCGATAGTCCTGCGGCCAGACCGTGATCGCGCGGAAGCCACCCGCGACCGCGGCCTGTACCAGCTCGGGGATACCGGCGCCGAGCAGCGTGCCGGAGCAGAGCACCAGGTCGTCGGGACCGAACATCGGATCCGCCTCGCAGGGATCGTTTGCAGGGGAGCCCGATACTACCCGGCGGCGCACAGCCGCGGCTCCAGTCGACGGCGCGCGCGGTCGAGGAACTGGGTATGACGATCGCCTTCCGATCTGCCGCGAGTGCGGGCCTCGCCTGCGCGCTGCTCGCAGGGCTCGCGGCCGGCAGGGTCGCGGCGGGCGAGCCCGCTCGGCGCAGTGCGGGGCTCGCGCCCGCAGCTCCCGGCGTGCCCGCCGCGCCGCCCTCCCCCGCTCCGCGGTCGGTTTTCGAGGCCGCGCGCGCGCCGGCCGCTCCCGGAGCAGCAGCGGCCCCGGGACCGCTCAACGCGGTGCAGCTCTCCCTCTCCCGCGACTTCGAAGCCGTGGTCGGCCCGGACGGATCGGCCGCGCTG
>CAYTJA010000311.1:0-35158 GCA_964437835.1 uncultured Spirochaetales bacterium
ACGGCGATGCGATCGCCGACCTCGTGGTCGGCGCGCCCTTCCACAGCGAAGCTGCGAGCGGCGAGGGGGGCGCCTTCGTCTTCTTGCCGGAGCCGCAGGTCTCGATCGGCCTCGCGGCCGGCGTGGCGGCACTCGGCGCACTCGCGCGCCGCCGCGCAGCTCGCGCGGCCGCAGGCAAATAGCTAGTCTGCGGGTCCCGGGCCGGGAGCGGCCCGGCCCACCCGCGCTCCGCTCGGCTTCGCCTCGCTGCGCGCCGAAGCGGCTTGTAAATCAGCGCCGCCGCGCTCAGCCCGCGGCGGCGAGCTCTGCGAGCTTCTTCTTCGCCGCTTCCGCGCCGTGGAAGCGCGGATCGAGCGCTAGCGCTTGCTCGAGCTCCACTCGCGCGTCGGCATTTCGCGCCAGGCCGCCGAGCGTGAGGCCGAGATGATAGTGGAGCTCGGCGTCGGCGTTACGGCCGAGAGGTTCGGGGAGCGCCCGCGCGCGTTCGAGCTCCACGAGCGCCTCCGCGAAGCGCCCGGAGCGCAGATACACGTAGCCCGCGGCGTGCGCTGCAGCGCGGCTCGAGCGCCGGGCGCTCGCAGCCCCGACTGCGAGCTGCTCCGCGCGCCCGGACTCGTCGCCCTGGTCGGCGAGCAGGCGGGCGAGCTCGCTCATTGCGGAGTGCATGTTCGGCCGCTCGGCGAGCAATGACTCGAGCAGCGCGCGCGCTCCGGAGGCGTCGCCGGAGAGATCGCGCAGGCGCGCGAGCAGCAGGCGGCCACCCGGATGCAGCACGCCCGCGGCCTCGGCTTCTTCGAAGGACGCGCGTGCCTGCGGCAGGCGATTCTGGCGCGTGTAGATTTCGGCCAGCAGGTCGACCGCGCCGGAGAGGCCCGGTGCAACCTCGAACGCGCGCAGCGCGTCCGTCTCTGCGCGGTCGAGCTCGCCCTGCTCCGCGAGCAGCTCCGCGCGCAACAGCAGCACGGCCGCATTCGACGCGCCCGCTCCGATCGAGCGATTCAGGTGCTCGATCGCTTCCCGGCTTCGCCCCGAGCTGCGCCACAGCTGGGCGAGCGCGCGCAGCAGCAGCGGATCGCCCGGAGACCTCTGCTCGGCCGCGAGCAGCAGCGCCTCCGCGCGCTTCGGCTCGGCTCTTCCGCGCCGGCGCGCGAACTCGAGCACCGCCAGCGGCGCCGGCTCGGGCCGGCTCACGAGCTGCTCGAGCAGGCGCTGCGCCTTTTCCTGCTGGCCCGTCCCGGCGAGGGCCTCGACCGAGAGCAGCTGTTCCGCGTCCGAGAGCGGCAGCCTTCGGCGCGCGAGGTTGCGCAGACCCGCCAGGCAGCCCGCATGATCTCGGCGCGCGCAGCGGATGCGCGCGTCGGCGCGAGCGATCGACTCCGCGAAATTTCCCGCGCGGACGGCCGCCTGGCCGATGGCCTCCTGGGCGGCGGCGAGATCGCCGCGCTGCTCCTGCGCGAGTGCCAGCAGTCGGAAGTCGTCGGAGCTGCGCCGCTCCTCCGGGAGCTGCGCGAGGATTTCGACGGCGTCGTCGTTGCGTCCTTCCGCCAGCGCAACGCGTGCGCCCGCCCGCAGGCTGGCGGGATCGTCGGGATGCTGCTTGCGGAGTCGTTCGTAAGCCTTCTGCGCCTGCGGCAGCTGCAGGCGCCGCAGGTGCAGCTGGATCAGCTCGTCCGCGAGCTGTGGCTCGTCGAGATCCTCCAGCACCTGCTTCAGGTGCTCCACGGCTCGTTGCTCCTGGCCCAGCGCGAGCAGATGGTTCGTGTAGAGGCGGTGCGCCTCCGGGTCCTGCGCGCGGACGCGGAGCAGCTCGTCGAAGAGCGCGGCGACTTCGGCGTCGTTGCCGGCCAGCAGCGCGGCGACGTCCCGCCAGACGGGGAGCTTCGACGGCTCGAGCTTCAGGATCTCGCGCAGGGCGCGCAGGCGCGTCTCGCGGTCGCCGCGGGAGCGCGCGAAGTCGTCGAGGGCGTGCAACGCGATGATCTGCAGGTCGCTCTCGCGCTGCTGCGCGGCGAGCGACACGGCGTCGTCGTAGGCCGCGCGCGCTGCGGCGTCGTGGCCGGGCCAGTTCGCGAAGAGCCGCGCTCGCTCGAGGCGCGTCGAGACGTTGCTCCCGGAGAGCTGGTCGGCGCGCTCGAGCGCCGCGAGCGCCCGGTGCAGCAGCGCCTCGTCGGGCGGCAGTCGTTGCAGCTGCTGCTGCCGGATGCGCGCCTGGAACACGCGCGCGAGCTGGAGCTGGCTCTCGGCGGCCTCCGGCGCGACCTCCGCGGCGCGCTCGGCGGAGTGCTGCGCGTCTTCGATGCTGCCGTCCAGCAGCGCGAGCTCGGAGCGCGCGCGCTGCACCGCCGCGGCCTCGGGAGCGACGGACGCGGCCTTCGCGAGCAGCGCGTCGGCGCGCGCCCGGTTCGAGCTCGCCACCAGGAAGAACTCGCTCACGATCGCCGACACCCGCGATCCATCGAGCTCGTGTGCGCGCTGGAAGTGCTGCGCCGCGAGCTCGGGGGAGCCCTGGCGCCGCAACAGCTCGCCGAGCCGCTCGTGCGCCGCAGCGTCGTCCTTGAACTCGAGTGCGCTGGTGTATTCGAGCGCGGCCTGCTCGCGCTCGCCCTGCTGCTCGTAGGCGACGGCGCGCCGCAGATGTTCGGCGAAGCGATCCTCCGCTGAACCACAGCCCGCGACGGCAGCGAAGAGCGCGCTGGCGAGAGCGGCGGAGCAGGCGCGCATGACCTCGCCTAGGACCCCTGGCCCGGCGATCCCGGTGCGGTGCCTCCGGCCGCGGCGCTCTCGGCCGAACCCTGGAGGTCCCGCTCGAGCAGCGCGCCGGCCGCGTCGGCATTCCCGGCCTTGAGCAGCGCCTCTGCAAGGTGCTGGCGGATGCTGCTCGACTCGGGCAGCTGTTTGGCGGCTGCTTCGAGCACCGCGACCGCCTTTGCGGTTTCCCCGCGCTTCAGATGCACCCAGCCCAGTGTGTCCTGGACGTTCGGAGAGGGATCGAGCTGATTCGCCTCCTGGGCCAGCGCGAGTGCCAAGTCGAGCTCCTGGCCCTTCTCGGCGAGCAGCCAGGCGAGGTCGTTGCGCGCTCCGGAGTGCCCGGCGTGGCGCTTCACGATGCTGCGCAGGCGCTGCTCGGCAGCCGCGCTGTCCCCCGACGAGAGCGTGAGCTGTGCGGCCGAGTAGGCGTAGTTCGGATGGCCCGGATCGAGGGCGGCCGCCTGGTCGTAGAGGCGGATCGCCTGCGCGACGTCGCCGCTGGTGACCAGCATCGTCGCGAGGCCGCCCAGGGCCGTGGCGCTCTTCGGGTCGAGCTCCGCCGCGCGCCGAAACGCGGCGGTGGCCTCGGCCGCGCGCTGTGTGCGTGCGAGCAGCGTGCCGCGGATGCCGTACAGCGAGGCCGCCCCCGGACTGCGCGCGATCGCGGCGTCGACTTCGCGCAGCGCTTCGTCGCCGCGCCCGAGCGCGAGCAGACCGTCGGCCAGCACGCGCAGCAGCTCTTCGTTCTCTGGGTCGCTGAGGTCGAGCTGCTCCTTGCGAATGCGCTGGACGGTCGCCACGCCTCCCTGCTCGCGCTGCAGCAGCGCCGCCTCCTCGACCAACGCCGCGCGCTCGAAGCCGGCTTCGCGCAAGAGCTCGATGGAGCGATGCGCCTGGCTGAAGCGACCCTGCGCGGTCAGCGCGCGCACCGCGAGGCGCAGCGCCGGCTGCTTCGACGACTGCGGACGATTCGAGAGATAGTTGTTCGCGAAACTCAGTGCCTTCGCATGGTCGCCACGCTCGAAGTAGAGTTCGGCCAGCACCAGCGCGGCATCGCTGCCATTCTTGTCGACGCGAACCGATTCGCGCAGCTCCGAAATCGCGCGCTCCACGTCGCCCGCTGCGCGCGCCGCGACGCCAGCCAGGTAACGAGCCGCCGCATTGTTGGGCCAGCTGCGGATGCCCTGGTCGAGCGCAGCCAGCGCGCCCTCGGCGTCGCCCTTCCCGAGCAGCAGGCGGCCGCGAATCAGCGTCGCGTAGGCGGGCTCGCCGAGCGACGCCGCGATCTGCTCTGCGCGTGCGTTCTCGCCCAGGTCGATCAGCAGATCGGCCTGCGTGAAACGCAGCTCGTCGCTGCCCCCGCGCGAGAGCTCGATCACCTTCTCGATCGCGTGCAGGGCCTGCGCGGGATTGCCGCTGCCGCGGTAGAACTCCGAGAGCTGGTGCCAGGCCTGCACGGAGCCGAAGGTCTCGGCCGCTTCCCGCAGGATCTTCTCGGCCTCGTCGATGCGCCCGCGGCTGCGCAGCCGGGCCGAGAGCTCGGAGCGCAGCGCGAGATTTTCGGGGGCCTTTTCCACGGCCTTGCGGTAGAGGTCGGTCGCGCGCTCGGGATCGCCGGCCTCGTCGAAGTAGTCCTGTGCCTGCTTCAACACCAGGGCGTGGGTCGGGAAGCGCGTGAGGCAATCCTCGTAGAAGGGCTTTGCAGCGGAGAGGCTCTTGCGGTCGCTGCGCTGGAAGATCGCCGGTGCGAGACAGGCGCGCGCCTGGGTCTCGGGGTCGTCGCTCGCGAGGCCGAGGCGCTTGATCTCGTCGTGCGCGGCTTCGGCGTCATCGAGGTGGCCCATGTCGACTAGCGCTGCAGCGTGCAGCGCGCGCACCGTGTAGTCGTCCGGGAAGAGCTCGACCAGCTGCTGGGTGTCGGAGAGCGCGGCTTCGAACTGGCGCGCCCCGATGTGCGCATTTGCGCGCATCTGCAGCGCGAGCTTGTCGTCCGGCACCTGTTCGAGCAGGCGCTCGATCACGCGCAGGGCCTCTTCGAAATCCTGGCCGTCGAGGTGCACGCTCGCAAGCAGCTGGCCCGCTTGCAGCGCGAATTCGGCGCCGCTTTCGGCCGCGCGCTGGAGCGGCCAGATCGCGCGGCTGCGCTCGCCGGTCTGGACCAGGGCCATGCCGAGCCGGTAGCTGGCCTCGGGTAGATCCGGCTGCGCCGACAGGATTTCGCGCAGGTCGGGAATCGAGGCCTTGTACTGGCCCACGTCCTGGAGCGCGCGCACTTCCTGCATGCGGGTCTCGACGTCGCCGCCGCAGGCGCCGAGCGCGAGTGCGAGCCCGAGCAGCACGCCGCACAGGCCCGGCAGCCGGCCGGCACCTCGCGCTCTGGAAAGCGGGATCGGAGTGAAAGAGCGCATGGCCCTGGGGCCCTCCAGAGGCAGGCTGGGAGACGAGCGGGCGAGCAGTATACGTGCGGCCGCGGTCCTGCAGCGCGAATCGGGGAATTTTCCTCGCGCTTCCCGCTACTTGGAAGCGCAGACCCCAGACGAGAAGGCCGCCGGCTCGAGCCGGATCCACATCCTGGCACACCGCAATTTCTTTCACCCCGCGGGAAACCGAGGCGAGGGACTTTCCGCTTTTGGGCAAGGCCTTTCCGCCGCCGTCCGAGCGGCGTCTTCCCGGCCGAAAATTCTTGGAAAAACCCTTCCGGCAGCGTAAGATGCACGAGTGGTGACCAGCTGAGTGCTGGCATGGCGATTGCAAATTCTGTCAGGCGTCGCGGTGTGGATGCACCGCGAGGAGGAGTGAATCAAATGCGCAAGCGCTTCAATCTGTTAGTTGCCGGTCTGCTGGCGCTCGGCTTGGCCGCCCCGGCCAGCGCAGGCACCAGCGTGTTCTCCGGCACCCTGACGCTGAATCTCGGCGCTCTGCCGGGTGTGTCCGTTAGCGGCGCCGGCGTCGCAACGATGAACGGGGGCCTCGGCGGCACTTCGATCACGACGATCGCGCTGCCGAACGACGGCAACGGCATCAATCCCTACAACGGCCGCATCAAGGGCGCGAACCAGTCGAATCTGACCGACCCGGCCAGCACCATCATCAAGGCTGTCGCGGTCGCGGCGACCGTCGAAGCTGGCGACCTCGCCGGCGCTCCGTCTCTGATCGGAAACGGCGCCCTCAGCAACAGCGACCTCGGCTTGGCCGGCGGTCTCGCCCGGGTGTGTCTGTTCTCGACGGCCTGCAGCGCGTTCCTGCCGCTGCCGCTGACGCACGTGGGTGCGGTGGGCCTCGGCATCGGCGGCCAGCAGACGATCGGCGGCGCCGGCACGATTCGCATCTCGATCAATCACGCTCCGTGGACGATCCTCACCGGCAAGGCGATCGATCAACCCGACAATCCGGCGAACGGCACGATCACGGTCAACGGCGGCCAGGGCACGCCCGCGGTGGAGCTCTACAAGTTCCAGACGAAGATGGGCTTCGCTCACGGTCCGGCCTCGGTCACCGGCTCGACGGCCTTCACCTCCGGCGTGCTGCAGTTCGTCACGCCGGGTCAGGTGACGTCGAACATCACGCAGACGAGCAGCCTCAAAATCGGGAACATCAGCACCTTGCGGCTGCATGTGGTACCGGAGCCGGGGCTCCTGCTCCTGCTCGGCACCGGAGTTGCCGGCCTGGTCGTGCTCGGCCAGCGCAAGCTGCGCAAGTAGCTCGCGAATTCCAGAGCCTTCGGGCTCTGGTTCGAGGCTCTGATCTGAAAAATGGGCGGCCACCTCCCCGAGGTGGCCGCTCTTTTTTCGGGGCCCGCGCAATACCCCCCTCCCCAGTTGCAGCGGGCGGAAGGATCGGATGCTCCGGCGCCTCCTGGATTCGCCCTGGCTCTTCTTCGCACTCGCGGGGCTGCTGCTCGCGGTCGCGCTCGCGACGCAGATCGAGATCGAGCCTCCGGCGCGGCCGCAGGGAAGCGCGGCCGAGCTGCTGAAGCTGCGCGACCGCCGCGATCTGAATCTCGTCTTCGTGCTCGTCGACACGCTGCGCGCGGATCACGTCGGGAGCTACGGCTATGCGCGCGCGACTAGCCCGACCTTCGACTCGCTCGCCCGCGAAGGCATACTGTTCGAGAACGCGCAGAGCCAATCCAGTTGGACCAAGACCTCGATGGCCTCGATCTGGACGGCCACACGCCCGATCAACCACGGCATCCTGCACTACGACCACGTCGTGCCCGAGGAGGCCGTGATGCCGGCCGAGATCCTGCGCGACGCCGGATTCAAGACGGCCGGCCTCTGGCGCAACGGCTGGGTCGCGCCGAACTTCGGCTTCGCCCAGGGCTTCGATTCCTATGTGAACCCGAAGGCCGGCGCAGAGCGCGCCCAGGTGCAGCGCTCGAATCCGTCGACGCGGCCGCTCCAGGGCACGGACGAGGACATCATCGACTCCGCTCGCGAGTTCCTCGACGCCTACGCCGGCCAGCGTTTCTTCTTGTACCTGCACCTGATGGACGTGCACCAGTACGTCTACGATTCGGAGTCGACGCGCTTCGGAACGGCCTACTCGGATCTCTACGACCAGTCGATCCTGTGGACCGATAAGCTGCTCGCGGTGTTCTTCGAGGCGCTCGTCGAGCGCGGCCTGCTCGACGACACCCTGGTCGTGATTGCGGCCGACCACGGCGAGGCCTTTCTCGAACACGGCAAGGAGGGCCACGCGCGCAACCTGTACCGCGAGGTCTCGCAGGTGCCGCTGCTGCTGGTGCCGCCCTTCAGCATCGCGGGCGGAGTGCGCGTTTCGGAGCCGGTCTCGAATTTCGATCTCTGGCCGACGCTGCTCGACCTGCTAGGCATGCCGCCGCTGCCGAATGCGGACGGGCGCTCGCTGCTGCCGCTGATCGCGCGCGCGGCTGGCTTCGCAGCCGGAGCCCCGGGGGCCGCAGAGGCCCTGGCGGAACGCCCGATCTACTCGCAGCTCGATCGCGGCTGGGGGCAGGTCGGGAAGCCGAAGCGCCCGCTGATCGGCGTGCAGCGGGGCCGCTTCAAGCTGATCCGCCACTCGGACAGCCCGGAGCGCAGCGAGCTCTTCGACCTCGCTGCGGATCCCGGTGAGAAGCAGAACCTCTACCGCGAGGCGCCGCAGGAGCTGGCAGCACTCGAAGCGCTCGCCGACGCCTATGCGAGCGGGCGCAAGAGCCCCTTCGGCGTCGAGCCGCCGAAGCGGGAGCTCTCCGAACTCCAGCGCAATCAGCTGAAAGCCCTGGGCTACCTCGGCGACGAATAGCCACGCGGCGGGGTGCGGGTCAGTCCTGGTCGCCGCGGTAGAGGGTCTCGAGCGCGGCGCGGCGCCGGTGGCGCTCCAGCGCGAGCTCGATCAGGCGGTCGAGCAGCGCCGGGTAGGCCACACCGGTCGCGGCCCAGAGGCGCGGGTACATCGAGTTCTCGGTGAAGCCCGGCAGGCTGTTGAGCTCGTTCACGAAGAGCTCGCCGCTGTGGCGGTCGAGCAGGAAATCGACGCGGCCGAGGCCTTCGCCCTCGAGCACCTGCATCGCGCGGATCGCGAGCTCGCGCGCTCGCTCCGAAGTCGCCTCGTCGAGTTCGGCCGGAACCAGCAGCTCCGTACTCTCGTCGACGTACTTGGCCTCGTAGTCGTAGAAGCTGTGTTGCGTGCGGATTTCGCCGACGACCGAAGCTTCGATGCGGCTGCTGCCGAGCAGTGCGACTTCGATCTCACGCGCGTCGACGCCCTGTTCGACGAGCAGCTTGTGGTCGTAGCGCGCGGCCTTCGCGAGCGCCTTCGGCAGCTCCTCCCAGCGCTCGACCTTCGAGATCCCGACCGAGGAGCCGGAGTTCGCGGGCTTCGTGAACACGGGCAGGCGCAGCGCGCGCTGGATTTCTGCCAGTGCGGTCTGCGAGAGCGGCAGCTCGCGCGCGTGGAACGCGCGCCACTGCGTCACGGGCAGACCCGCTTTGTCGAGCAGACGCTTGGCGACTTCCTTGTCCATCTGCAGCGCGGAGCCGAGCACGCCCGAGCCGACATAGGGCAGCTCCGCGAGCTCCATCAGGCCCTGCAGGCAGCCGTCTTCGCCGCCGCGGCCGTGGATGATCGGGAAGATCACGTCGACGCCAACGCGCGCGCTCGCACTCTGGCGCGAGAGCAGGCTGCGGACGCCGGGCGCCGCAGCCAGCACGATTTCCTCTCCGGAGATCGCGCGGTCCGGAGGCAGCGCTGGAGCGCCGAGGTGCCAGCGACCCTCGTGATCGACCGCGATCAGCGCGACTTCGTAGCGCGAGGGGTCGAGGGCTTTGAGTATCGAGGTCGCCGAGGCAATCGAGACCTCGTGCTCCACCGAACGGCCGCCAAAGAGCAGGCCCACCCGCAACTTCGCCATGTCTTCCCCCCGCAAATGCGCTGCGCAGAATAGCGGCCGACCGCTGCGCGGGCTCGAGGGAAAAGCGCAGCGGGGGGCGCTCGCGCGGCCCGCGCTTGACCCGTCCCTGGCCCCCTCGTAAGCTGGGCCCGTGACCTCCATCTCCCCGGAACTCCAGCAGAAACACGAGCAGTTGCGCGAGCAGCTGCGCTCCGCGGGACGGCTCCTCGTGGCCTTCTCGGGCGGCGTCGACTCGAGCTATCTGGCCTTCGAGGCGCACCGCGTCCTGGGGGAGCAGGCCCTCGCGGTGACGGCCGAGTCGGCGTCCTATCCGCGCAGCCACCGCGAGATGGCTGTCCAGATCGCGCGCGATTTCGGAATTCCGCACCGTTTCGTCTCGACCTCCGAGATGCAGAGCGCCGACTATCGCGCGAATCGCCCGGACCGCTGCTACCACTGCAAGACCGAGCTCTTCACGGTGCTGGGCGCACTTCGCGAGCAGCTCGGCTTCGACGCTGTCGCCTACGGCGTGAACCTGGACGACACCGGCGACTTCCGCCCGGGCCACCGCGCCGCGCAGGAACACCGCGTGCTTTCCCCGCTGCTCGCGGCCGGTCTCACGAAGCAGGAGATCCGCGCGCTCTCGCGCGAAGTGGGGCTGCCGACGGCCGAGCTGCCCGCTTCGGCCTGCCTGTCGTCGCGGCTTCCTTACGGAACCGAGGTCACGCCCGAGCGCCTTTCGCAGGTCGAAGCGGGCGAGGAGCGGCTGCGCGCTCTCGGCTTCCGGCAGCTGCGGCTGCGACACCACGGCGAGCTCGCGCGCATCGAGGTCGACCCGTCGGAGCTTCCGCGCGCGCTCGATCCCGCGATGGCCGCGCGCATCGCCGCAGCGATCAAGCCGCTCGGATTCCGCTTCGTGTGCCTCGATCTCGAGGGCTACCGGATGGGCTCGCTCAACGAGGTGCTCCAGATCCGAAGCGCGCCGAGCCCAGGTTGAGCGCAGATCGCGCGGAGCTCGCGGCGGCTGCGGCCGCCGCGGCCTTCTCGTGCGCGGGCGCGCCGCGGGATCTCGGCCGCCAGCAGGGCATTGCCTGCGGCGCCGAGCTCCAGCAGGCGTTTCTCGCAGAGCCGTGGCTCGCGCGGCTGCGCGCGCGGCTGCGGCAGCGCGGCGCGGAGTCCCGACTCCGGCGCGATTTCTGGCGCCACTTCCCGCACCAGGCCGAGCGCCTGCAGGCACTCGCGCGCGCGGCGCGGGTGCCCGAGGCGTGGCTCTTGCGCGGGCTCGCCTCGGAGCTGCGCGAGGGCAGCGCGCCGGATGCGCTCGCGCTGGTGCCCTGCGGTGCGGCGCCGTTGCTGGTGGGCTGGTTTGGAGCGCCGCCGCGGTTGCGCGAGTCCCGACCCGATGGGCGCTACGCCTCGCTCGAGTGGTGCGCCGCCTGCGCGAGTGCGGCGCGCCTCGGCGTGAACGAGCGCGGCCTCGCGGTCGCGGCGCTTTCGCTGGTCGGCGCCGGGCAGCTCTCCTCGAGCCATCCTCGAGCCGAGACGGCACCCGAGGGACCGCGCTGTGCGGTGCCGGCGACGCTGCTCGTCCAGGACTGCCTCGAGAACTTCGATCGACTCGAGCCCGCGGTCGAGTGGTGTCTCTCGCGCCCGGCCGGCGGCATGGCGCGGATCCTGATTGCAGATGCGCAGGGTTATGCGGCGTCGATCGACTTCGCGCTCGGCGAGCGCTCGCTGCACTGGTTCGAGGGAGAACCGCTCGTGGCGGTGCGCCGCCCCGAGCACGGCGAGGCCATCGCGAAGCTGTTGCTCGCGCGCGACGCCACAGCCGCGGACCCCGCCGCGGTCTCGGAGCTCTGGCTCACGCGCCTGCTCAGGGGAGGCTCCGGGGGCAGTGCAGGCGCCGTCGATCCGCTCGGCCGCCGCGCTGGCTGGCTCGAGTCCGGCGCGCCGCCTGGCGCCACACCGCTGCTCTGGCGCGCGCTGACGCCGACACCCGAGTCCGGAGACATCCGCTAGTTCTCCGCCTGCGAGCGCTCCCGGACTTCAGAGCCTTCGGTTGGCTTCACACCCCAGCGGGGCGAACTCGACACTCTCCACTATCTGAGGTCCGTGCTCGCTTCGCAGGCGTCCAGGGCGGCGGGGGCGGTGGTGGCGACATGGAAGTACTCGCGCACGCGCGGCGAATCGAAGCGGTGTGCGATCGCGGAGTCGATCCAGCGCAGCAGGGGGTCCCAGAAGCCGTCCACGTCGAGGAACACGAGCGGGCGCTGGTGCAGCTCGAGCTTGCGGAACGAGAGGATCTCAGCGAGTTCCTCCAGGGTGCCGAGGCCGCCCGGCAGCGCGACGAAGGCGTCCGCGCGCGCGTCGAGGCCGGCCTTGCGCGCGCGCATGTCGTCGACCGTTGCGAGCTCGTGCAGGCCGCGGTGGTGCACGTCCATCTCGATGAATTGGCGCAGGATCACGCCGCGCACGCTGCCGCGTCCCGCCAGCGCGGCGTCGGCGACGGCGCCCATCAGGCCCGTTCGACCTCCGCCGTAGATCAGCACGTGTTTGCGGCGCGCGAGCTCGGCCCCGAGTGCGCGCGCCGCGGCCAGGAAGCGCTCCTCGACCTTGCTGCTCGAGCCGCAGAAGACCGCAATCTTCACGGGAGTCTCGCTGGGCCTTGCGGGTCCCGGTCCGGGAGCGGCCCGGTCCCACCCGCTCTTCGCTCGGCTGCGCCTCGCTGCGCGCCGAAGCGGCTTGCATCCTTGCGGGTCCCGGTCCGGGCACAGCCCGGCCCACCCGCACTCCGCTCGGCTTCGCCTCGCTGCGCGCCGAAGCGGCTTGCATCCTTGCGGGTCCCGGTCCGGGAGCGGCCCGGTCCCACCCGCACTCCGCTCGGCTTCGCCTCGCTGCGCGCCGAAGCGGCTTGCATCCTTGGCTAACGGCGCCCGCGGCCTCCGCTGCGACCGCCGCCGCCTCCGCTGCGACCGCCGCCGCCCCCACCCCCGCTGCGACCGCCGCGCCGCGGACCCCGACCGCCGCCTTCGTCGCGGCGGCTCTCGCGCGGCGCGGAGGGCGCCGGCGCATCCGCGCCCGGAGCGGCTGCGCCGTCGATATCCTGCGGCGAGGCATGCGAGGGGTGCTCCTGCAGATAGGCCGCGCAGATCGCGGCGAGGTCGCGGCGGCCCTCGGGTGTTTCGGCGAGCTGCTCGACGACCGAGACGAAGCGATCGACCTTCCACACGCGCTCGCGCTCGGGGATGTGGCGCATCTCGCGCTCGATCTTCGCCGCGAGGCGCTCGCGCAGGCGCAGCGCCATCTCGGCGTCCGTCGGCAGCTTGAGCTCGGAGATCTCGATCTGGTTGGTCTGTTGGATCGCACGGAAGTTTCCGATGTCGAGCCCCGAGACCAGCGAGATCGCGATTCCGGACTTGCCCGCGCGCCCGGTGCGGCCCGTGCGGTGTACGTAGACTTCCGGCACCTGCGGCGTCGCATAGCCGATCACGTGCGAGAGGTCGCTGATGTCGATGCCGCGCGCTGCGACGTCGGTTGCAACGAGCACGCGCAGCTGTCCGGCCTTGATCCGGCGCATCGCCTCCTCGCGCGCGGTCTGGGTGAGGTCTCCGGAGATCTGGTCCGCGTCGAAGCCGCGCCGCTTGAGGAAGCCGGTCACGTAGCGCACGTCGTCCTTGGTGTTGCAGAAGACGATCGCGCTGTCGGGGTCTTCGTGTTCGAGAATGCGCACCAGAGCGGTGTCCTTCTCCTTGGCCGTCGTCAGCACCCAGAAGTGCGCGATCTCGCGCGGGGCGACGCGGTCGGCCGAGAGCGACACGAAGGACGGATCGCGCAGGAATTGGCGCGCGAGCGAGCGCACGCGCTCGGGCATCGTCGCGGAGAAGAGGCAAGACTGGCGATCGTCCGGCAGGTAGCTCTTGATCTCTTTCATGTCCGGCCAGAAGCCGAGCGAGAGCAGTTCGTCGGCCTCGTCGAAGATGAGGCAGCGGACCTTCGCGAAGGAGAGTCGGCCAGCGCCCAGGTGGTCGAGGATGCGCCCGGGAGTTCCGACCACGACGTGCGGTCCCTTCTCGATGCCCTCGAGCTGCGCGCCGTAGCCGACGCCCCCGTAGATCGGAACGCAACGCACTCCGCGGTGCCGCCCGAGGCTCTCGACCTCGCCGGCGACCTGGTTCGCGAGCTCGCGCGTCGGCGCGATCACGAGCGCCTGGCAGTGCTTCTCGGCCGGATTGACGAGCTCGGCGATCGGGATGCCGAAGGCGCCGGTCTTGCCGCTGCCGGTCTGGGCCTGGACGATCAGGTCGCCGCCCTTGCGCATACGCGGGATCACTTCGTCCTGGACCGGCGTCGGCCGGGTCCAGCCGAGGTCGCGGACGCCCTGGGCGACGTCCGGGGCGAGTTGGGCGAAGAGCTCGGAGGGATCGATAGGGGGAGCGGTAGAGGGATCGGGCGATTCTGACATCGGGGCCGCGAAGCTATCTCAGCGCGCCGCTCGGCGCCCGCGATGCGCAGCGGGCCGATGCTACGCTGCCCGACGATGTCCCCCCCCGCCTCCCGCATCGGGCGCGACGCGGTGCTGCGCGTGGCGGCTCTTGCGAGGCTCTCCCTCTCCGAGGCCGAAACCCTGGGTTTGGCCCGAGATCTCGACCGCATCCTCGCCTACGCCGAGAGCCTGCGCGAGGTCGATACGACCGGGATCCCGCCCACGACCCACGTACTGGCCTTCGCCACCCCGCTGCGGGACGACGTTCCCGAGCCGCCGCTGGCCCCGGAGCGCGCGATTGCGAACGCGCCGCAGAGCTCGGGTACTGCCTTCGTCGTGCCGACGATGATCGAGGGCGAGGAAGCGGGCTGAGTGGCCCTGCCGCTCGGGACGCTCGGCGAGCTGCGCTCCGCCCTCGACGGCGGTCGCCTGAGCGCGTGCGCGCTAGTTCAGCAGAGCCTCGAGCGCGCGCGCGAGCTCGAGCCGCGCCTCCACGCGTTCGTGGGTTTTCGCGAGGCGCGCGCGCTGGCCGAGGCCGAGGCCGCCGACGCGCGGCTCGCGGCGGGCCGCCCTCGATCCCTGCTCGACGGCATCCCGGTTGCGATCAAGGACGTGCTGGTGCAGGAGGGCGAAGCCACGAGCTGCGCCTCGCGGATCCTCGAGGGCTTCGTCTCGCCCTACACGTCGACCGCGGTCGAGCGCCTGTGCGCCGCGGGCGCAATCGTGATCGGCCGCACGAACCTCGATGAATTCGCGATGGGCTCGTCGACCGAGCACTCGTGCTTCGGTCCGACGCGCAATCCCTGGGATCTCGAGCGCACGCCCGGGGGGTCTTCGGGGGGATCGGCAGTCGCGGTCGCGGCCGGCGTGGTGCCGCTCGCGCTCGGCAGCGACACCGGCGGCTCGGTGCGCCAGCCGGCGGCGCTCTGCGGCGTGGTGGGACTCAAGCCGACCTACGGGCGCATTTCGCGCTGGGGCCTCGTCGCCTACGCGAGCTCGCTCGACCAGGTCGGCGTCTTCGCGCGCAGCGCGGCCGACGCCGCGGTCGCGCTCGAGCTGCTCGCAGGCCATGACCCGCGCGATTCGACCTCGATCCCCGAGCCGGTTCCGCGCTATTCGCAGGCGCTCGACGGCGACGTCTCCGGGCTGCGGATCGGATTGCCGCGCGAGTATTTCGTGGCAGAGGGCGTCGACCCGGCCGTGCTGCGCGCGGTGCACGAAGCAGTCAGGGAGCTCGAGCGCGCGGGGGCCAAGACCTGCGAGGTTTCGCTGCCGCACACGCGCTTCGCGATCGCCTGCTACTACCTGATCGCGACCGCGGAGGCCTCGAGCAACCTCGCGCGCTACGACGGCGTTCGCTACGGGCGCCGCGCGCCCGGCGCCCATGGCCTCGCCGAGATGTACCAGCGCACGCGCTCGCAGGGCTTCGGCGCCGAGGTCAAGCGGCGCATCATGCTCGGCACCTTCGTCCTCTCGGCCGGCTACTACGACGCCTACTACCGCAAGGCTCAGCAGGTGCGCACGCTGCTGCGCCGAGACTTCGAGGCCGCATACGCTGGCTGCGATCTGATCGCGACACCAACCGTGCCCGAGCCGGCCTTCCGCCTCGGCGAGCGCACCGACGACCCGCTGCGCATGTATCTTTCCGACGTCTACACGGTGTCGGCGAACCTCGCGGGGATTCCGGGCCTCTCCCTGCCCTGCGGCAGCAGCGGAGGGCTGCCGCTGGGGCTGCAACTGCTCGGTCCGCCGCTCTCGGAAGGGCTGCTGCTGCGCGTCGCGGACACCTATCAGCGGCGCACGCGCTACCACGAAGCGCGGCCCCCGCTGTAGCCGGATCCGGAAGGACAGCGCATGGCAATCTCGGACTACGAAGTCGTGATCGGGCTCGAAGTACACACGCATCTGCGCACGCGCAGCAAGCTCTTCAGCCCGGCGCCGGTGCGCTATGGCGACGAGCCGAACCACAGCGTGCACCTCGTGTGTCTCGCGCTGCCGGGCGTGCTGCCGGTGCTGAACCGGCGCGCGGTCGAACTCGCGATTCGCGCGGGCCTGGCGATGCACTGCGAGGTGCACCCGCACTCGGTCTTCGCGCGCAAGAACTACTTCTATCCGGACCTGCCGAAGGGCTACCAGATCAGCCAGTACGAGGAGCCGATCTGCACCGGCGGCTGGCTCGAGATCGAAGCCGATCTCGCGGCGCGCAGCGCTGCGGCCGGGAATGGCGCCGCGCCGGCCCTGCGCATCGGAATCACGCGCATCCACATCGAGGAGGACGCCGGAAAGTCGATTCACGACGTCGGAGCCACCGGGCGCGACGGCTCTCGGGTGGATCTGAATCGCGCGGGAGTCCCGCTGCTCGAAATCGTGTCCGAGCCCGATCTCCGCTCGCCCGCGGAGGCGGCCGCCTACTTGCGCGCGCTGCGGCAGATCCTCCGCTACACGGAGGTTTCCGACGCCGACATGGAGAAGGGCCACTTCCGTTGCGATGCGAACCTCTCGCTGCGCGCGAAAGGGACGCAGCCCCTCGGCACGCGCACCGAGCTCAAGAATCTGAACTCGTTCCGCTTCGTCGAGGCGGCGCTGCACGCGGAGATCGCGCGCCAGGCCGAGCTGCTCGACGCCGGCGGCTGCGTGCAGCAGGCGACGATGGCCTTCGATCCGGCGAGCGGCCGCACGCGAGTTCTCCGGCTCAAGGAGAACGCGGACGACTATCGCTATTTCCCGGATCCGGATCTCGTCCCGCTCGCGTTCTCCGCGCAGGAGATCGAGCGTGTGCGAGCAGCGCTGCCCGAGTTGCCGCAGGCGAGGCAGGCGCGCTATCGAGCGCAGCTCGGGCTCGCAGCGCGCGACGCCGCGATGCTCGCCGAGAGCCGCGAGCTCTCGGACTTCTTCGAAGCTGCAGTCCTGGCCCATGGCGGCGAGGCGCGCGCGGTCGCCGTGTGGCTGCTGCGGGACGTCCGCTCCCTGCTCGCCGAACACGAACTCGAGATCGAAGCGACGCAGCTCCGCCCGGCCGCGCTCGCCGCGCTGATCCGCCTCGTCGAAGCGGGCCGTATCACCGCGAAGAGCGCGCAACAGCTCTTGCCCGAGCTGCTGCTGCGCGGCGGCGATCCGGCGGCACTGATCGCTCTGCACGGGATCGAAGCGGTCTCCGACAGCGCTGCACTCGAAAGTGCCGTTGACGCGGTGATCGCTGCGCAGCCCGACGACGTTGCGAAGTTCCACAACGGCGAGACGAAGGTGCTGAACTTCCTGATGGGGCAGGTCATGAAGCGCACTCTGGGAAAGGCCGATCCGAAACAGGTGCGGGAGCTGCTGGCCCGGAAACTGGGGTGAGCCGCGCGGCCCGGGGCGCCGTCGTCGCCGTCGCAGTGCTGGGCCTGTGTGCGGGCCTCGCGGTGGCACTCGCTGGCGCACGCCGGATCCTCGGCGAGAGGCTCGCCGCGCGCGCGACCCGCGAGCTCGGCGTCGAGCTCTCCGATCCGAGCCTCGAGCTGCGGGCTTTCGATCGCGAGCTGCAGCTGCTCGCGAAGCTCTCGTGGCAGCGCGGCGGCGCCGCGCTCCAGGCCGAACGCGCGCGGGTGCGCTTTCCGCTCGCCGCGCTGCTCGATTCCGGAAGTGCCGCCGCAACGCCGCGTCTCGAGCTGTTCGGGGCTCGCCTCGAACTCACGCCGCGCGCGCTCGATCCCGAGCTCCCGCTGCTGGAGTCGATTCGGCTGGAGGATCTCTCGGGCCAGGTTTCGCTCGCCGCGGGCGCGTCCGGCCGGGAGTTGGAGCTCCGCGGCCGCCTCGCGAGTGGGGGAACGCTCTCGCTGCGGGGCCACGTCGCAGCGGACGACGCGCCGGGGACACTCGAGCTCGAGCTCCGCGACGTGCAGCTGGACGCCCTGCGCCCCGCGATTACGGAGCTGCAGCAGCTCACGGGCGAGGCCAGCGGGCCTTGCCGCGTGGATCTGGCTGGAAGCGAGCTGCGGGGGCTCTCTTGCAACCTCGCGCTCGCGAATGCGGGCCTGCGCGCGGGCGAGCTCGCGGTAGCGGGAGCGCTGCAACTCGCAATCGAGCTGGCGCTCGCGCCCGGGGCGCGGGGGCGCGATCGGCTCCGCTCGCTCTCGGGCCGCTTCCGGATCGATGCACGCGCGGCGAGCTTGAGCTTCGGGGGTCTCACACGACCCGCGGGGCAGCCCGCTCTGATCCAAGGCGAGGTCCTGCCGGGGCCTGACCGACCACGGCTCGAGTACAAGCTGCATTTCGAGGACTTTGAACTCTCACCCCACGGGGAAATCTCTATACCGTAGCGTTTTCACTTCAGTAATCCCTTGCTCCCTTCCGATACCAAGCCGAGTAGCGAGGGGTTTTCAATGCACAAAACCATCCTCTGCGTCGAGGATGACCGGACGCTGTGCCGGATCCTGGCCAAGGCGCTCGGGGCCGAGGGCTACCGGGTCCTGACCGCCTTCGACGGCGAGGAGGCGTTGCGCGTCTTCGAGGCGGGCGAGCCGGATCTCGTGCTGCTCGATCTGATCCTCCCGCGGCGCGACGGCTTCGCGGTGCTCGAGGCCATCCGAGCCACGCAGGGGCCGGCGGCGCAGGTCCCGGTGTTGCTGCTCTCGGCGAGCTCGACGACGCGCGAGGTCGAGCGCCGCGCGGTCGCACTCGGCGCTGCCGACCTGCTCACGAAGCCGATCGCGCTCGAGGTCCTGCTGAAGGTCGTCGCGAAGCAGCTCGGCGAGAAGAAGCGCGAAGTGCTGGTGCCCGTCGAGAGTGCCGCTGCGCCCGAACCGAAGCGCCTCGATTCGCTCTCGGGCGCGCTCGAGCGCTTCCCGTTCCCGGCGCTGATCCACCACCTGCACGGGCTGCGCGCGAACGGCGTCTTGCATCTCGAGTGCGGCCGCAAGCGCAAGTGGATCCAGTTCCGCGACGGCTACCCGCTGGCCGTGCGCGGAAACCTCGCCAACGAGTGTCTCGGAAACCTGCTGGTGCGCGCTGGGCGAGTGACGGCCGCGCGTGAGGCCGAGTCGCGGCGCCGTATGAAGCCCGGGCAGCTCCAGGGCGAGGTGCTGGTCGCGATGGCGGCGCTCAGCGAAGCCGAAATGGCACTCGCGCTGCGGGCGCAGGCCGAGCAGAAGCTCTTCGAGGTCTTCACCTGGGCGGATGGCAGCTTCCGCTTCGAGATCGGCGCGTTGCTCCAGCGGGCGAACGCGCTGCCGGTCGAGTCGAGCCCGGCGAATCTGATCCTGAACGGCGTGCGCAAGCGCCTGCCCCTCTCGCAGATCGATCCGCTCTTCCAGCGCAATCCCGGAGCGCGCATCGCTCCGTCCGAAAGCGCGTTCTACCGGCTGCAGGACATCGCGCTCGACGCGGAGCAGCAGACGCTGCTGCGCGCGCTCGACGGCAGGACGTCGCTAGGCGACTTCGCGCAGGCGGATGAGTCGACGCGGCGCACGCTCTACGCGCTGGTTGCGGCTGGACTGGTGCAATTGCAGCGCGAAGATACGCCCGCGCCCGAGGCCGCAGCGCTGCCGCGCGGCGCGCGCCGCCCGCTGCCGCAGAAGCCCTCGGCTGCACCCTCACCCGTCGGGGGGCCTAGCGACAGCGAGCTGCGCGCGCGTTTCGCGGCGCTCGCGGATCGCTTCCGCGGGCAGAACCACTTCGAGGTGCTGAGCGTCAGCGAGAGCGCGGAGCCCGGCGAGCTGCACGCGGCCTTCGAGCGGCTGGCCGAGGGCGCGCATCCGGACCGCCTCAAGTCGGCGAGTCAGGCCGTGCGGGCGCTCGCGGCCGAGGTCTTCTCGACGCTGCAGCGCGCCCACGACACGCTGATGAATCCGCTGCAGCGCCAGATCTACCTGCTCGAGCTGCGGCGCCAGGAGCGCGAGAATGCCGAGCGCCAGGAGGGCCGCAACGCGCTCGAGGCGGAGTTGCAGTTCCAGCGCGGCGAGGCCGCGCTGCGCTCGCGCCAGTTCCAGCAGGCGCTGCTCGCGTTCGGCAAGGCCCTCGAGCTGTATCCGGAGGAGGGCGAGTACCACGCGCACTATGGCTGGGCGCTGCACCTGTGCCACCCGGAAGAGGAGATGATGACGCGCGAGGCGATGGATCACGTGCGCCAGGGCATCAAGCTCGCGAGCGACCGCGAGCGGCCCTACCTCTTCATGGGACGCCTGTGCAAGGCCACGGGGCGCCGCGATGTCGCGGCAAAGATGTTCCGGCGCGCGATCCAGATCCAGCCGAACTGCGCCGAGGCGGCCTCCGAGCTGCGTCTGCTCGAGCTGCGCGAGCGGAAGTCGAAGGGCCTGGTGCGGCGGCTGCTGCGCCGCTAGGCAACAACGTCCCCTGGCATCCGTTCGGCGAACGACCTACCTGTAGCGAGCCGGGATCCTCCGGCCGCTGCAGGAGTGCCATGGCCAAGGTCACCGGCGAGAAGGTCTGGATCGACGGGAGCTTCGTCCCCTTCGCGGACGCGAAGGTCCACGTCCTCACCCACACCCTCCACTACGGGCTCGGCGTCTTCGAGGGCATCCGCTGCTACCGCTGTGAAGACGGCAGCTCGGCGGCGTTCCGGCTGCCGGAGCACATCCGGCGCCTCTACGACTCAGCCCACATCAACCTGATGAAGATCCCCTTTGGCCGCGAGGCGATCGAGGCCGCGTGCGTCGAGACGCTGCGCCAGAACCATCTCGCCGAGGGTTACCTGCGCCCGCTCGTCTTCATCGGCGATGGCGAGATGGGCCTCAACCCGGGCGGCAATCCGATCCGCGTCGCGATCCTGGCCTGGGCCTGGGGCAAGTATCTCGGCGAGGAGGGCATGGAACGCGGCATCCGCTGCAAGGTCTCCTCGTTCAGCCGCCACTACGTGAACGCGAAGATGACCAAGGGCAAGACCTGCGGCGACTACGTGAACTCGATCCTCGCGAAGCGCGAGGCGCTGCTCGACGGCTACGACGAGGCGATCCTGCTCGATACCCAGGGCCTCGTCTCGGAGGCCAGCGGTGAGAACGTCTTCGTGGTGAAGGACGGCGCGCTGCTCACGCCTCCGCTCGCGACGGTGCTGGGCGGGATCACCCGCTCGAGCGTGATCGAAGTCGCGCGCGAGAAGGGAATCCGGATCGAGGAGCGCGCGATCACGCGCGACGAGCTCTACACGGCCGACGAGGTCTTCCTGACCGGCACCGCGGCCGAGGTCACGCCGGTGCGCGAGATCGATCACCGCAGCGTCGGCGAGGGCCGGCGAGGCCCGATGACGAAGCTGCTGCAGAGCGCGTTCTTCGAGATCGTCGCGGGGCGCAACCCCAAGTACGAGCGCTGGCTCACGCGGGTGTAGCCCGGCGGGTCCCGGGCCGGGCACAGCCCGGCCCACCCGCACTCCGCTCGGCTGCGCCCCGCTGCGCGCCGAAGCGGCTTGCAGGCCGCGGGCGTTCCGCGCTGCGAGCGCTCAATGCCGCTTGCGCCACAGGGCGCGTCCCGCGGCCACCGCCACCAGCGCGGCGGCCGCGGCGAGCCCGATCGGCCCGACCCCGGGCAGCGCCGTGATCGGAACGCTGTGCTCGTCGAGCGGGTTGCTGCCGGCCTGTGTCTCGATGCGGTCGATGAAGTTGTCGCCGTCGGTGTCGGGGTCATGCGGATCCGTGCCGTGGGTCTGCTCGCCGAGATTATCGAGCCCGTCGCCGTCGGGATCGAGCGCCGCTTCGCCGGCCGCGAGCGGGTCGAAGCCATTCGCGAACTCGAAGCCGTCTTCGAGGCCGTCGTCATCCGTATCGGGATCGAAGGCGTCGCTGCCGAGGCTCGCCTCGGTGGTGTCAGCGAGCACGTCCGCGTCTGCGTCCGGCGCGCCGCGCGCGCCGATGTGCGTGCCGCGCAGGCGGAACGCGCAGACGCGCTCGCCGAGCACGTCGGCCGGGATGCACGAGAGGTCTGGATCGCTGCCGTGGATCGTCGCGAGGGGGATCTGATACCAATCGCGGTAGGTGCCCCAGCAGGCTTCGCTCGGCTGGCAGCGCAGGAGCTGAGTGTCGGAGAGCCAGGCGCTGCCCGACGCCGCGCCGTTGCTGTTGCGCGAGTGATGCTGGTAGAGCTTCCAGTTGAGCGCGCCGAGGCTCTGTGCGACCTCCTGCGCATTGTCCACCGTCGTCGGCGCCGGTGACACGCCGGATCCGAACAGGAACTCGATCGTATCCCCACCCGCGTCGTCCTCGTCGTCGAAATAGCCCTCCAGCACGAAGGGGTTGCTGTTCCCGATGGAATTGTTCTGGTTCTGCGTCTCGAGCCAGATCGGGTAGTCGTCGATCAGGAGCCCCTGCGCTCGGAAGTCGAGCCCGCTCCCGCCGATGTTTCCGATCCACAGCGCCTCGCCGTACTGCGTGGCGTCTCCGTGCAGCGTGCTCTCGAAGATGCGCACGGTCGTCTGGTGGGGGCCGCCGAGCATCGCGAGCGCCGATCCGCCTCCCACAGGCGACGAGCGCAGCAGCGCCCGAGCGAGCTGGAGCCGCGTGTCGCCGTCCGAGGCCGAGAACATGATGACGCTGTTCCCGGCCGAGGCGCCGAGCAGCTCGTGTCCGATCAGGACGATGTCGGAGCCCGTGGAGGCCAGTGTCGGGCTGCCCCAGGCTCCGACGCGCTCGGAGCGATGGGTTCCGGTTCCGATCAGCGTGAACTTCGACGTTCCGGTCGGAGCGAGGCAGGCGCCTGTGCCGCTATTCGTGGCGTCGTCGACCCGGGATTCGGAGCCGCCGCCGTTCAGCCCGATCAGCGCGCCGCCGCCGTGCGACGTGTAGCAGTTGTTCGTCGAGATGATCGAGCTGCGGTTCTCCGAGCCGTTGCGGATGTCGCGTGCAGTCGAGTTCAGTACTACGAGCTTGGCTGCATTTCCTGACTGGGTCGAGAATGCATCGATCCCGATGTTCTGGATCCGCAGGTTCTGCCAGCCGACCCAGCCATCTCCGGGACCCGACACATAGGCGAGACCGCCGTCCGGATTCGGTCCGAAGACGCCCGGCGCGCTGCGATTGTCGTAGCCGGTCGCGTGGTAGCGATTTCCGTCGATCACGGCCGGATGTGCCGGATCCTGGGATTCGATCAGCACGCAGATCCGGTCCGGATCGCCGCAGGTCGGAAGGATCGGATCGTCGACGACCGCATTCGACGCGCCGGCGATCCCGTGCCTGCCGCTGCCGCCGGAGGCATAGCTGGGGATCGGGCTCGCGCAGTCGGAATCGTCATCGAGCCGGAACGTGCCCGGCGTCGCCGCGCAGATCGTGTAGTCCGTGCCCTGGGAGAGTTCGGGTGGCAGCGCGCCGTTCGAGAAGATCCGCATCGGACCTTCGCGGTCGACGTAGGCATGTCCCGGGATCGAGATCGCGCCCGTGGCGGTGTCGATCGCGGTCGGGGCGAAGCTGTAGACGACGTGACCTCCGACGGTATTGAGGATGCCTTGGTCATCGCGAATGTCGCCCGCGGCCCCGGAACTCGCTCCGAGCAGGCCCGTTTCGCCCTCGACAGGGAGCGCCCCGGTATCCCAGTCGATCACGAGAATTCCGTACACGGCGGACCAGTCGAGCACCGTGCCGGAGGAGCTGCCGGCGTCCCAGGTCAGCATCTCGCCGCGCTGATAGTTTTCACCCGGATCGATTCCGGTCATCCGGAGCGTGAGCGGCGAGAACACGCGGTCGGCGCCGAAAACGGTGCAGCGCACGTGCGAAGTGCAGACCGACTTCAGCTTCGCGATCGAGCGGTACGGCGCGAGGATGCTGCCGTTGTTCGCGGCGTCGTCACCCCGGTAGGGGTCGAACCAGAGGCGCGTCGGGAGCTCCACGGGATCCAGGTTCTGGAATTCCTCGAGCTCGTAGAGCAGCGCGAGGGTCTGGTCGTCCCCGGTGCCTGCGACGAGGCCAGGCACCTCGCCCGCGGCGGGCACCGCGAGCAGCACGAGGAGCCCGAGAATCCGGTGGAACATGACCCCCTGCTCGAGCGCGCAGCGCCGATGCCTTCTGGAGCGGCCGGGTGGAGCCACCCCTTGAGGTGTTTACGATACGCCGGTCCAGGATCCAGCGCTGGGGACTCCGAATCGCGCGAGCCCATGTTATGGTGACGCCCCGCAGGGACGGGCCCCGGTTTCGCAGCACACGAACAACGGCCGCGCGCGTTCAGCGCGCAGGAGGCGGGGCAGAAGATGCGGGGTGTGCTCGACGGGCTGCGGGTGCTCGACCTCTCGTGGGGCATCGCGGGGCCGATGACGGCGATGTTGCTCGCAGACCACGGTGCGCAGGTCACGAAGGTCGAGCCGCCGGGAGGGGATCCGTTTCGCGCCCAGCCGGGCTACAAGGTCTGGCAGCGAGGAAAGCGCAGCGCGGTGATCGACCTGAAGCACGCCGCGCAGCGCGAGCACTTTCTCGCGCTCGCTGGCGCGGCCGACGTGCTGATCGAGAGCTTCGCGCCCGGGGTCACCACGCGCCTCGGCATCGATGACGCCTCGCTGCGCGCGCAGCATCCGCGCCTGATCTATTGCTCGATCACGGGCTACGGCCGCGGAACGCGAGACGCGCAGCGGCCCGCCTACGACTCGCTCGTCGCGGCGCGCACGGGGCTCTGCTACGAGCAGCGCGGCTGGCCCGGCGGTGCGCTGCGTCATCTGTCGCACCTGCCGGATGCCTTCGCGCAGCTCGAGATCCCAGAGGACTGGCTGCAAGGCGCCGCGCGCGCAGGGCCGCTCTTCTCGGCGCTGCCGCGGCCCAGCCTCGGCGCATGTTATGCGGCTCTGACGGGAATCAGCGCAGCGCTATTCGCGCGCGAGCAGACGGGCCGAGGGCAACGCGTCGAGACCTCCCTGCTGCAGGGCGCGATGGCCGCGGCGAGCATGGTCTGGCAGCGCGCGGAGCGCCCCGAGGCGAAGTCCTTCGACAGCTGGATCCTGAACTCGCGCTCGCCGAAGGGCCACTTCGAGTGCGCGGACGGGCGCTGGATCCACAACTGGGTGCCGAACCCGCGCTTCCTGCTCCGCACGGCGGAGGGCAGCGGCCGCAGCGACGGCGCCGCACTCGATGCGCGCAGCGACCCCGACCGCTTCGGGACCTCGCCCGCGGAGCTGGTCGCGATGAGCCACTACCAGCCGCTGCTCGCGGAAGCTGCGCGCGTGCTCCCCGCGCGCGAATGGGTCGCGGCCGCGGCACGCGCGGGCATCTCGCTTCAGGAAGTGCGTTCGCCCGAGGAGGCGCTAGTCGATCCGCTGCTGCTCGAAGACGGCTGCGTCGCCGAGCTCGTCGACCCGGAGCTCGGCCCGATCCGCAGCGTCGGGATCAGCTACCGCCTCGCGACGAGTCCGGGCCGCATCCAGGGCCCGGCCCCGCGCGTGGGCGAGCACACGCGAGAAGTCCTGGCCGAGGCGGCGGCACTCGCGCCGCGGCCGCGGCCGGTCGCGGCCGCCCCTGCGCCGGGCGCGAGTCGATCGCCGCGCGCCGCGCTCGAGGGCATCCGGGTGCTCGACTTCGGCCTCGCGCTGGCGGGCCCCTTCGGCACGCAGCTGCTCTCGGATCTCGGCGCCGACGTGATCAAGATCAACGCGCTGCACGACGGCTACTGGCACGCGAACCACATCGCGCAGATCGCGAACCGCGGCAAGCGCAGCCTCGCGCTCGACCTCAAGCATCCGCGCGCGAGGGCGATCCTCGAGCGGCTGGTCGCGCGCGCGGACGTCGTGCAGCACAACCTGCGCGCCGATGCCGCGGAGCGCCTCGGCATCGATTACCCGGCACTGCGCGCGCTGAACCCGAGCCTCGTCTACTGCCACACGCGTGGCTTCGAGCGGGGCCCGCGAAGCCTGCTCCCCGGCAACGACCAGACGGGCGGGTGCCTGGCCGGCGTGCAGTACGAAGACGGCGGCATGGCGCGCGGCGGCAAGCCGCTGTGGAGCCTCGCGAGCCTCGGCGACACCGGCAACGGTTTTCTCTCGGCGATCGCGATCCTGCAGGCGCTCAGCCACCGCGAGCGCAGCGGCGAAGGTCAATTCTGCGAGACGTCGATCCTGTATGCGCAGCTGCTGAACGCCTCGAGCGCGATCGCATTCCCGGACGGGCGCGGCGTGGAGCGCCCGCGCCTCGACGCGCAGCAACTCGGCTTCTGCGCGACGCACCGCTTCTACGAGACGAGCGACGGCTGGCTGTGTATTGCGGTCTTTTCCGATCCGCACTGGCAGCGGCTCTGCGCGGCGATCGGCTTCCCGCGCCTGGCCGAGGAGCCGCGCTTCGCGACCGCGAGCGCTCGCGCGCTGCACGACGCCGAGCTCGCGCAGCGCCTCGAGACCGCCTTCCGCCGCAATTCGACGGCCGCCTGGCAGAGCTCACTCGACGCCGCGGGCGTTCCCTGCGAAGCCTGCGATCCGGAGTTCTCGCGCGCTCTCTTCGACGACCCGGAGCTGCGCGAGCGCGGTTGGGTGGCCCGTTACCCGCATCCGGTCTTCGGACAGCTGGACCAGATCGGAGTGCTCTTCGATCTCTCCGAGACTCCCGCGCGCGCGCAGTGCCGGCCGCTGCGGGTGGGCGAGCACAGCCGCGAGATCCTGGCGGAGCTTGGCTATGCAGAGGCGGAGATCGCGGAGCTCGCCGCTGCACGCGCGGTCGATCTCGGCGCGTACTGACGCCGGAAGGAGCTGTGAGCGCGGCGACTACAGCCGATTCATCCCGTCCAGCGCCGCGACGCGGTAGGCCTCGGAGAGCGTCGGGTAGTTGAAGACCGAGTCGACCAGCATGTCGATCTTGTTCGAGGTCTGGACCAGCATCATGCCGACGTGCACGAGTTCGCTCGCGCCCTCGCCGATCACGTGGACGCCGATCAGCACACGATCGCTGCGCCGGAACACGAGCTTGAGCAGGCCCGAGCCGGTGCCGAGGATCTGGCCGCGCGTGCTCTCGCTGTATCGCGCGATGCCGATCTCGTAGGCAATGCCCTTCTCGCGGCACTCCTCCTCAGTGAGCCCGACCATCGAGATCTCGGGAATCGTGTAGATCGCGAGCGGGAGGTGCTGGATCGCGTGCCCCTCGCGGCCAGCCGCGCAGAGCATCGCGTGGCGCCCCTGGTGCATGCTGGTGCCGGCGAGCGCCGGGAAGCCGATCACGTCGCCGACCGCAAAGATATTCGACTGCGTGGTGCGGAAACGCTCGTCGACCTTGATCAGGCCCGTCGCGTCGGTCTCGATCCCGACGACCTCGAGCGCGAGGGAGCCGGTGTTCGACTCGCGCCCGGCCGCGACGAGCACGCGCTCGGTCTTGACCTCGCGGCCGCTGCGGAGCTTGAGCACGGCGCGCCGACTGCGACCGAGCGTCTCCGTGCCGATGCCCTCGAGATCCTCGCGCAGCAGGATGTTCATCCCGAGCTCGCGCATCTGGTGCGCGAGCGATTCGACGATCGTACTGTCGAGGAAGCGCATCAGGTTGTCGCGGCGGTCGACGAGCGTCACGCGGACGCCGAGGGCTGCGAACATGCAGGCATACTCGCAGCCGATCACACCGCCGCCGAGCACCGCCAGGCTGCGCGGGATGCCATCGAGCCTGAGGATCGAGTCGCTGTCGCAGATCAGGTGGTCGTCGAAGGCGATGTTCTCGGGGCGTCGCGGTCGGCTGCCGGTGGCGATCACGATGTGCTCGGCGTCGAGCAGCTGCTCCGAGTGCGCGGTCGCCACGCGCAGCTGGCGCGGCGATACGAAGGACGCCGAGCCCGGCAACAGCTCGATGCGATTGCGCTCGAGGAAACTCTGGATCGTGCGGACCTGCTTCTCGATCACGGCATCCTTGCGCCGCATCAGGTCCTGGATTCCGAGCGGTCGCCCGAAGCTAGAAACCAGTCCGAGCTCGCCGCCGCGGCGCACGGCGACGAGATCGAGGATCGCCTGGCGCAGCGTCTTGCTGGGCACGGTGCCCGTGTGGATGCAGGCGCCGCCGACCTGGGTGCTCTTCTCGACGATGGCCACTTCCATGCCGAGCTTGCTGCCCTGAACGGCAGCCGCCCAGCCGGCGGGGCCGGCTCCGATCACGATTGCGTCATAACGGGTGCGCATGCAGTGCGTCATCGGCCAGGCGCGAGGATCCTGTGATACGGGAAGCCCGAGATCGGGATTCTTTGGCCACTCCGCCCCGGATTTCACCGGATCCGGAGTTTCCCTCGCAGTGCGCCCGCCGCGCACCCCGAGCCGGCGCGGCCCGCGCGCTTCCGGGTAAGGCCGCGCTCCGGGGCCGCCGATAGGCCCGGGGCCATGCCCGAGGCGAAGAGTCTCCCGCTGCTCGGCCGCATCGCGGTTCAGGCGAAGCTGATCAGCATGGAGCAACTCGCGCTCGCGACCGCTGAACAGGCGCGCCGCGGCGACGCGAAGCCGCTCGGCGAGGTGCTGGTAGAGAAGGGTTGGATCACGCCGCGCCAGCTCGCGGCTCTGCTTCAAAAACAGACGGATGTGCTCTCTCGCGCGCGGGCGAAGCGCAGCCAGAGCGGCGAGGCGCCGCTGCGGACTGCGATTCCGGCCCAGCCGCAGGGCAGCGCGGGCGCGACCCTCGCGGAGCAGCCTGCGAAGCTTCGCTCCGCCAGGGAGCCGGTCGCAGCAGCGGCTGCGCCAGCCGAAGCCGTCGCCGCGAAGCCGCTCGCGGCGCGCGGAGAATCTGCGGCGGCGGCGGTCGAGCCGCCCCGCTCGGCGCAGGCGTCAGCGGACGGCCGCGCCGCGGCGCGCCTCGCGGAGATCCTGACAGTGGCCGTTCGACACGGCGCCTCGGACCTGCACCTGCACAGCGGCGCGCCGGTAAAGCTGCGCGTCGCCGGGCGCATCGTCGACGCCGGCATCGGCTCGATCGCGCCCGAGGAGATCGAGCGCATCGTCGTCTCGGTGCTCGGCGTCGAGGAGCGCGCAGCACTGGGGAAGCACGGCGAGCTCGACCTCGCCTACACGCTCGCCGGCGTCGGGCGCTTCCGCGTGAATCTCTACCGCCAGCAGCGCGGTCTCGACGGCGTGTTCCGGCTGATCCCGGCCGAACCGCCGACCCTCGGGCAGCTGGGTCTTCCGAGCTCGCTCGCGCGCCACACGAACTATCACCAGGGCATGGTGCTCGTGACGGGTCCGACGGGTTGCGGCAAGACCTCGACGCTGGCGGCACTCGTGAACCTGATCAACGAGGAGCGCCAGGAGCACATCCTCACGGTCGAGGATCCGATCGAGTACCTGCATCCGCCGAAGCGCTGCGTCGTGAATCAGCGCAGCGCCGGCCGGCACACCGCGAGCTTCGCGCGCGCGCTGCGCGCCGCACTGCGCGAAGACCCGGACGTGATCGTGATCGGCGAGCTTCGCGACCTCGAGACGATCTCGCTCGCGCTGACGGCCGCCGAAACGGGTCATCTCGTGCTCGGAACGCTGCACACGAACAACAGCATCCGCACCATCAACCGGCTGGTCGGGTCCTTCCCTTCGGACCAGCAAGACCAGGTGCGCACCCAGATCTCGGAGTCGCTGCGCGCGGTGATCTCGCAGCGCCTGCTGCCGCGCGCAGACGGCAAGGGGCGCGCGGTCGCGCTCGAGACGCTGGTCGTGAACAAGGCGGTCGAGAATCTGATCCGCGAGAACAAGGCCTTCCAGATCCACTCGATCCTGCAGACCGGCGTGGCGCAGGGCATGGGCCTGCTCGATCTCTCGATCCGCGCGCTGGTGCAGTCCGGCACTGTCAAGCGCGACGACGCCCTCTTGCACTGCGAAGATCCGAAAGTCCTGGGGGCCTAGATGGCACGCCTCGACGAGTTGCTGCGGCTGCTGAAAGCGAATGACGGTTCGGATCTGCACCTCGCGGCCGGCATGGCGCCGCGCATCCGGCGCAGCGGGGACCTCGAGGTCGTCGCGAAGTGGACCGTCCTTTCCGACCCCGACCTGCGCGCGCTGCTGCAGGAGATTCCGAGTGCGGAGCAGTGGGCGGAATTCGAGCACAGCCACGACCTCGACTTCGCCTACGGCGTGGCCGGCGTTGCGCGCTTCCGCGCGAACTACTTCGTGCAAGAGCACGGCGCGGGAGCGGTGTTTCGGATCATTCCGGAGCAGATCCAGACCACGCAGGAGCTGCGTTTGCCGCCCGCGATCGAGAAGCTGGCGCTGCTGCGGCAGGGTCTGGTCCTGATCACGGGCCCGACCGGATCCGGCAAGTCGACCACGCTCGCGGCCGTGATTCACGCGATCAACCTGAAGTTCGCGCGGCACATCGTGACGATCGAGGATCCGGTCGAGTTCGTGCACCAGAACCGGGAGTCGGTGCTCTCGCACCGCGAAGTCGGGAGTCACACCCAGGGTTTCGCGCCGGCGCTGCGTGCGGCGGTACGCCAGGATGCCGACGTCGTGCTCGTAGGCGAGATGCGCGACCTCGATACGATCTCGGCCGCGCTCACGGCCGCCGAGATGGGGCTCCTGGTGTTCGGAACGCTGCACACGAACAGTGCATCGAAGACGATCGACCGCATCGTAGACGCATTCCCGGCACGCGAGCAGAATCAGGTGCGGCTCTCGCTCTCGGAGTCGCTGGTCGCGGTGGTGTCGCAGCTGCTGCTTCCGCGTGCGGGTGGCAAGGGACGCATCGCCGTACACGAGATCCTGCTGCGCACGACGGGCCTCGCGAACATGATCCGAGAGGGCAACACTCCGATGCTGCGCTCGATGATCCAGGGCGGCAAGCACCAGGGCATGCAGCTGATGGACGACGCGCTCTTCGCGCTGATGCAGTCCGGAGAAATCCTGCCCGAGGACGCCTACAAGAAGGCCGTCGAAAAACAGCGCTTCGAATCCCATCTCCCCAAGGACAACGTCGCCCCCGCAGCCTAGCCCGCACGGACGTCAGCGATCGATGCTGGAACAGCGTGCGTGCGCGCGGACGCGCTGGAACCGGTAGGATGCGCGGCTGCGGGTGCTCCCGGCGCGGAGTGGCGCAGGAGGGTCCGTGCAGGAGTTCAACGGCAGAGTCGCAGTCGTGACCGGAGCCGCGAGCGGAATCGGCCGCTCGCTCGCGCGCCGCTTCGCCGAGCTCGGCATGAAGTGCGTGCTGGCCGACATCCAGGCGGATGCGCTGCGCGAAGTCGAGCGCGAGCTCGCGGCTCGCGGCGCGAGCGTGGTCTCGCGTCGCACCGACGTCTCGCGCGCGGACGAAGTCGCCGCGCTCGCCGCAACCGCGCTCGAGGCCTTCGGCCGCATCCACGTCGTCTGCAACAACGCGGGCGTCTTCACCGGTGGCCTCTCCTGGGAGCACAGCATTGCGGACTACGAGTGGGTGCTCTCCGTGAACCTCTGGGGTGTGATCCACGGGATTCGCAGCTTCGTGCCGATCCTGCTCGAGCAGGGCGAAGAAGCGCACATCGTGAATACTGCATCGATGGCCGCGGTGATCCACATGCCCTTCAACGCGGCCTACACGCTGAGCAAGCACGCGGTGCTCTCGCTGTCCGAGACGCTCTACCACGAGCTCGCGCTCAAGCAGGCGCGGGTCGGCGTCTCGGTCGTGTGCCCGGAGCTCGTCGCCACGCGCATCGGCGACGCCGAGCGCAACCGCCCGCCGCACTTGAAGCGCAGCAGCGATGCCGCGGATTCGCCCGAGCGCAAGCTCGTCGAGCAGTCGATCCGCGATTCGACGACGCAACAGGGCATCGCCCCCGACCTGATCGCCGAGCGCACGCTCTCCGCGATCCGAGAGCAGCGCTTCTACGTGCTCGCCGCGGACGACTGGAAGCGCGCCTGCGACCTGCGCTGCGAGGACGTCCGCCTCGCACGCAATCCGACCTTCATGGTGCCGGGCTTGGGGCGGTAGACTCGGAACGAGCTCGAAAAGGACTCGAGAATGACCGGAGTGCGGGTGCTGGTGGGAACGCGCAAGGGCGCGTTCATTCTGACGGCGGACGCCAGGCGTGCGAGCTGGGACCTGAGCGGTCCCCACTTCGCGGGCTGGGAGATCTACATCAGAACACCGCAATCGGATTGACCGGCGAGCCGGTGCCCTTGTCGACGCGCAGCGGGGCGACGAGCAGGAAGAACGCGGAGCGCTTGCGGCGCGCGCAGGCGGCGCCGAGCGCGCGCAGGTCGAGGTTGTCGAGCAGGTGCAGGCCCATGCCGGCGATGCCGCACTGGTGCACCGGGACCGGCCAGTTCGGGATGCGTGCGCCGGGCAGTGCGTCGGAGATGCCGTCGCTCCCCAGCACTGCGACGCGGCGCTCGTGGAGCCACGGAATGCACTCGGGGTGCAGGCCCGCGAGGCCTTCGAGGGGGCTCCAGGCGCCGAGCTCGGCGCGGCGCTCGTGGCGGCCGGTCGAGACGAGCAGCACGTCGCCCTCTTCGACGCGCAGTCCCTGCGCTTTCTCGGCGGCCTCCAGCTCGTCGACCGAGACCGCGGTTCCGATCTCGAGCCAGCGCAGGCCGCGCAGGCGCGGGATGTCGAGCAGCACGCCGCGCGACGCGATGCCGTCTTTCGCGGCCATGATGCTGTTGCGCAGCGCTCCCGTGCTGCGCACGTCGCTGGCCTCGAAGCCGTTGTACATGCGGCCCTGCACGAGCACGTGGCAGAGCGCGTCGATGTGCGTCGACGCCATGCCGTGAAAGGAGACGCCGATGAAGTCGGCCGTCTGCTGCAGCCCGCCGAATTCGTCGAGCGTGCAGGCGTCGCCGGCCATCAGCATCATGTGCAGTGCGGGGTGCGGATTGTCGACGGCCGGCTGTACCGGGAGGTCGAGCGCGAGGCTCAGGCTCTCGCCGTCTTCGATCAGCGCCGCCGCGCGCGCGCATTTCTCGGGCGTGATGTAATTCAGCGCGCCGCGCTGGTCGTGCTTTCCCCAGCGACCCCAGTTCTTCACCTGGTCGAAGATCTGCTGCATGCGCTCGGGGTCGAGTGCCTCAGGCATCCTTCACTGCTCCCTGGTGGAGGCCGCAAGCCTGGTGCGCCGCGCGAGCAGCAGGACGCCTGTGCTCGCGAGCAGCGCCGCGAGCGCCGCGAGCGCGGCGCCCGCGCCGGGCAGCGCCGGAATCGTCGCGGAGGGTACGCAGCCCGAGATCTCGAGGTCGAGCTCGGTGCCCTCGTGATCCGAGGGCCAGCAGATCGCGTCCGGCAGCGGCCCGCAGCCCGGCGCGAACGGATTCGGCAGGTCCGTGAAGATGCGCGTCGTCGTGCCGTCGCTGTCGAGATCGCCGGGCCCTTCGATCTCGAGGTTGCAGCTCGACCCGGGCGGAGGCGGCACCAGGAACGTGAAATCGATGCGGACGGCCTCGTTCGAGACCGGCGACTCGAGCTGCGAGAGGTTCGCATCCTCGCGGCCCGAGGTGCAGCCGACGCCGGTCGCGGGATTGCATTCGGGCAGGCCTGCGGCGAGATAGGTGTCGGTGTAGCCGCGCGTGACGGCGAAGTGGTTGTACTCGAAGCTGCCCGGCTGCGCGTTCATGTCGCCGGTCACGATCGCGGGCGTCGGCGTGGTGTGCCGAAGCGCGACCCAGTCCGCGAGCTGCACGGCCTGGCATTGGCGGTTCGTCGCCGCACCGGCACTCACGCACTCGGCCGGGCAGGGTGCCGCGCAGGCGCCGTTCGCGTTGTCCGAGCCCGAGGCCAGGTGCGTCGTGAACAGGTCGACAGGGCCCTTCGGATGCTCGATGCGCGCGTGCAGCACGTGGCGCTGCAGGCTCGGGTCGCCGTGCAGCACCAGCAGCGCGCTGTCGAGCACGGGATGGCGCGTGAGGATCATCTCCTCGTCGATGATCGAATTCGGCAGGAAGACCTGCGTGTACTGGCCACCGCAGGCGCTCGGATAGCGCGCGTTCACCGCCGCGAGCACGGAGTTCCCGAAGGTCGAGACCTCCTGCAGCGTCACGACGTCCGGGCAGCCGGCGTCCTCGATCCACTGGAACATCAGGTCCATGCGATCGGAGAGTCGGCAGCGGTCGCTGCCGGCGGGGCAGATCACGCCGTGCAGCGCGTTCAGGTTCGCGACCGTGAGATCCGGATCGGCGCGGCCGGCGCGCGGGAGCGACGCGGCGAGCAGGCCCAGCAGCCCGACGGCGAGTGCCAGCAAGGTGCGGTGACGCATCCGCGCAGGGTGCACCCGCGCGCGCCACCGGGTCAACCGGGATGCGCGCGGCCCGCGCGCTGCGGTGGAGCGAGGCGCGGTGGGTCCCCGTGGGTACACTCGCCGCGATGGAGCGCGCGCCTGCGAGCCGCAGGACCCCGAGCTGGCCTTGCGCCGCGGGGCTCGTCCTGCTGGTGTTCGCGACCTTCGCTCCCTGCCTCGAGAACGGCTTCGTCGACTACGACGACGATCTCTACATCACGCGCAATCCGCACATCACCGGCGGGCTCAGCGCCGCGAATCTCGCCTGGGCATTCACGAGCTTCCACGGCGCGAACTGGTTTCCGCTGACGCGGATCTCGTGGCTGATCGACGTCTCGCTCTTCGGGCTCGACCCGCGCGCATTCCACGCGGTCAGCATCGCGCTGCACGCGGGGGCCGCAGCGCTGCTCTTCGCTGCGCTGGAGCGCCTGACCGGAGCGCGAGGCGTGGCGCTCTTCGCGGCCGCGGCCTTCGCAGTGCACCCGCTGCGGGTCGAATCGGTCGCCTGGGCCTCGTACCGGCGCGACGTGCTGGCGGGCCTGTGTTTTGCGGCTGCGCTCTTCTCGTATGCGCGCGTCGTGGCTCCCGGCGCGCGCACGCCGCGGCGAGCCGGGCTTGCACCCGCGCTATGGCTGGCACTGGGGCTGCTCTCGAAGCCGACTCTCGTGACGCTGCCGTTGGTGTTGCTGCTACTCGACTACTGGCCGCTCGGCCGCCTGCAGGCCGCAGCCGGAGGGCCGATCGAGCTCGCGAAGCTGCGCGCGTGTCTGCGCGAGAAGTGGCCGCTCTTCGCGCTCGTAGCAGTGCACGCCGCGATCGTGTTCGCGGCGCAGGCGAGCGCCGGCGCCGTGCAGAGCCTCGAGCAGATCCCGCTCCTGCAGCGCGTCGCGAACGCCTGCGTCTCGATCTTCGCGTACGCCGCGCAGAGCGCGTGGCCGACGCGCCTCGCGGTCTTCTATCCACATCCCGGGGCGGCGCTTTCGCTATTTCAGGCAGGCACCGCGGCGCTCGGTGTCGTCACTGTAACGGCGGGCTGCGCGGCGCTTGCCCGGCGCGCGCCACAGCTCGCGGTGGGCTGGTTCTGGTACCTCGTGACGCTCGCGCCCGTGATCGGCATCGTGCAGGTCGGCGCGCAGGCGCGCGCCGACCGCTACAGCTACCTGCCGCAAATCGGCCTGTGGCTCGCGCTCGCGTGGAGCGCGCGCGAGCTCGCGCGCGGGATCCCTGCGCTCGCGCGCGCGACTGCCGCCGCGGGCGCGCTGGCAGTACTCGGATTCGCCGTGCTGAGCGCGGCGCAGTGCCGCGTCTGGCGCGATACCACGACCCTCTTCGAGCACGCACTCGCTGTCACCGCGAACAATCACATCGCGCACATCAACCTCGCCGAGGAGCTCGTCGCGCAGCGGCGCCCGGGCGCCGCGCGCGCGCACGCGGAGCAGGCGCTCGCGATCGCGCCGGACTCCGCGTTCGCGCAGGCCGCACTCGCGGAGGCGGAGGCCCTG
>CAYTJA010000312.1:0-5648 GCA_964437835.1 uncultured Spirochaetales bacterium
CCGCGGTCGACCGGCGAGAGGCGGCCGGTGTTGCTGCCGATCGAGCGCAGCTCGTGGTCGCGGTCGGGCGCGTCGCCGAAGCCGTGGGGCATCGAGATCACGCCCGCGCGGACGTCCGGCGCGGCTTCGACGATGCCCTGGATCGACGCATGGCCGGAATCGATCTCGATCGCGTCGCCAGTCGCGAGGCCGAGCGCGGCGAGGTCGGCCGGGTTCATGAAGGCCGGGTTGTAGCGCCAGCGGCGCGTGAGGCGCGGGAGATCGCGGCCCGCGGAGTTGTGGACGTCGGGCAGGCGGCGCGAGATCAGCTGGAAACGGAAGCCGGTATCGCGCGCGAGCGGCTCGGCGGCAACCTCGGCGAGCTCGCCTAGCATGGTGGCATTCGCGAGCTCGAGGCGCGCGCTGCAGGCGGGGTTGCGGCGCTGCACGCGCGCTTCCGGGTCGGCGAAGATCGCTCCGTGCGGGTGCTTCCTCAGCTCGGAGAGCGGAATCCGCGCGCCCTTCGTCAGCCCCTCGAAGAGCTCGTCGGTCGTGGGCTTGTGCTGCATGTCGAGGTCGAGGTAGGCCGGCTGCGACGCCTCCGGGCCCCAGGAGTAGGCCGCGAACATGCGCAGCGGCAGCTTCATCTGCCGTGCCAGATCGTAGAAGAGCTCCCAATCCTCGATCAGATCCGAGCCCGCGGGCGGCGGCAGCAGGGCCGGCGTGTACTGGCCCCAGGGAACCGAATAGCCCATCGCGTAGGGCGTCAGCGATTCCGGCGGCAGCGTCATGCCGGGCACTTCGAGGCTGAGCTTCGGCGCGATCACGTAGTGCGCGGTGCGCGCGGTGGCCGACATCTTGATGTCGAGCGTCACGTTCAGCTCGAGGGCTTGCATCGCAGCCTGCGTCTTGCGCTGATCGGGCCACGCGGCCATCGGGTTGCCGCCGATCGAGAACAGCGCGCGCACGCGGCCGGGGCCGTCGAGCAGGATCTCGTCGGCGAGGGCCGCCGTCGGCAGGCCCGCGGCCGTGTCCGTCAGGCCGCGCACGCGGATCTGCTCGCCGAAGCCCCAGCCCGGGCGCGGCTCCGCGGGCTGCGCGACGGCGTGCGTAGGCGGCAGCAGCACGCCCGGGTTCGGGATCGGCTCACCCGCGCGCAGCCAGCGCCCGCAGAGCGTGTTCAGGCACAGCAGCAGGTATTCGGTCAGGTTGCCGCGCGGCGCCATGTTCGGGCCGGTGCCGGCATTCGCCATGCCGCGGCGCGCGCCCGCAAACAGGCGAGCGGCGCGCACGATGTCGTCGGCGGGCACATCTGCGCGGCGCGCGGCGTATTCCGGCGTGAAGGGCTCGACCGCGCTGCGCAGGGCCTCGAGGCCGCGCGCGTTCTCGGCGACGAAGGCGGCGTCGCAGAGGCGCTCCGCGAGGATCACGCGCAGCATCGCTGCAATGATCGCGGGATCTTCGCCCGCGCGCGGCTGCAGGTGGATCTCGGCCTTGCGCGCGGCCTCGGAGACGCGAGGGTCGATCACGATCAATTGCAGCCCGCGCTTCCGGGCCTCGTGCAGATGCCGCGCCGGATTCGCGCTCGGAATGCCGATCGACTTCGAGACTTCCGGATTCGCGCCGACGAGCAGCCAGGTATCGGCGCTGTCGAAGGTCTGTGGGCCGCCCTGCCAGCTGCCGTGCAGCGCGGCTGCGATCATCTTGCCGGGCTGGTCGATCGTCGCGCTCGTGAAGCGCATCGGCGAGCCGATCGCGTCCATCCACGCCATCGCCACGGGGACCGTCGCGGGATACGGGAACGAGAAGGTGCCGGTATAGCTCGCGATCGCGCGCGGGCCGTGCGCGGCGAGGATCGACTGCAGCTGCTCGGCGATCTCGCCGATCGCGTCCGCGACCGGAATCGCGCGATAGCTGCCGTCCGGCATGCGCTTCTGGGAGTGCAGCAGGCGCTCCGGGTGGCGGTGCTGCTCGGGCAGCGCGCGGCCCTTCGCGCAGGTGTAGCCGTGGTAGACCGGGTTCGAGTTGTCGCCCAGCACACGCACCGCGCGGCCGTTCTCGAGCGTCACTTCGATCGGGCAGCCGGCGTGGCAGAAGCGGCACAGCGAGAGATGGGTCGTGGGCATGCGTCCTCCCGGGCGGTGGGCGAGGGCTCCGGCCAGGCCTGGCTGCGGCCGGCCCGAGCGATCCGCCCGTCAGGACATCATAAGCCGAAGAGCCGGCGCGCGTTGCCACCGAGGATCAGCGCCTTCGCCTCGCGCGAGAGGCCCGATTCGAGGATCTGCGGCAGCAGGTGGCTGATGCGGCGGCCCACGGGCCAGGAATAGAGGTCGGTACCGAAGACGACGCGCTCGGCCCCGAAGCGCTGCGCGAAGTCCTCGATGAAATCGAAGTTGTAGGAAAGGCTGGTGTCGAAGAGCAGGCGCGGCGCGAGCTCGGCCAGGAAGAAGCACTGGCGCGTCGCTTCGTAGGACGAGAAGGGGTCGAGCACGAGCATCGGAAGCTCGGGGAAGCTCCGGGCCAGCGCCGCGAGCTTCCAGAGCGCCTCCTCGGGAGTCTCGTCCATCGCGTGGATCACGGGCACGAGGCCCTGCTCGCCCATCTTTTCGACATAGCGCTGGATCCAGCGCGAATCGAGCGAGACGCCCTGGAAGCGCGTATGCAGGCTCACGCCGACCAAACCGAGCTCGCGGCGCATGCGCTCGAGCTCGGCGAGGCTGGCCGGGCCGTCGCGCGGCTCGACGATCCCGAGCGCGGCGGGAAAGCGCGCGCGGTTCGCGTCGCGATAGGCCGCGATGCGGTCGTTCTGGGCGCGCGTGTCGGCATGGCCGCAGATGCGCAGGTAGCCGTGGCCCGGGATCACGAGCGCCTGACGCACGCCGGCGGCATCCATGATCGCGAGGCGCGACGCGAGCTCGCGATTCGCGACCTCGGCCTCCGAGAGCTGCGGGCCCTCGACAGCGCCGCCTAGCGAAGAGAAGGCGTCGCCCACATGGTGGTGGCAGTCGAATACATCGAAATCGCTGCTCGGCATCCGGTCGCGGCCCCGCGCGCCCGTGGTCCCTGCCGGGCGGGCACCGAGGCAGCATGCCACAGCAACGCATCGGCAGAATGGGGCAAGCTGAACCAGAGCTGGGCGTCCCACCACTTCTCGGCCCGACAGCGGGCTCCCCGCTGGCATCGCCCGTGCAGGCACTTCTGGAACGAGCCGCAGCTGGAGTCCGCATGGTCGAGTACGACCCCTTCGCCACCGAGATCCGCGAGGACCCCCTGCCGACCTACCGGCGCCTGCGCGACGAGGCGCCGGCCTACTTCATGCCGCATTACGACGCCTGGGCGCTCTCGCGCTTCGAGGACATCTGGGACGCCAGCAGCAACCCCGCGTTCAGCGCCTCGCGCGGCACCGCGCCCGCGCAGCTGCTCACGCGCGAGCAGCCCGTCTCCCCGATGATCAATTGCATGGACCCGCCCGAGCACACGCGCCTGCGCGCGGTGATCCGCCGCTGCTTCCTGCCCGCGCACGTGCGGCGCATCGAGATCAGCGCGCTGCAGCTGGTCGAGGCGATCCTCGACCGCGCGGCCAAACGCGGCGAGCTCGACGTCGTGACGGAGCTCGGCTCCGAGCTGGCGGTCGCGATGGCCTGCCTCGCAATCGGGCTGCACCTCGAGGACGGGCCCGAGCTCGCCCTGCTGGTGCAGCGCTTCTTCCAGCACGAGCCCGCCACCGAGGGAATGACCGCCGACGGCCTGATCGCGTTGGGCGAGCTGCAGACCTTCTGCGAGGAGCGCATTCGCGCGCGGCGCCGCTCGGGACACAGCGGCGCCGATGCGCTGTCCGCAATCGCGAGCTTCGAGCGCAGCGACGGCCGCGGCTTCACGGACGCCGAGGCGGGCTCGCACGCTGCGATGCTCGTGATCGGCGCCTCGGAGACCATTCCGAAGGTGCTCGCGAACGGAGTGCTGCGGCTCTGGGAGCACCCGGAGCAGCGCGCGCTGCTGGCCCACGAGCCCGAGCGCATCCCGGCCGCGCTCGACGAGATCCTGCGTTTCGACATGCCGACGCAGTTCCTCGGCCGGCGGCTGCTGCGCGAAGTCGGGCTCCACGGAGAGCGCATGCGCACGGGTCAATCGGTGATCTTCCTGTACGCATCGGCGAATCGCGACGAGCGCGAGTTCGAGCGCCCCGACGACTTCCGTGTGACGCGCAAGCCGCCGCGCATCCTGTCCTTCGGCGCGGGCACGCACCAGTGCCTCGGGCGCCACGTCGCGACCATGGAGGGCCGCGTCGCGCTGACGGCGCTGCTGCGCCGCTTCCCGCACTACAGCGTCGACCTCGCGCACAGCGTGCGCCTGCGCACCGAGTTCGTGCAGGGCTTCGCCTCGCTCCCGATCCAGCTCGGCGCGGCCGCGGCGGATTCGGCCGCGCTGCCGCGAATTGCGGCAGCCTGAGCGGCGCCGCGCAGCGCGAAGCCGGCCCGGCCCGCCGGCCAGCCCCGCAGGTCCTTCGGGGCGCTCACGAATTCGCGCTTGCCAGCGCCCGAGCGGCGCGATACACGAGACTGCACCGATCAGGAGGGAACCCCCATGGCGAAGCGCGCGTACCGGATCATCTCGTCCGATTCCCACACCGTCGAGCCGCCCGATCTCTGGGAGAAGTGGCTCGAGAAGAAGTTCCTCGACACCGCTCCGAAGCTGGTGGAGGACAAGGACGGTGGGCACGCGTGGATCTACATGGGCTCGAACACACCCGAGCCGCTCGGCCTCGTGACCTGCGCCGGCACCCATCCCGAAGACCTCAAGTGGACCGGCTCGCGCTACGGCAAGCCGACGAATCCGGCCGCCCACGAGATCCACCCGGGCTGCTACCGCGGCGAGCAGCGGCTGGAGCTGATGGACGTCGACGGCGTCGACGCCGAGATCCTGTATCCCCCGCAGCGCGCAATGCTGACCTTCATGAAGAACAAGGACGTCGACGCCCACCTCGCGGGCATCCGCGCCTACAACCGCTGGCTCAAGGAGGGCTTCTGCGCGCCGGACCCGCAGCGGCTGATCGGGATCTTCCAGACGCCGAACGTCGGCATCGAGACCTCCGTCAAGGAGCTCGAGCGCGCGAAGAAAGAGGGCTACAAGGGCGTCGCGATCTCGGCCTGGCCCTCGGGCGGCGACAACCTGCGCCCCGAAGACGATCCCTTCTGGGACCGCGCCGCGCAGCTCGACATGCCGGTCAGCATCCACCTGCTGCTCGCCGCCGCGCAGACCAAGACGGCCGGCTCCAAGGAGGCCGGGGTCGCGATCGGGGCCCATCCCAGCCACTTCGACCTGCGGGGCTTCGGTCGGCGCACCCTGATCGTGGACCCGGCCGAGGTGGAGACCGACGTGCTCTACCAGGTGGGCGCGGTTGCGGGCTTTGCCCGCGCCCACGGCACGCGCCTCAGCCACGTGAAGCCGCACGGCGCTCTCTACAACCAGGCGTGTCGCGACGACGCCTATGCGCGACCGGTCGCCAAGGCGGCCGAGGTGTTGAAGCTACCGGTCATGGGCCTTCCCGGCTCGCGCCTTCAGGCGTACTGCCAGACTGGCGCCGGCTTCATCGCCGAGGGCTTTGCGGACCGACGTTATCGTCCCGACGGTGCGCTCGTGCCGCGCTCCGAGCCGGATGCGTTCGTACA